>NZ_JARFXU020000048.1:0-3829 GCF_029581595.2 Arthrobacter sp. NQ7 | reverse complement strand
GGTCCAGGGGGTCCGGAGCTCTGCGACGGCACGCCCTGGACCCAACAGCCGGCCGCGACAGCGGACGCCCGTCAACTGGTTGGAGCGCAGCGGAAACCAGGGCGAGCCCCGCGAGCCTGCCCTTCACTGCCCCGCCCCACGAAAACCCCACGACGCTGTCAGCTCCGGTTTGCCGCCGGCGGCCGCCGCCCGGCACCTGACTGTTGCGGGATTGGCGGTCCGCCGCCGGCAACCACCACCAAAGCCGGCCACGGGCGGCGGACCGCCCGCGGTGACCGGCCCCCCTTGGCGTCATCCAGCGAGTGAGTGAATGGCGCGTTCAAGATCCTCCGCTTGGCGGTGCAGTGCTTTGACTTCCTGGAGGGCGGGAGCTGCCTCGATGGACTCAATCAGGTCCCGCCATTCCTGCAGCGCTGAGAGGAGTCCGGGGGTGAACGTGGGTCCCGGCTCTCTCTGCAGGCCGAAGTGGTACAGCGCGGCAGCCAGTGCGGGGCGGCCGATGGTCGCGGCTGCGGTATCGGCTTTGGCGCGTTCGAGTGCTTCATGGTGTGCCTCGTAATCGAAATCGCCGTCGGGATCCCAGAAATCAGTCATCGTTCCGTTTCCTTTCAAGGCGAGGCCGGTGGCCGGGACACACGTCGCGGCCACCACCCTGTCTAGCTGGCGAGCAGTTCGGTCAGTTCGGCGGCGTCGGAGACGAGTACCGCGCCGCCTTCTTTCAGGAGCCGGTGGCATCCTGCGGAGTTGGCGCTGTGAACGCTGCCGGGGACGGCGGCGACGTGCCGGGCGATGGTTTCGGCGTGGTAGGCCGTGTTCAGCGCACCGGAGCGCCAGCGGGCTTCCACCACGCACGTGACGCCGGCCAGGGCTGCGATGATGCGGTTCCGCTGCAAAAAGCGGTACCGGGTAGGTGCGGATCCTGGGGGCAGCTCGGACAGTGTCAGGCCGTTGGCGCGGATCGCGGCCGCGAGGTCGGCGTTACCGGACGGGTAGTCCCGGTCCAGTCCCCCGGCAAGGACCGCGATGGTGGAGGGGCCGCCGCCCTGATGTCCGGCGAGGGCGGCGCGGTGGGCGTGGGCGTCGATGCCGTAGGCGAGTCCGGCGATGACGCAGATTCCGCGCTGGGCCAGGCTGTAGGCGATATCGCCGGTCACGGCGGCGCCGTAGCTCGTGCAGTCCCGTGATCCTGCGAGGGCCGCGCAGCGGGACGGATCGGGGATCCCGTTGCCGATGTTGCCCCGGTACCAGAGGCCCAGGGGCGCGTCCGGGAGGTCGTCCAGCCCGGTGGGCCAGTGCTCGTCGCCGGGGATCAGGAAGCCGCCGCCGAGGCGTTCGATGGTGGCGAGGTCCTTGTCCGGGGCCAGGTCAGGCACGCGGGGTGCCCAGCGCTTCAGCGCGGCCGCCAGCTCCTCCGGCGTCACGTCCGGGAGGGTGTGGGCGGGCTGGGCGCCGGTGGCGAGCCGCAGCGCGGCGTACGCGCCAAGCCTGCCCACGAGGGTCCGCCCAACGGTGTCGTTGGGTTCGAACAGGCGGGTCAGGCCCGCGCGTGCAATGCGATCGTTCATGGTTTTTGTCCTTGCAGAGACGTGGGGGTGTCGGGCGGCTCAGGTGACCGGCCAGCTTCCCTCTCCCCCGTTGTTTTTGGCTGCTGGCGAAGCTTGCGGAGCTGTGCCCGTGCAGGCCCGTCTACCCGCAGGGCAAGACCCGGAAAATCTTCGAGGAGGTAAGCGACGAAGGAGCGCCGAAGAAGAATTTCCGTGGCGCAGGCCCCGGAGGAACGGAGGGGCTAGAAGGGCCGGAACGGGCACGTACAATCCGAAGGACAGCAGCCAAAAACGTCGTAGACGCACCGGTCCAGGGGGTCCGGAGCTCTGCGACGGCACGCCCTGGACCCAACAGCCGGCCGCGACAGCGGACGCCCATCAACTGGTTGGAGCGCAGCGGAAACCAGGGCTTTCGGCCGTAAACTTGTACTGCCCCCGTCACCGGCTGTTCCCCCCAGTTGGCCGGTGACGGTAGGGCCTTGATCTCCGCCGCAAGCCTCTGTGTGACATGCTTGAAAGCGTAAGCAGCAGGATGTTTGCACAGCTGAGGGCCGTATTCCATTGGAATGCGGCCCTCAGTTTCTTCCCGCCGACCGCGACCTGCATTACCCTGTGACTGTTCTGCCAGTTGCAGCGGACATCGGGGGGCGCGGCAACCGCGGCAGGGTGCAGCGATGCAGGGGCGTGGTGAAACCTCGCGCAAACGGTAAGAGCCGGCCACATTGGTGCCGGCTCTTACGGTTTCCTCTGCAAGGGAATCTGTGGGGCAGCGTCAGCGCTGCGGGTTTTAGGGCTCGTCGAGCCGGTGGTCAGTGACGGGCCGGTCCACCGGACCCGTTACCGGGCCTGCAGTCAGCAGGCTCAGTTCCAGGATGTCTTCGAGGGGGCTCGCGTCTGGGGCAACAAGGTCGTCCTCGGTCATGCGGAAGGGTTCGGCCACGCTCGGGACTCCTTAGACTGTGCGGCACTTGATGTCCCTTTCACAGTATCGGCAGTTCCTGCACGGCGGCTGGTAAGGCGCAACGCCCGCGCCAGCGTATCGGCGGCCGGAGGAGCGAAGCGGGGGAGGCCGCCACGCACCTGGGCAAGATCCCCAAGGGGGAAGGTCGGACCCTTTTGACTCGGGTCCGACCTTCATCGAAACTAGCCCCTCAGGCGGCGGTCATACGCTTTCTTCGGGTCCCTGCTGCAGTCTGCCAACAGGCCGCGGCTAACCAGTTCACCCAGCAGCTCGGCTAACCTGTATCCGCCGACGTCCTCCAGCGCGAGCTTGAAGTACCGGGCGGCGAAGCTGGATTTTCCTTTGAGCCATTCCAGCCAGCCGATCAGGCACAACATGGGCGCGCGCTGCCCTTCGGGGGTGGTTTTCATCAGCTCGAAGGCGACTTCCTGGGCCGTGTCCACGCGGGCCCAATCGGGGCGGCCGAGGAACACACCAAGCATGACGGAGGTGAACTGCTCCGTGGCGTGGGGGACGATGTCACTCATCATGTAGTCCCGGATGGTGGGGTGCTGCAAGGCTCCTGCGAGCTGGTGCGCGATCTCGGTGCTCAGGCTCTTGGGGTCATCAAGCACCTTGGCCCATGCGGCGCGGCTGGCTTCGAGGTCTTCGGGCCAGCCGTCGGGCTTGTGCGCGGCGATCACTTCGCGTGCCGCCGCGTCACCGGTGAAAGGTGCCGGTTCGGTGAACCCTGCCACGGCGCTCCCCCTGTAGATCAGGGCGGCGTTGCCGTTGCTGGTGGTGATCGAGTCCAGCGGCTGGGCCGGGCAGCAGCTAGTGTCCGTGCAGTGGTAGTTCCGCCAGAGCTCGGAGGTCACCAGCCACGCGTCCTGCAGGGGCATCCCCGCGGTGTCCAGTTCGGCGCGCAGCGCCTGCACGTGCCCGGAGTAGGGGCGTGGATCATCGGTGGTGTCCTCGTCGGTGTAGATCACGAGCAGGCTGCCGGTGGCGGCCTCGTCGGCGGTCAGGTAGCTAACCACGGTCTGAGCGAAGGCAACGGGGTCCTGCTGGAATGGCGCATCGAGACGGAGGGTGGCGCCGAGCTTGTTGCCCTGCATCGTCAGTGCGACGAAGGATTCTTTGGGGGTCTCGCCCAGCGTGTGCGGGATGAAGGCCAGGATGTCGGCGGGACCGGTGAATTTGATGAAGTCGTTCATGGTTTTTGTCCTTGCAGAGACGTGGGGGTGTCGGGCGGCTCAGGTGACCGGCCAGCTTCCCTCTCCCCCGTTGTTTTTGGCTGCTGGCGAAGCTTGCGGAGCTGTGCCCGTGCAGGCCCGTCTACCCG
>NZ_JARFXU020000047.1:0-3953 GCF_029581595.2 Arthrobacter sp. NQ7 | reverse complement strand
TTCACCTTCGTGGTGCTGTGCCCAAAGTAGGTGAGCTGCCGGTACCCGCCGCCGTCGACCTCTGCCGACACGACCTCCGGGGCCGTTCCCTGCACCACTGTCCACACCAGCCGCTTCCCGTCGGGGGTGAAACGGGGATTGCGGGCAGGAAGCTGGAGCGACGAGACACGCCAGGCCCGGCCGCCGTCCAGGGGCGCAATCCACACGTCGTCCTCGGCCACGAAAGTAACCAGGTCACCGTGCACATGCGGGAAACGGAAGTAGCTCGAAAAGGTCATCGTTCGATCATAGTCAACCCCTCCGCTGCGCTGCGGGAGGCACACAACGGGCGCTGCCGTGGTGAGATGGACCATGCATATCGTCATGGCCGGCGCCTCAGGGCTTATCGGCACCTCCATGTCCGCAGCCTTCCGCAATGCCGGCCACACAGTGGTGACCCTGGTCCGACGGCCACCCGCCGGGCCCGGCGAGGTCCGCTGGGACCCGGCGTCCCACACCCTCGATCCGGGGGCACTTGCCGGCGCCGGCGCCGTAGTCAACCTGTCCGGCGCCGGCATCGGCGACAAGCCCTGGACTCGGAAGCGGGTTGCGGAGCTGTTCAGTTCCCGGCTGGAACCGACGCGGACACTCGTCCAGGCCATGGCGAAGCTGGATGCCCCGCCGGCAGCGTTCATCAGCCAGTCGGCATCAGGGTATTACGGCGACGCCGGCAACACCGTCCTGCGCGAGGACGCCCCTCCCGGCACGGGGACCTTGGCGCAGATCTGCGTTGAGTGGGAGCAGGCTGCCCTGGCGGCACCGGCAGGCGTGCGGGTGGTGACACCCCGCACCGGAGTGGTGTTCAGCCGGTCCGGCGGAGCCCTGGGCAAGCTGCTTCCGTTGCTTCGCCTCGGCCTTGGCGGCCCCTTTGGCAATGGCCGCCAGTTCTGGCCCTGGGTGGCACTTCCGGATGTTTCAGCCGCTTTCCTTTTCCTCCTGGACAGCGATGTATTCGGCCCCGTCAACATCGCCGCACCGGAGCAGGCGGATGTCAACACCATCGTTGCCGCGCTGGCCGGCGCCCTGCACCGTCCTGCGGCCCTTCGGGTTCCGGCCCCCGTACTGCGCACCGTCATGCCCGGGCTGGGCGAAGAGCTCCTGCTGCACAGCCAGCGGATGGAGCCGGCAGTCCTTGCAGCCGCCGGCTATCCCTGGCAGTACGCGCGCCTGGACGAGGCCGCACAATGGGTGGTTGGCCGGGACCGCAAAGCTTAGCTGCGCCCACGGCAGGTTGCAGGGCAGGGCCAGGCACGGCTTTTCTGAACCCGACACCTTCCGCGGTCTATTCACCCGGCAGGATGTCGCTGATCATCCATCGCCCGTCCACCGATACCAGGACCAGCCTCAGCGGCCGGGCCGGGCCGGGCGGTCCTTCTGCCAGCTCTTTGCCCCCGGCATCGAGCGTCCGGTAGCCGGAGGTGGAGGAGGTCAGCCTGACGACCACCTGCGTGGCGGTCTGCGTCCCCTCCGGGGCAACGTCCGAGAGAAGGGTAGTGAATCCGGCCAGCCGCTGGGCGGAGCCGGCCATCTGGCCAGCGATGCGCCCATCCGCGGCTGCCGCAGATGAGCCGGGGGCGTTCACGGCTGCCAGGAGGTCCAGGTCTCCGGTACTGAAGGCGGTGTCCCGCATCACGGAGAGGCCCCGCACGGCAGTTACGGGGTCGGCGGCGTTGGCCCGTTCCCTTGCCGCGGCCAGCGCCGCCGTATCGCCATTGCCTCCGGCGGCGGGAGGTTCCGGGGCTGCAGCGGCAGGCGGCACGGCGGCCGTTGGTGCTTCCGGCCTTGCGACGGCGTGGCCGGACCATAGCTCCTGCCCGGCCGGTCCAAGCAGCATCCACACTCCCGCCGTAACGGCAGCTGCCGCGGGCAGGAGGGTCCGCAGCAGCAACTGCCTTCCCCGGCCAAGAGGGGGCGGTCCGGCATGTTTGCCATGCGGCGCCGGCATTTTGCGCGGTACCCCTGCCGGTAGTTCCCGGGCCAGGCCCCGGCCCGGTGCGGCCGCCGGCCGGCCGTCCCAGCGCGCCGTGGCCGCCCGCCGCCGCAGGCCCTGCACTTTCGCGCGCAAGCGGCCGCCCTTCCCTGCGGCGGGAGCGGCCCGGCGCGTCAGCAGCTCAGGCAGCACGGTGGGATGAACGGCGGTAGACAGGTCCACCGGCTGGGGTTCGGCGCTGCGGTAGATCGCAGCGGCAAACGCCAGCGCATTCGGCCGCAGCCGCCGGTCCTCGTTCAGGCCGGCTTCCAGGGCCACCGCAAGGTCCGTGGGGACACCGCGGACCAGCAGGGACAATGGCGGGCGGTGGGAAGTCCTGCCCGGCGCTTCCCCGGTCAGGCAGTACCAGCCGAGGGCGGCTGCGGAATACACGTCCCGCTCCGGCTGCAGGCCGGCGCGCACGGCATCGACCGGCGTAGGGTCCGTGAAGCCGGCCGTCCCGGCGCCGGCGGTGCCCGGATCGCCGAGCATGCGTGCAACACCCAGGTCGGACAGCATGGGTTTGCCTTGTCCGGTGAACAGGATATTTCCCGGTGCCACGTCCGAATGCGTGAAGCCCTTGCCGTGGAGGTAGCCCAGGGCCTGGGCTATGGGCGTCAGGACGGTGACCGTCTCCCCCACGCTGAGCCTGCCGCGGGCTGCCAGCAGCTGCGCCAGCGAACCTCCGGCGGCGTAATCCATGGTCAAGGCCGGGCCGCCCGTGGGTGCTGCCGTGCGCACCGCATCATGGGCCCGGATGAGGTGCTGGTGGTCCAGGACCGACAAAATCCGGATTTCCCGCCGGACGTCCTCGTCGGTGGGGGCTCCACCGGTCCGCGCAGTCCCGTCCCCGTCCCCCGTGCCGCCGCCGGCGCGGAAACACTTGAGTGCGCACTCCCGGCCGCTCCGCTGTTCCCGGGCCAGCCACACGTCCGCGCTGCCGCCCCGGCCGAGCAGCCGGCCGACGTCGTATCCGGGAACGTTTGGAGCCTGTGCATCGTCCATGGTCCATGTCTAGCGGAGATCCGGAATGGCCGCAGAAGTTATCCACAGGCGCCGGCCGGCCGCAGCAGTCACAATGGGTGCCGCCGGTGAGCTTGGACACTAAACGGGGCCGGCGCAGATTCCGGGTCTAAGCTGGATGGCATGACTCTTGAGTTTTCACAGCTGGGTCTTGCCCCCGACTTCGTTGATTACATGGACGGCTGGGACGCCCAGCGCGAACTCCATGACAAGGTTGTCGCCGGGGATGCCCCCAGCACTGTCCTGCTTCTGGAGCATGCCGCCGTCTACACCGCCGGCAAGCTCACGGAGGACCACGAGCGGCCGTTCGACGGCACACCTGTCGTTGCAGTGGACCGTGGCGGCAAACTTACCTGGCACGGTCCCGGACAGCTGGTGGCCTACCCCATCCTGAAGCTGAAAAACCGGTCCGGCATCCGGGACTACGTGGAACGCCTGGAAGAGATCATGATTGCGGTCATGGCGGACTACGGCATCAAGGCCGAACGCATCAAGGGGCGCGCCGGCGTGTGGCTCAAGGCCGATGCCAAGGGCCCGGACCGCAAGATTGCCGCCATCGGCATCCGCGTCCTGAACGGGGTCACCATGCACGGCATCGCCATCAACTGCAGCAACGATTTGGCCCCTTACGGCCAGATCATCGCCTGCGGCATCACCGATGCCGGGGTGACCACCATGTCCCAGGAAACCGGCCGGGACATCCGGCCGGCGGACATCGTGGACCGTTTTGTGGAGGAATTCCGCAAGCATGAAGAAGCATTGGTTTCGAGCCCTGAAGGAGCTCTACTGTGACATTGGCACCTGAAGGCCGGAAGATGCTGCGGATCGAGCAGCGCAACGCTGCGGTCCCGGTGGAACGCAAACCGGAATGGATCAAGGCCAAGGTCCAGATGGGCCCGGAGTTCGTGGGCCTGAAGAACCT
>NZ_JARFXU020000046.1:0-4787 GCF_029581595.2 Arthrobacter sp. NQ7 | reverse complement strand
GGTAGAAGGGTTACGGCGGTCATAGCGTGGGGGAAACGCCCGGTCCCATTCCGAACCCGGAAGCTAAGACCCACAGCGCCGATGGTACTGCACCCGGGAGGGTGTGGGAGAGTAGGTCACCGCCGGACACACACTAGAGCAGGGCCCTGACAACGACATGTCAGGGCCCTGCGGCTTTTAACGCCGGTACACTTACGGGTGATGAACCCCCAAGCCCCAAACCCCCGGGACAGGCGCGCCACCATCCTGGATGTGGCGGCCGCAGCCGGCGTATCCCGCCAGACGGTGACCCGGGCCATGAACAATATGGCCGGCATCAGTGCCGGGACCAGGGAGCGGGTCCAGGGAATCGCGGCGGAGCTGGGCTACACGCCCAGCCGGTTTGCGAAGGGGTTGGTGCAGGGGGCCGGGATCTCGGTGGGCCTGGCCATCCCGGACCTGACCAACCCGTACTTCCCCGCCTTCGCCTCAAGCGTGGTGGAGGCCGCCACGGAACGCGGCTGGAATGTGGTGGTTGATGATTATGGCCATGGCACGGGAAGCGCCGCAGACGCCGCCTCGCGCCTGGCGCCACAAGTGGACGCCCTGATCGGATATCTCGAGCCGCACCCGGATGAAGCGCAGGCCCTGATGGGCCGGCGGCCGGTCGTCGCCCTGGATTCCCCGGGGGCGGACACTGCCGGCGGGATTTCTTTTGACTACCGCCACGCAGCGCGGCTGGCCCTCACCCACCTCGCAGCAACCGGACGCCGGAACATCGTCTTCCTGGACACAGACCAAGGGCACCCGGCCAACAACCGGAGCGCGGCTGCAGCCGACGTGGCGCAGCAGGCGGGGATCCAGCTTGCCCTCATCCGGGCGCACCCCTCCGCGGCCGCGGCGAGGGCAGCGGTGGCCCTGCTTGCAGCCGACGGTGAACGCCCCGACGGCATCCTCGCGTTCAACGACCTGATGGCAGCCGGCGCGTTGAAGGCACTCCGGGAGTCCGGGGTGGCAGTTCCCCGCGACTGTTCGGTGATCGGTATGGATGGCATACCGCTCGGGGAACTCCTGACGCCCGAATTGACCACTCTCTCACTGGACCTGCGCGCCGTGGGGCGGTCCGCCGTCGGCCTCCTGGATGGATTGCTGTCCGGATCAATCCAGGACCGGAGCCCCGGGGCCTACCTCACCCTGCAGCACCAGCTGATCGTCCGGCAGTCCGCCTGACCCCTACTCAAATAGGCCGTAGGAGGATATGATCTTGTGACGGTTCGTGAACGTTCACGCAGCAGGCCCAGTCTTCTTCCCCAAGGAAATCCATGTCAGCGAATACCTCCGCCGCAACTGCCGGCGTCCCGCCCGTTTCGACCGCCGCGGGGACCCCCCGCACCCTCGATGTCGGCGCTGAGGGCGTCCGCGAGCTGGCCCGGCGCGGCCCAGGCAAGGGGTCCCTCCCTCCGCGTGCGTATTTGCTGTCGGACGCGCCCAAGCTGTCGCTCAACGGGGAATGGCGGTTCCGGCTCAGCCCCGGAATCCGGACAGCCCCCAACGACGGGTGGCAGCACGGCACAGACCTTTCCGGCTTCACCACCCTCCCTGTGCCGTCCAGCTGGAACATGCACGGGCATGGAAGCCCGGCCTACACCAACGTCCAGTTCCCCTTCCCGGTGGAACCACCCCACGTCCCTGACGCCAACCCCATCGGTGACCACCTGGTGACCTTCCACGCAGGACCGGAATTCCTTCCCGATGCCCTCCTCCGGTTCGACGGCGTCGATTCCGCCGGCACCGTGTGGCTCAACGGAGTGGAGCTCGGAACCACCCGCGGAAGCCGGCTGGCCCATGAGTTCGACGTCTCGGGCATCCTCGTCGAAGGAACCAACACCCTGGCCGTAAGGGTGGCCCAGTTCTCCGCCGCCAGCTACGTGGAGGACCAGGACATGTGGTGGCTCCCGGGGATCTTCCGGGACGTGACCCTGCAGGCCCGCCCCCTGGACGGCATCGACGATGTCTTCGTCCACGCCGGTTATGACCCCGCCACGGGCCAAGGCACCCTCCGCATCGAGGCGACCCGGGCCGGCCAGGCGATTGACGCCGTCGTCCGTGTTCCCGAGCTCTCCCTGGAACTTCCGGCAGGGGTGGAACACCACATCCCTGAGGTGGCTCCGTGGTCCGCCGAAATACCCCGCCTCTACGATGCCACCGTCAGCACCCCGGGGGAGACCGTTTCCCTCCGGCTGGGTTTCCGGAGCATCACTATCGAAGACGCCCAGTTCAAGGTGAACGGCCGCCGCATCCTGCTGCGGGGCGTCAACCGCCACGAGCACCACCCACGGCTGGGACGTGTGGTGCCACGCGACGTCGTGGAGGCCGAACTGCGCCTGATGAAGCAGCACAACATCAACGCCATCCGGACCTCGCACTACCCGCCGCACCCCGAATTCCTGGCACTGGCAGACCAGCTGGGCTTCTATGTGGTCCTTGAGTGCGACCTGGAAACGCACGGCTTCCACAGCGCGGGCTGGGCGCAGAATCCAAGCGATGATCCGCAATGGGAGGATGCGCTGCTCGACCGGATGCGTCGGACCGTCGAACGCGACAAGAACCATCCGTCGGTGATCATGTGGTCCCTGGGTAACGAGGCAGGCACTGGCCGGAACCTTGCAGCCATGTCCCGATTGGCCAAGGACCGCGACCCGTCCCGTCCCATCCACTACGAGGGCGACTGGTCGTCACCGGACGTGGACGTCTACTCCCGGATGTACGCCAGCCAGGCCGAAACCGCGCTCATCGGGCAGGGCATTGAACCGGCCCTCGAGGACCCCGAACTGGACGCGCGTCGACGTGCCATGCCGTTCGTGCTGTGCGAATACGTCCACGCCATGGGCAACGGCCCGGGAGGCATGAGCGAGTACCAGGAGCTGTTCGAGAAGTATCCGCGGCTGATGGGCGGGTTCGTCTGGGAATGGCTGGAGCACGGAATCACCGTTCCCACTCCGGGCGGAGGCGAGCACTTCGCCTACGGTGGTGACTTCGGTGAGGAAGTCCACGACGGAAACTTCGTCACGGACGGCCTGGTGGACGCCAATCGCAAGCCCCGCCCCGGCCTGCTTGATTTCAAGAAGGTGGTGGAGCCGCTGCACATCGCGGTCCCGGACTCGTGGGCCAGCTTCACAGTCCGGAACGGCCAGGACTTTGCGGATACCTCCGCCTTCCGCTTCCACTACACAGTAGAGGCCGACGGCGGCACGCGGCTTGAGGGAACAGTGGCCGTTGCGCCGTTGGCAGCCCAATCCGAGGCCGTGGTAGACCTGCCGGCTGAGGTTGCCGGCTACGCGGCCGGCCAGCATGAACGGCCGGATGGTTCGGAGGGCCCTGAGGGCGGGACCGCGGTCCTCACCGTGAGTGCTGTGCTCGCCATGGATGCCCCCTGGGCGGCTGCAGGACATGAGGTTGCCTGGGGCCAGTCGGTCCGTTCCGCCGCTGCACCCACCGGTGTCCGTGCCGAAGACACTGTGGAGGCCGGGGACCGCGAACTGCGCCTCGGTACCGCCGTCTTCAGCCGGGCCACAGGCATGCCCACAGCCATTGGCGGACTTCCCGTGGACAAGTTCGGCCTGGTCCTCTGGTGGCCTCCCACCGACAACGATCTTGGCCGCGAATGGGGGAGCGACGACCCGCGGCCCCTTGCTGCGCAGTGGAAGGACGCGGGGCTGGACCGGATGCACACCCGCCTCCTCGGGATCACTGCAGAGCCGGCAGCCGACGGAGGTGAGCAGCTGCGCGTCAGCACCCGCATGGCTGCAGCGGACAAGCAGTTCGGAGTATTGGTTGACTACCTGTGGACCAGCGGCGGCGGCTCCCTGGCTTTGCGGACGCAGGTCCGGCCGGTGGGGGACTGGGCCAACGCGGGCTTCGGGGTGGAGTGGGCACGCATTGGGGTGGAGCTCGTGCTGGGCGCCGAAACCAGCGCGGTCAGCTGGCTCGGCCAAGGGCCGCACCAGAGCTACCCGGACACCGGCCAAGGTGCCCGGGTGGGATGGTTTGAACTCCCACTCGGTGAGCTGGACGTCGATTATGTCCGGCCGCAGGAATCGGGAGCCCGGTCCAGTGTGGTGTCCGCGGTGCTCGAAACAGGTGGCCGGCAATTGAGCGTGGCCGGTGAGCCCTTTGCCCTGACCGTTCGGCCCTACAGCCTCCGTGCGCTCGAGGCGGCCACGCACCGTCCGGATCTTCTGGCGGGCGGCCGCAGCTACATCTACGTGGACCACATCCTCAGGGGTGTGGGAACGGCCGCCTGCGGCCCGGGGGTATTGGAACCGTACCGGCTGAAGCCCCGGGAGGCTGACTTCCAAGTGGTCCTTCGCGTGCTTGGCTAGGGAACCTCGGGATGTGTGCCACTCCACATGGGCAATAGAAGTGCCCGATGAGGGCGGAAGGACCCCTTGCGCCGCCAAAAACCGCTGCAATCCGCGCTTTCTGACGGTGCGGGAGTCACTTTCGCCCCGGTTTGCGATGGGCCGGGTGTGCGTGTATTGTTTTCTGAGTCGCCGCGGGGGAGACAGTGAAGAACTGTTCACCGGGTGGCCAAAACCCCCAATTCAAAGCCAGGTTCTGGTTGCTCTTTAGGGTGCTGGGAATCGGTGTGGGGCGGTCTTCTGTTCGATGGAAATCCTGAGATGATGGATTTGCTTCGGGGTGGGGGATCGGGTAAGTTTGAAAAGTTGCTCCGGAGCGATCCTGAACGTTGGTTTGGGTGGTGCCGGGTGTGTCTGTTGTTTGAGAACTCAATAGTGTGCCAAGTT
>NZ_JARFXU020000045.1:0-6114 GCF_029581595.2 Arthrobacter sp. NQ7 | reverse complement strand
GCGGTCCAGGCGCTCGTCCAGGATGTGCAGTGCGCGGTCGATCAGAGATTCTTCGTGCGCGCTGGGCTTGGCGTTGCGCACAATGGTGACAAGCGCCGTGATCATGTTCAGGCGCCGGTTGTGCGAATCCGCCATGAGCTGTTCGGCCAGCTTCTCCGCCTTCACTGCTGCAGCGAGCAGCTGCGCGGCCGCTTCCTGGTCCGGGGCCCGGTTGGCTTTTGCCCGGTGTTCTTCGGCCGAGGCAAGCAGCCGGACAGCCGCGCCCGTGGCTTCGCCAGGGTCCAGGACATTGAGGTGGCCACGTCCCGGGCCCAGGCTGATGACCTGGCCGCCCAGGGCTTCGATGAGGTCAACATAGTCGGGCTTCAAATCGCCGAGGATCAGCGGGTTGATCCCCCGGCCGGCAAGACCTAGGACGATGTGGCGGACGAGCGTGGACTTGCCGTAGTGCGGCAGTCCGAGGACGAACATTGACGGGTTGTTGATCATGCCGTGCATGAACCAGCTGATGGGATCTCCGCCGAAGGGCGCTCCGGTATCGGTGTGAACGCCGATCGGCACGCCCACAATGGGGGTGCCGCTGCCGCCCACGAAGGGCCACAAGCCGCAGACCTGTACGGAGGTGCCGCGCCACTCGTCGGCGGCCGTGACGTAGACGGCTTCGCCCTGCCCGCGGCCGCGCCAGCCCCGAAGGCCTGGCCGGCGAACGACGGCGGCCGGCAAGGTGCGGGTGCCGGCAGGAGTGCGCTTGTGCTTGGTCTTGCTGCCGAACATCACATGGCCTCGCGGATCTCTTCGGGCACCTTCAAGTGCTTGGGCAGGACCAGGCCCAGCGGCAGGGACGCGGCAAAAGCCGAATCCTGGGAGCCGTAGACCCGTCGCAGCAGCAGGCGGGCTGACGGGCCGAGGTTGCCCTCTACGACCGCAACAGCGTCATCCAGAGCGTTGGAGGAAAGCACCGTGGCCGTGACGACCATGCCGAAATTCACCAGGCCCGCCCCCTTGGCTTCTTCCGCAGCCGTGGCGGTCGCTGCGCGTGCGTCCACGAGGGCGCGTGCCGTCGGCCGGCTGGTCGATGAAGCCCGCGTGAGGGCGTTGGTCTGGTCGGACTCCACAATGGCGGCCGCACGGCCCGACTCAATGGGCCGGTACAGCAGAGTGACGCGCTTGCGGGCGATCTCTCCGTGCGGGGCGACGAGACGGGCGAGCACGGACGCCAGGACGTGGCCGCGCGGGGCTCCGGTCATCGTCCAGGACACCGAGTGCCCGGAGTCGTGGCGGTAGCTGTCCCAGCTGGCCTGATGTGCCGAAG
Source organism: Arthrobacter sp. NQ7 (assembly GCF_029581595.2). Classification (NCBI taxonomy): domain Bacteria; kingdom Bacillati; phylum Actinomycetota; class Actinomycetes; order Micrococcales; family Micrococcaceae; genus Arthrobacter; species Arthrobacter sp. NQ7. The sequence goes on along the minus strand of NZ_JARFXU020000045.1, from coordinate 4,802 downwards.
GGCCAACCTCGCCCCAGGTCAGGTCAACAGGCGTGCCCTGGTAGTGGGCTTCATCGACCAGACGCGCGGCCGCAGGATCGTAAGCAACCCGTACAACTTCGCACAGCTCCTGAGCATTCAGCGGCGCGCATGCACCGGCCCCGGTGGATTCCAGACGTTCCGTCAGGCCGGGAAGACGGGAGGCGAGATCGCGTGCGATCTCATCGGCGGTGCGGCGCTTGCCGCCAGCCCGGGCTGCTGCGCTGAACGTCAGCGCGACCCAGGCCCGGATCGTGGCCGACCCCTGCGGGTACGTCTCCAGGGCTTCCCTCAGCATTGCCTTGGCAATGGCCGGCGCATCCTCATGGATATTCGACTCGACTTCCCGGCGCAGGCGCGCCCCGGAATCCGGCGCGGTCTCTACGGTGACCGATCCGGCCACGACGGCTGGCTCATTCGACAAGGACGCCAGCCAGCCTCCCCAGTTGGCCACCCAGGCATCAATCTGCTCCGGATCGACCAGAGACGCACCGTCAGGCTGCGTGCCAAAGACCACCGTGTAGTGAGCGGTGGACGGAAGGTGGATCAACGCGAACGGCCGGCCGTAGGAGTCCGCGAACTCGTAGAGCTTGGAGCCGGCGGCGATCCCGGGCAGCTGATACTCGCCCCAGGGGGTCAGACCCAGTGGCCCGGAACGGTAGAGGTTCGCCTTCTTCCGTCGCGCCGAGCGGAACGCCAGGCGGGCAAAGGCTCTTTCGCCCAAGGACTTGTTGTGCTTGTCCGTCACCGAGACGACGGCCAGCGCCATGCCGAGGACGAGCAAAGCCACCAGGCCGGCGGCCCAACCACCGACGAAGAAGCAGATCACCGTGACGATAAGGCCGATGAAAAGGCCCGCCGTGGCAAGACCGCCCAGAGTGCCGATACCGGCCTTGCGCGGCCGACGCCAGTTGCCATAGGTCGGTTCCACGTATGTGTTTTCGATAGCCGCCATGTCAGGCACCCCCCGTTGATTCTTCGCTTATGTTCCTGACGGCCCCGGCGGCCGCCTGGCCGGCCTCAAGTCCTTTCTGGGCGGCCATCACGCCGACGCCCACGGGGCCGGCTGCCGCTGCAGCTCCACCAGCCGCAGCTCCACCGCTGCTAGCCGCAGCCGCTCCAGTTCCTGCCTGTGCCCCGCTCGCGGCGGGCGCTGTTGCGGAGGCTCCCTGGCCACCCGTTTTGCCAGCCGTGCCGGCCGTCCCTGCTGTGCCCTGGCTCCCGGTGCCCGAAGGTCCCTGAGAACCTGAAGACTGATTCGATGAGCTGCTGGGCATGGTGCTGACCGTTCCACCGCCACCCCGGCCGGCGCTGCCCATGCTGATAGCGCCGGAAGCCAGTGCACCGACAGCACCGGCTGCAACGGCACCGCCGCCCCCGGCAACTGCCCCAACCATCGGTGTCACGAACCGCATGAGGGCCGGCATGGCGAACAGGGCAATGACCATCAGCGCCAGGCCCGTAACTGTCGTCAACAGTGCAGAGCCGAAGTCTTTGCCGTCACCGCCGTTTCCAAAGATCTTGGTGCCGGTGAGCCGGAACGCTGTCGCGTAGATAATGGCCGCCGCCGGCTTGTAGAGGATGAAGGCGATTAGCCAGGCCGTGCACTTCTGGAACCAGCCTTTGCCGGCCTCGGTGTTGGTGAAAGCTGCCGCCGTGGGAAAGATGCCCGTGAGGACCACTAGCAGGCCGCCACGCACGATCATGAGCACGATCTGCAGGACGGAGGCGAGAATCGCAATCAGCCCCAGGAGGATGATCATGATTGAGCCGATGGGACTGGTGGCCGAAAGCGCCAACATCCCAGTGATGTTGTCGTTGAACGACGTTCCATCCGTGGAGTTCTTGATGATCCAGGCAGAGAACTGATCTGCCGAGACGGTCAGCAGTCCGACCGCTGCGACGCCGGCGCCGGAGACGACGACCAGCGTTGCGAGCGAACGGGCGAGATCCCGCAGCGGTGCTCCCCTGCGTTCAATGATCATTTTGGCTGCACCCACCAGCACAGACAGCACAGCAAGAGCAGCGGTCCAAAAGTAGAGGCTGTTCTGCAGGAACAAGACCGGATCACTCGCCGTGGTCCCGCCCGGCACTGTCGTCAGGCTAGGAGTCCCCACGTTCACCCAGAACGTCCCGAGTGTCTTGATGACGTTACCCACTGCGTCAGCAATCGCCTCGGCCATTTCTTTGATTGCGTCGCTGGCCCGGTCGTTTACAAAGTCCCCGGCTTGGCACCCAAAGTTCCACCAGTCGCACGGCTTACCGTTCTGGTCCATGGGGAGCAAAATCAGACACCCGCCCAGGGAATGAACCCGCTAAGGTCTGCCAGCTGCTTTCCTTCGGGCTGGCCAGACGCAGGAGGCACCGCTTTCCAGTCCCCGTCAGCCCACTGAAGGACGACAGGCAGTGAGCCGAAGGTGCCATTAGATACCTTGAAGCCATATTCGATCACGGCACGATCACCGCTGTAGTCCGTGACCTTGAACCCGGCCAGCTGGAACGATGGGCTTCCAGAATTATTTGCTGCAGCCGGCGACTGCAGCATCTTGTCGCGCTCTGGGCCCTCAACAGTTAGGTACTGGAGTACCAGGTCATTTCGGCCTGAGCTGGAGAGAATCACAACGTTGGCTCCGGCGAACAAGGCTCCAGTTGGTGAGTGCGCAAAGCACGACCGAAGGCCGTTCGATTCAGTCTTTCCAGGACCGAATTGCTTAGGCGACGTCGGTGCAGCAATCTTCCCGACCAGTTCCCACTTGGTGTCGGCCGGTTCGGTGGCCGGTTTGGTCTGGTCACCCGACGGCAGTCCGCACACGCTGGCGGCCGTCGTCGCGCTGGTCTGGCTGCTACCGGTACTAGGTCCGGCGTTGGTCGGCTCAGGTGACGGCGTGCCCCCACCCTTGGGAACCAGGGCCAGGATGATCCCAAGCGCAACAATGAGCGCCACGACAACGGCCGAGATGATGAACTTAGGCTTGGTCAACGGGCTTTGTTCTTCGTTCACTGTCGGGTCCGTCATGGCTTGACTCCTCCTTAGACCAGGGCGCCGACGACGCCGCCGGCGGAGGCTGCAAGGATGCAGCCACCGAGGACCCAGGCAAGACGGCCGGCGTGCTCGCCGCCCTCACCACGACGGTTGTTGATCATCATGGTTCCGGCGGTGATCAGGATGCCGGCGACGGCCAAGCCGAAGACAATCCAGGCCACCCACTTGAGGATCGTCAGCAGGCCGGCGGAGCCGGGAGGGGCCTCGCCTGTGCCCGGGTTCGGGATCTCGGTAATGACGAAGCTGGACCATTCCATGGCCTTGAAGAACAGCATTGGTTTTCCTCTTTCTAGTTAGCCGGGAGTCCGGCAGCGGTGTCTGTTGCGATGCGCACCTGGTCGAGCACGGTGCGAGCTTCCTTTGGAAGTTCCTCGGGCAGGACGTCGTGACCGAAGCGCCACGCCTCGATCCAGGGGAAATGCCACAGATGCGGTACTCCCCCGCCGACGACCCGGGCGAACTCGCGGATCTCCTTAGGGAGGCGGCCTGGAGCGTCGGCCAGAACAACGAGGCCGGCGATGTGGATTCCTGGGATAGTGCCTGATGCCCACTCTGTGGCGGCCAGCTGCGCGGCGCGCAGGCCCGACATGTTGGACCGGGCCACGAGGACGACGGTGGAACCGGTGGCCGTGAGGGGCCAGTGATGCTCAGCCGCCCTGGCCTTCTTGTCCAGGCGTGCGAGGGACGTTTCGCCCGCCCCGCCGTGAACGCCCAGCCACCAGTAGGCCGGGGTGATTCCCGAGACGTTCCAGCGGGGCAGCCTGTCCGCGTGGTCTGGCTGCGGAACGCTGAGTTGCGGCCTGGTAGCTCCAGTGGGTGTGAAGGCCGGCGTCTCGTCGACGCCGGGAATGGGTTCCTCGACAGTCTTAGCGCCGAAGGTGACCCACCTGTTTTTTGAGCTCGACATTTAACATCCCCCTGTTATGTCCGCAATGATCGTATTCACAGCCACTGTCACTGAAGGACCCCAATGTACTCAACTATACGCAATCGTATTGAATCATGCTGTATTATCTTCACATGGGGTGGGGCGACGAGCTGATGGATCGACGGTATGTCGACGCTCTGTTTAGCGGATTTCCTGAGCGATTGACAGTCACACAGCTCTCCGAGGCCCTGAACCAGTCAAAGCAGACGACCTACAAATGGCTCCAGGCCGGGATAATCCCGGCCTACCAGCTGGACAAGACGTGGCTGATCTCACGGGACGAAGTCGCCGATTGGGTTTGGGAGAACCGAAACTCGCTTCGTGCCGGCCACACGCCCGAACCTGGCGGAGAGCACGAGTTGACCAACGAGCCGGACTAAGTCCGACAAAAATGTGAGGGGACACATTTTGCAGCCCACCAAGGGCGCACCGTTGCTGGTGGCGGGGACATTGACCGCCCCTGTCGTGTTGGTGCTCTCGATCATCTTGTTCGGCGGTGGCTCCCAGGCCAGCGCCGACCCTTGCGCGCAAGCCGGCGGCAGCGTCAGCGTCGACGAGAGCAAGCTGCCCAAGGTTCCCGTGGCCGGCTACACCGGTGAACAGCTAAAGAACGCCGCTCTTGTCATCAACGCCGGGAAAGTCCTAGGTCTGTCGGCTAGAGGCCAGACCATCGGCGTAATGACGGCGATGGGAGAGTCCGGTCTGCGCGTCCTGGACCATGGCGACGGCCCAGGTCCGGACTCTCGAGGCCTATTCCAGCAGCGGGACAACGGCGCGTGGGGGTCCTACCAGGACCGAATGAATCCCACGGCA
>NZ_JARFXU020000044.1:0-12453 GCF_029581595.2 Arthrobacter sp. NQ7 | reverse complement strand
TTTCCTACACCCCACCACACCAAAATACACAACTCCAACGCCCCTCCTCACCCGCAAAAAAACACAACCAAAGCCCCACAACCCATATCACCCAAATACCCACGTCGCCACAGACCAACAGCCACACAAACCCACCGAACCTGAAACCCACAGACCAACAGCCCCACAGACCAACAGCCCCACAGACCAACAGCCCCACAGACCCACCGCCCCTGTCACCCACAGACCAACAGCCCGACCCGGCTCGGAGGACTGCCGCCGACTCGGGGGGCTAGGACCGTGGCGTAGGCACACACGGCAGGCGTGAGCATTCACATCCGTGACATGCGTAGCGACGACATCGTCGCCCTCGCCCCGCAGCTGAGCGGTCGCTACATCCAGACCGGCTCGACCGATCACAATGGCCGCCTGGTCACCGGGCACATCCAGGAGGCCAAGCTGATGCCGACGGCGCCCGCATCGCTATCAAGCTCACCCGGTACATGAACGGCAAGCACGTCCTCGACAGCATCACCGTCCCGGCCGGAAACGACCCCCTGGGCAATCCGTGGTGCACCGCCTTCCACCTCCCCAGCGACAGCGGCCTGCTTGCCCAGCTCGATGCTGGGTAAGACCAGCATCAGGTACGGCAAAACCCGGACTAGACTTGCCCGGTTCCACTGGCCCCGACTCGGGGGCAGACGGTTCCACACCCCGACAGAAAGACCCGATGAAAATCACCCCCGACCACGCCATCCCGGCGCACGTTGACCTCAAGCAGGCGTCAGGCCCGGACCGGAAACCCCTGGTCCGCTGGCTGCTCGCCAACCAGGTGGCCCCCGCCGGCCCGGAGGCGGAGGAAGACCACAAGCCCAACGCCTGGTGGAAGGTCATGTGCCTGACCGGCGTCGACTACTTCTCCACCCTGTCCTACCTGCCCGGCATCGCGGCTCTGGCGGCCGGTGCGCTGTCGCCGCTGGCCACCCTGCTGATCGTGGCCCTGACACTGCTCGGCATGCTGCCGATGTACCGCCGGGTCGCCAAGGAAAGCCCGCACGGCCAGGGATCGGTAGCCATGCTGGAGAAGCTGCTGCCCTTCTGGCGCGGCAAGTTCTTCGTCCTGCTGCTCCTCGGTTTCGTGGCGACCTCCTGGATCATCACCATCACCCTCTCCGCCGCCGACGCCTCAGTGCACCTGCTCGAGAACCCCCTGATCCCCGAAGCCCTCAAGGGCGGCGCGGTCATCATCACCGTCGTCCTGCTGCTGATCCTCGGCGGAGTGTTCCTGCTCGGCTTCAACGAGGCCGTCGGGGTCGCCATCCCCCTGGTGGCCGTCTACCTGCTGCTGAACGCCGCCGTCGTGGTCGCCGGACTCGTTCACCTTGCCGCGGACCCCTCCCTGGTCGCCGGCTGGACCGACCGGCTGCTCTCCAGCGGCGGCAGCCCCATCGGGCTGGTCAGCCCGGCCATCATCGCCTTCCCGCTGCTCGTCCTGGGCCTGTCCGGGTTCGAAACCGGGGTATCAATGATGCCGCTGATCAAGGCAACCGGGACCACACCTGACGAGGTTATGGCCTCCCGGGTGAAGAACACACGCAAGCTGCTCACCACCGCTGCCGTCATCATGAGCGTCTACCTCATGTCCACCAGCTTCCTCACCACGGTCATGATCCCGGCCAAGGAGTTCGAGGATGGCGGCCAGGCCAACGGACGCGCCCTGGCCTTCCTCGCCCACGAGCTCTTCGGAGCCGGATTCGGCACCGTCTACGACATCTCCAGCGCCCTGATCCTCTGGTTCGCCGGCGCCTCAGCGATGGCCGGGCTCATCAACATCGTGCCCCGCTACCTGCCCGCCTACGGAATGGCACCGGAATGGGGCCGGGCCGTCCGTCCCGTGGTGCTGGTCTACACCGTGCTGAGCATCGGCATCACCATCGCCTTCAAGGCGGACGTCAACGCCCAGGCCGGGGCGTACGCCACCGGGATCCTGGCCATGATGGTCTCCGGCGCAGTCGCCGTGACCGTCTCGGCCATCCGGCGCCGCAGCCGGGCCGGGGCCGTCGGTTTCAGCATCCTGACTCTGATCCTGCTCTATGCTTTGGGCGACAACGTCCTCGAAAAACCGGACGGCATCCTCATCTCCGGGTTCTTCATCGCCGGAATCATCGCGGTCTCGCTTATTTCCCGGGTGAGCCGGACCACCGAACTGCGGGTGGACACCATCGAGTTCGACGAGGCCGCTCGCCAGTTCATCACCGACTCGATCGCGTTCGACGGCGAGCTGCACATCATCGCCAACAAGAAGCAACGCGGTGACAAGGCAGAGTACGCCGAGAAGGAGTACGAGCAGCGCGGACTCAACCCCGTTCCCGGCCCTGCAGATGTCATCTTCCTGGAGGTGGAAATCTCCGACCCGTCGGAGTTCAGCCACACCCTCGTGGTCGAAGGCATCGAGGTCGAGGGCTACCGGGTCCTCCGGGTGAAGTCGCCGGCCGTACCGAACGCCATTGCCGCGGTCCTGCTGGCCCTTCGGGACTCGACCGGGGTCAAGCCCCAGTGCTACTTCGAATGGTCCGAGGGCAGCCCGGTCAACCACCTCATGCGCTACCTGTTCCTTGGCCAGGGCGATACGCCCCCGCTGGTGCGGGAGATCCTCCGCGAGATCGAACCCGACAAGGCGGCAAGGCCCGGCATCCACGTGGGCTGACCGGCGCGGCGTGGGCCCGCATAGGGTTGCCCACAGGGTAGAACGGGGAGGGGGACGCTGCGGCGTCCCCTTCTTCTCTGCCAGCTGCCCGGGAATGTTCTTCTGACCCGCCGTACACATGTGAGTCATGACGTTCTCCCGCTCCCGCCTCGCCCTCCTTGCCGCCGCACTGATCGCCGCCCTGGTGATCGTCGGCTTCCTCTACACCAACGCCCAGAAGCACCAGTCGGCCGCACCCGGCACCACGGCCTCATCAGCACCTGCAGCTCAGGGTGATGACGAGGACAGCACCGAAGGCCAGGACACCGCCGACGGAACCGCACCCACGATCGCAGCCATCCCGGCCGGTCCGGCGGCTGGCACCGCCACGGACGTGAAGACCGTTCACTCCCCCAACAAGGTCGCCATCGACCTGAACCTGGCACCCGGCCAGTGCAAGGCCCGCACCATCGACGCTGCCGCCGGGCTGTACCTGCCCGACCCGGCCTGCACCCCCGGCGCCGTGGACCCGGCCGTCACCCAGGACAACCTGGCCTCTACCATCTGCAAGTCCGGCTACACGACCACGGTGCGCGCCCCCGCCTCGGACACCGACAAGACCAAGGTACTGAGCCTGACCCAGTACGGCCAGACCAAAGCGTCCACCACCGAGTACGACCACCTGATCTCGCTCCAGCTCGGCGGCACCAACGCCGTCTCCAACCTCTGGCCCGAACCCAACCGCGCCGGAGCGCCGGGCACCACCAACCCCAAGGACGCCATCGAGACCCGCCTGAACAAGGCCGTCTGCGCGCACAGGGTCACCCTCGCCGCCGCCCAGAAGGCGGTCGCTACCAACTGGGTCACCGCTGAAAAGGACCTGGGTCTGTGAGCACAAACACCAAGGTTCGTCCGCTGTCTTCGCAGGAGAGGGGATCTGTGTTCTCTGCAGGACTCGCGCTTGGCGCGTTTTTCGCCGACCGTCTCCCCTTCTTCAACGGAGGAGTCAGTGAACTGAACGAACAGGGGCTCCTTCCAGCAGGGATTGCTTACATGGCCGGTCTCGTGCCCCTCGGCTGGTTCCGACTCTGGTAGCGACGATTCCAACACGGCAGCTGATACGGAATCAGCCTTCCACGTGCGGAGCCCTGCCATACTCCCCAAGCGAGGCTGTATAGCTTAGCGGCTACTAGTCGGGCCCTTCTGCCGACCAGTCAAACTTGTGACGGTCGGGGCACGCAGGCTTTCCCACCCGGTTCCAGTCCAAGACCTGGGCCGCGGATCCATCCGGACCGTAGGTGTATCGCTGCACTAAAACCTGCTTGCATACCGGGCACTCATAGTCGGTTTCCCGCAACTCAGTCTTAGCCACGGGCGTTGTCGACTTCCCCCGCCTGGACGGCAGCGCCACGCAAGAGCGCGTAGGCCTCGGCCAGGTTCCGTATCGTTTGCCCGCCTAGAGTGTTGATGGTGACCTTCGGGATGGTCTCCAGCAAGTGGATCTGGGCCGCTAGAAGTGCCTTGTCGTGCGTTTTCGCCTGATCGTCGTCAATTTCGACGTAGGTGTAATCGGCCATGGATGGCCCCCTTACTCATCGTTGGCCGCATGCCCAGCGCATCCGGTCCAAGTTCACTGTACTGAGCGGGACCGACAAATTTGGCGATTCGTTTGCCCCAAACTGAACTGGCCAGTAACTTGGTGGGGCCAACTCTAGGGAAGAACTTTGGGGAGCTCTAGGGAAGGCTCGCCGTAGGTGTTGGCGCGTCAATGAGCCGACCATGCGCCGGCTGTAACTTCTGGGGCATGACTAACGACGAGAAGCGCCGGACCGGCGACGCCAGGGAGAACGACGTAGCAGAGTATCTGAGCATGCACCCGGAGACGGTGCGGACCATGGCCCGGTCGGGGGGATTTCCCGAATGCGTACAAGACGAATGGGCGGACGTCGCCTATCCGGATCCCGTGGGCTGATTTTCAGGCGTGGCGGGCCAAGCAGCCAAGGGCGGGTAGGTGATCTCCCGCCGGTTGGGTGGCAACCGGCGGGACTCTTCGGCCCCGGGCTAGTTATCCAGTTCCAGCGCCCATTCACGCTGGTCAGCCTCTTCCAAGAGGGCGCTTTGCCCCGATGGGCTGAGAATGGCGGAAAAGATCATCTCTCCAGGTTCCACCTCGAGCTCTGCAACCCCGTCCGGCTCAGGTAGCCAGTCGTCGACCGGCACATCCGGGAATGACGACATGAGGACAGCGTAGGTGGAGGCGTCAGCCAGTCCGTGAGCGCCAATAGCGATGTAGACGATGCCACTTTCCATCATGCGGACTCTTACCCATATCAGAGCATCACCGATAGGGAAACAGAATGCTCTGCTTGTGCTGAGGGACAGCCAAGCGCATTTCCGGACCATCTCCTGCATGATGGACTTGGCCGCCCAGGCCTGCTCCGCATACCAACGCTTCCAGTCCATGGCCGTGGGGAGGAAGCCAGAAGTATTGGCCGGCAGGGAAGCATAGAAGTCTTTTGAAGGCGTGTCGGCCTGCCGCTTTCCAGCGAGGCCAAGCCAGAGTGATTCGTCCTTGCAAATATTTGACCACTGGTCTTCGGGGGCTACGGCAGTGATACCGCCGCGGAACTCTCCGGTCTTTACCTTGATCCACCGTCGATCATGCAGGGAAAGGATCGGTTCGGCATCGTGAGACTCTATGAGATCGGGAATCTTCTGGGCCTTTGCCACCAACGGATGATCTACGGCATCCATTGGCACGGCGATCGAGGGCTTTTTAACGCCCAAGACCTCCAAGCATCCGAATGTAGGGCGTACGAATCGTTGCTCAGAGGCCATGGGTTGTTATCTTTCGTTACTGTTCAGGGACGCCGCCGAGCTCATCGAGCTCTTCAGGGGAGAGTCCGGTCATCATTGACACTACGGACGCGTTGGATCCGTCAAGCTGGGTCATTGCATCTTTGATTGCCGCAGCAAGCTCGGAACGATGGCTTTCGATGTACTGGCGCATCGCTTCGTCTACAACAGCCTTCTTCGTCTTGCCGAAGAAATGTGCTGCATGTGAGATAAGGCGATCGGTTTGCTGGTCAACTTTGATAGGTGTGGCAGTAGTCATGTCGTTTTGTTCACCCACGTCTTTTCTAATTTGCGTTATTTGCGTATTCGCGGTGATGACTCAATAGTGCGCCAAAGTACCCAAGTACCGCAAGTTGAAGTTTCCCAAAGTTACCTCCTAGAGTCGTCGCTCACAGCGTCCTCAAGTGAGCACACAGTTCAGGTGGACGCCAGATATGGACAGTGGCAGCACCACCCGGCAGTCCTCAGATTCCCCCGGAAGTGCGGGGTAGGAGTCGTTGCCGGCTGAAGCAAGTCGCCTAGGGCAAATCACTGTAAATCAGCTGCCGTTGCCGGCCGGTCGGAAAGCCCCAACCACTGCGCGCTAGTCACAAGGCCCGGGAGGAAAGCCCGATTGCTATCCCCTAAGGAACGGCACTAGCCTGGACGCCGACGCCCTGCCCCAAATAGAGCAGGCACTATCCGCCTAGATGGTTTAGGACCGCTCTGGTGCCAGGTTTCCCAATCCTTCCCCGAAGTCAGGGATCAACTTGGGCCTGACAATGTAGGAGCGACGAGTAACTTCGGGTGAGGAATGGCCGAGCTGTATTGAAGCGGACTGGTCATCGAACCAGGCGGCCAGCTGGCTGGCCACGGTCCTACGGAATGTGTGCGGCGTGACTGCCTCTGTGATTCCTGCCGCCCTAAGAGCCCGGGCAAAGTCTTTCCGGAAGTTAGACGGGCGCCAGAATGTCCCGTTTCGTGTTCCAAACACTGCTCCTGTCCGTGTGGCTTCAGCATTGGCAGAGCGACGAAGGAGCATGCCGGAGGCCCATGGGACCGTTATTGGGTATATTCGCTCGCTGTCCTCCGACTTCGGGAAGTCTTGGCGGTAGAAGTACCGCCCTTCCACGAGTGTGCCGCTAACCGTGACTGTGGGTGGTGTGGAGGAAAGGTCAACGTCCTCCCATCGGATGGCAAGAACTTCTCCTACACGCATGCCCGTCGCTGCAATCAGGAGGACCGCGTCCGCCAGTCGGCTTGTAGGCTTTGGCCCGCCGACTCCTGGTTCAACCTGGCGCTCCGTCACCGCTGCGTGCACTTTCCGCACGGTGCTCGGCGTCATGATCTTTGGTTTTGCCCTCTTCCTTGGGATTTTGGAGATGCTCCGAACAGGGTTGTCCGTACGGTAACCCTGCTGGACGGCGTGGTCCAGCAGCTGCTGCAACACCTGCTTGGTGAGGGCTGCCGTCCTGAATCCTGTCCCGGCTTCAACGTCATACAAGGCGTGAATGGCGCGCTGGCACTGCGGTGTCGTGAGTGTCTCCACTGGAATATCTCCAAGAACCGGAATCACGTGTGCGGTCAGCTTCTGCTGATACTGGAGCCAAGACTGCATGCGGAGCCCGGCGGTAGGTGTACTTCCGGACTGTGTTTGAGGATCTATGACGACCGAAGCCGGTCGGATAACATCGAGCCATTCTGCGGCCAGCCGGGCCAACGTAAGAGGGCTTGGGCTACTCGCCGTGCCCCAGGTTTTCTCGGCCTCTCTAACGGCTGCACGCACGGCCTGCTCAGCGCCGCCTTTTGTCCTCCCTTGCCGCTTGATGGGTACGGATTTTCCGGCGCCGTCGCGGTACCTGGCGCGAGCCACCCAGCGGCCCATCGCCTCGTCCTTTTTTGTATTGAATTTACCTGGCTGCCAAGGCAGCATTTTGGTCCTTGCCATCAGGCGTCCCTGCCGCTCTGGGACAGCATCCAAGAATCAACGTCTTCCTGCCGGTAAAACGTACGCCCGCCCCCAAGGCGAGTAAATGGAGGCCCCACGTCCATTGAGGCCCAGTTCGCCAGGGTTGCTGGGGAGAGCCGGAGGAAGGCAGCTGCTTCCTTACGGGTCAGCCACGTGGCTGCCACAAACGGTGCTACTGAATTGGTGTTCATGCAGGCTTCTATGCGCCGTAGCTCCCGACGGGCGGCATTTTTTGTCAACGGGGTCCCAGGGCACACTTTGGGGCACACTTTGAAACGTAACGACCGGTAACCCACGGGAACCCTCCAGACCACAAAAGACCCGGGAATCCGGCGATTCAGAGGTCTGGGGGAACCCCCAGGAGCTTCAGTGAAACCATGAACTGGTGAGAAAAGGTCATCAGTTCGATTCTGATAGGAAGCTCGGGATAAACCCCGGACAGCCCCTTGCTTTAGGGGTTTCCGGGGTTTTTCGCTGGTTAACGGGCGCAGATCACGTTGGCGTCAGCCGAAGACCTCAAAAGTGACGAGCTCGTCCTGGAGACCGCTCGCAAAACTGCAGCGCTTGCCGGATGGCCAGTCATCGGGATCTCAGCCGGGGATCTACTAAGAGCCGAGCCACTTCCAAGGCACGGCTACCTGATCATCAGGGCAGGGTCGGGCCGGCAATGATTGATCACGTACTGGGCCCGCGGAATCCCCAAGCCGTCACCAAGGCCGCAGTTCGATAACGGCGCGGTTGTCGAGGTCCGGCGCCCTTGCCGCCCAGAGGCGGTGGGCGGAAACTTGACCTACCGAGTTATGCAGCCAGCCCAACGGTAGCCTTCAAGAGCCGGGGCACCATGTCCATCGCTGACCATCACTTGCCCCTCAAACTGCCGCTGCGGCACTCCGCGCCTTCCCGGGGGACCCGGCCATGCCAACGGCCCAGTCCGTGGCGCTGATCTTCGTTGTTGCCTTCGTGTGGGTCGGCCTGACCCTGCTTGTCCTCCTGACGCTGCGCCGCCGCAGGAAAGGGTCCTCGGTGGTTGCTTCGGCTCCCCCGCCTGCGAACCTCACCAGCTACCGGCCGCACCGGTCGGGGCGGCCTGTCCCGCCCGTAACAGGTCAAAACCCGGTGCCCCGCCGGTTGAGGCTCCAAAGAATCCGACGTCCGCATCAGCATTAAGGAGCCATCATGGATACCGGGACGATCCTCAGCTACACGGCCGGCTACCTTGCCGCAATGGGCGGGGTCTTCCTTCTCTACCTGCCGGTCATTGTCCTGCTCGTCGCGCTGCTGATCGCCAGCGGTTTGCTGGAACTGCTTCTGTTGCCGTTCATCGCCCTGTTCAGAAGGCTCCGCCGGCGCCCGGAACCCGACATGGATCCGTCCTGGCTCCTCGACCGCAGAAGGTAGCCAGGCCTTCACTGGCATGTGAGCTCCAACAATGGCCCGCGCCACTCGGCCGGATACCAGGGGCAACTTACCGGTACACAGGCGGGGCCGGTTGTGTAATTATGCGGGCATGGGACTTCCAGAGGACCCGAACAGGCTGCCGGCGGACCGTCATCGTGCCCAGGCACACAACCCCGATGAGGCGGAGCGGCAGCAGGTACTGAGGCGACGCCTGGTCGAGTTCGTCCAGACCGCCCAGGCCCGCGGCATACATCCCCTGCCGCTGGAGACCTACAGCGGCCATCGAAGGCATCGCACTTCTGTCTTCGGCTGGGTCCTGTTTCCCGACACAGGCCTGGCTGTCGGCACCGACGCGGAGCTGTACCGGCTGCATCTGGAGGGCGGGATGACCCGCAGCAAAGCGCCCATCCGAGAGGAATGGATCCGCGGCTCCTACTGGCTCGGCTGGTCCTCCCGATGGGTCACACTCAACGAGATGCTTGTCGACGCCGTGGCCCGGGGCACAAGCCAACACCTGCCCTAGGCTGCACCCACCAGGGAAATGACGAATCGGTGGCGCTTCCGCTACGAAGACGCAATCGGGCTTGCGCGCACATTGGTAAGCATGCTTATGATGGTGGACATCGGATGGGGATCCGGTGCGAAGGGGAATGAAAAGGGTGCGCTCAGCGAACGGGGCGCACCCTTTCCGTTGTCCGCGGTGAGGGTTACGGCACCGGGCAGGAACATTTGGACAAGGACTCCCCAACGGCTGATGAACACTTCCCGAAGCATCAGGAACCGCAGTGTCTGGGAGCCTGCTCTGACTTCACGGCACCTTAGTGTCGATAACCATGATCACCCCCAGTCATCGTCACCGCCGCGCTGTCATCACCGCCCTGGCCGCGTCCCTTCCCTTCGCCTTCCTCACACCGGCGGGCGCCTCCACCGCGGCACCGGCAGCCCCGGATCAGCAGAATGCCGCGCCATCCTCCGCCCATCTTGATCTCGGTGCGCAGGACCTGCCCGAGACGCGGAACGTCACCACCCTGGCCCCTGGGCTGACCCGGACCACAATCACCCGCGGCGCGCCGACCCAGGACTTCTTCTGGACCGCTGAAGTCGCCGTCCCGTCCACCTCGCCGGACCCCGACGCCCCGGCCTCCGCCCTGTCCACCCAGGCGCAGGCCCAGATGGTCGCAGACAAGCTCACCGCCACAGGCCTCACCGCCCGCGTCGAGCACGTCCAGTCACCCCAGCTCGCGGACGCTGGCGGGGACCTCGGCTACCGGGTCCGTATGGGCCAGTTCGGGTCCAAGGCGGACGGCTCCGCCACGATCGATCAGATCAAGGCCGCCGGCTACAAAGCCTCGATGATCTACACCGGCTGGGACGGCGACGCCGGCACCAGCGAGGACGACCGCGGCCCCTGGAACCTGCAGGTGCTGACCATTGACCCGAAAGAGTTCGACGGCGACCTCACCTCCTCCTTCGGCCCCACCCTCGAAGACCGCGAAACCACCAGCCAGCTCTCCGCTGCTTCCGGTGCGCTGGCAGCGGTGAACGGGGGGTTCTTCACCATGGATCCCGCAGCTGGTGCCCCGGGCGACCCCGCGGGAGCCGCAGTGCACGACGGCAAGGTCCTCAGCGAACCCGTCGGCGACCGGCCCTCCCTGGTCCTGGATAAGAACGGCACGTCCATCCAGCGGCTGCACTGGCATGGCACCGTCAGCGCTCCCGGCGCCGGCGAACTCCCCCTGGACGGGATCGACCGGGTGCCCGGGCTCATCCGCAACTGCGGCGGCACTGACGATACCCCGACCAACCTTCCGCTGCACGACTTCACCTGCACGGACGCCGACGAAATCGTCGCCTTCACCCCCGAGTACGGCCCCACCACCCCGGCCGGCCCCGGACTCGAGGTCGTCCTGGACGCCCAGGGAACCGTCACCGCGGTCAACCACACCCGCGGCACCGCGGTCCCCACCGGCCGACGTACCCTGCAGGCCATCGGCTCGGACGTCGACAAGCTCGCCGCCCTGGCCGTCCCCGGCAAGAAGTTGAAGGTCGACACTGACCTGCTCACCGAAAGCGGCAAGACCCTGAAAACCAGTGCCACCACCGACGTCGTCAACGGCGGCCCGACCCTGGTCCGGAACGGCCAGCTGGACGTCACGGCCAAACGCGACGGCATGGTTCGGACCAACGACAGCAACAGCTTCTTCTACGGCTGGGTCCACAAGCGCAACCCCCGCACCTTCGCCGGCGTCGACGCCCAGGGCCGCACCCTGCTGGTCACCGCCGACGGACGCCAAACCACCTCCCTTGGCCTGAGCCTGAACGAAGAAGCCCACGTGGCCAGGTCCCTCGGAATGGTCAACGCCATGAACCTGGACGGCGGCGGATCCACCACCATGGTCCAAGGCGGCCAAGTCATGAACTCCCCGTCGGACGCCACCGGTGAACGCCCCGTCGGCGACGCCCTCCTGCTCCTGCCGGGCGCAAAGAACTAGCGCGATCAGGCCCGCCGGCCACACCCCCACGGCCATCGGCGGGCCTGCCCGTCCTCCGTTCACCAGCCGGTCATACCCGGTTCATTACTGCCGAGTAGCTTCGAACCGTTGAGAGTCAGCGCGGAGCGGCCTCAACCACACCATGACGGGCCGTTGTATTGACGACGCCCCGTCCGCGGCATCCCCGCCGCACAGCAGGACATAATCCGGCGCCGCCGGGACCCCACAAAGGATTGGTCTCCCCATGCTTGAACCACGAAAACTATTGACCAGGAAGCGGGCTGCCGCCGCCTGCGCTGCGGCCCTGGCGGCCTCGACCCTGACGGCAGGGCTGGTCGGCTTCGGCGCCACACCGGCCACCGCCGGCAACACCACGGACGGCACCGCGACGCCGATCAAACACGTTGTCGTCCTCTTCCAGGAAAACGTGTCGTTCGACCACTACTTCGCCACCTACCCCAACGCCGCCAACACCGCCGGCGAAACCCAGCAGGGCACAGGCTCCCCCGCGGCCGCCTTCAAGGCCTCTGACGACACCCCCAAGGACGTCAACACCCTGGCGAACGCCGGGCTGCTGGCACCGAACAACCCCAACTCGGTCCAGTCGGCGCGGCTCTCCCCGATGCAGGCCGTCACCTGCGACCAGGACCATGAGTACACCGCCGAGCAGAAGGCGTACAACGGCGGCCTGATGGATAAGTTCGTGGAGTTCACCAGCAAGGACGCATGTGCGCCCAACCAGTACGGACGCCCCGGCCTGACGATGGACTACTACGACGGCAACACCGTCACCGGCATCTGGAACTACGCCCAGAACTACGCCATGAGCGACAACCACTTCAGCACCGTCTTCGGGCCCTCCACCCCGGGCGCACTGAGCCTGGTCGCCGGCCAGACCCACGGTGTCAAGGAATTCAACGCTGCCGGCCAGCCGGTGGCGCCCACCGCCAGCGACTACACGGTCCGTGTCCCTGACGCCAACGGCGTCGGCACCATGATCAACGACCCGGACCCGGTCTACGACGATTGCTCCAACAACAGCCACGCCAAGACCAACAACCTTGCCGGCATGACCGGCAAAAACATCGGCGACC
>NZ_JARFXU020000043.1:0-17398 GCF_029581595.2 Arthrobacter sp. NQ7 | reverse complement strand
CCCTGCGCCCACTGTGTACGAAGTGTTTCCGCAGGTCACGGGCACTTTTCAAAGATGAATGACTGCGTGGCAGCAAGTCCCAGGCGGAGGAGGGGTGATCATGCATCAGATGCAATAATCACTATTCGACTTTACATAACGTCCATTATCGGCGTTTAAACCACGGGAGTAGAGGTAGCTGCGAGAACTCCCGCCAATTGGCGTATCAGACGTTTCCGCAGGTCAGATGAGGTTTGTTCTCCAGCCGTATGTCAGTGACGTTCTCCGGATTTGCTGCGTAGAACGCTGAAGCTATAGGTTTCCTGCATCTAATGCATGTTTCCGTGGTTTAGGGGTTGCAGTGAGTGGTGTCGTTACCGGTTTCGTTCCGCGGATGCTGGTGGATCCGGACATCGGTCTGTTCAGAGCTGATGAGCGGGCTTTCACCGCGATGCTTGATGGTTGGCGCGCGCAGATGCTGGCCCGTGGGCTGACGACCCAGACCATCAAACAGCGCTGCCAGCTGCTGGAACGGTTCCAGAAGTTCACAGGCGAGTTTCCGTGGCATTGGGGCCCGGCGGACATTGAGGATTTCCTGGCCGAGCTGCGCTCAGGGGAAAAGCCGATCAGCTTAAAGACTCTGCGTTCGTACGGTAACGCCGTGTCGATGTTCTGCGCTTACCTGACCCATCCTGGTTACGGATGGGGCGAGTTCTGCCAACGAACCTTCGGCGATATATCCAGCCAGATTTGCTTTGAGTGGAACATGCCAAGGCACACCACCGATGACGCGGTGCCGGCACAGAAGAGGTCATTCACCAAGGCGGAACTGCAACGGCTGTTCGATCACATCGACGATCTCGTCGACCGTGAGTACGCCGCCGGCAGCAAGCGGTGGCTGCCCTTGTTCCGCGACTCGGTGGCGTTCAAGGTTTGCTATGCCTATGGTCTTCGCCGACGCGAAATGACCATGCTGGACCTGGAGGACTTCGGCCCCAACCCCCACGTCAGCGACTATGGCCGGTTCGGCGCCCTGCAGGTCCGTTTCGCCAAAGGCGCGGCAGGGTCCGGACCCAGACGGCGCACCGTCCTCACGGTTCCGGAGTTTGATTGGGTCGTGGACCAGCTGAAGACCTGGACATCCGACGGGATGCGGCAGCGGTTCCCAACGGCCGACCGGTCATCGGCTCTTTGGCCCAGCGAGCGTGGAGCCCGGATGTCGCTCGGTTCTTTCGGGGATGCCTTCGCAGCTGCCCGTGACGCCGTCGGACTGCCGAAGGAACTGGGGCTCCACTGCCTTCGGCATTCCTACATGACCCATCTGATCGAAGCCGGCTACGATCCGGCGTTCGTGCAGACCCAGGTCGGCCACTCGTACGCCTCGACCACTGGCCTCTACACGTCGGTATCGTCGGACTTCAAGCAGAAAACCGTGCAGCAGATGATTGCACGTCGCATCGCGAACCTGGAGGACCCAGATGCCTGAACAGCGCCGGATAGGCTACCGCTGGAACCTGCGAGCCCTCATGGCCAAACGCAACCTCTGGAAGACTACCGAACTGATGCCCCTTCTGCGTTCCCGGGGCATCAGCCTCTCCGAAAGCCAGCTTTACCGACTTGTCACGGCGGCGCCGGAACGCATCCCGGCCAGGACCTTCGCGGCACTCTGCGACATCCTGGACTGCACCCCGAACGACCTGTTCGAACCGTTCGTGGAGATGCGCGCCGCGGCGACGGCCAACGCACCGCAACGCAGTGAGGACCTCGGAATCCAGCCCGGTAACCCGATCGCTAAGCGGATCCGCCTCGTCAGTCCCGAGAACGGTGACTAGGCCACGCAAGCCAGAGGATCCCCTCCACTGGCCAGTCCCCTGCGCCCGCTGCCACCAGCACCACCAAACCGTTGCGAGGTGGCCCGACGGCGGAATCTGCGGCTACTGCTACCAACAGGCAAAACGCACCAAAGGCACCTGCGCCTGCGGACATGCGGGCGTCCTGCCGGGCCTCATCGATGAACAGCCCGCTTGCCGCCAGTGCTCGGGAGTTCGGCTCAACGTCGACTGCCAGGCCTGCGGAGCAGAAGACGAACTCCACAGCGGGGGACGCTGCTGGAAATGCGTGCTCGCAACAGTTGTCCATGAGGTCCTCGCAAACCCATCAACAGGAGAAATTGCCCCGAGCCTGATTCCGCTCGCCACGGCGTTGAAGTCTATGAAACGCGCCAACAGCGGCATCACCTGGATCCAGCAAAAGCACGTCACCGCCTTCCTCCGAAACCTCGCCATCGCACCAAAGATCACCCATGAAAGCTTCGACGAATTACCCGACTCGCGGACCCGTGAATACGTCCGCGGCCTCCTAACCGAATACGGCGTTCTCCCCCGCAGGGACGAACTCCGCAGCCGTTACGAGATCTGGTCTGCACAAGCCCTCGACCGAATCGACAACCCTGAGAACCGCGACATCATCCGTCGCTACATCCGCTGGCATCATCTACGCCGAATGAACCAGATGGACGAGGTCACCCGCGGCGCTTTCCTCCGAGCCAAGCAGCAAGTGACCGTCGCCATCGACCTGCTCAACTGGCTCACCGGCCACGGCGCCAGTCTCGCCGGGCTGACCCAAGCACACCTCGACCTCTGGCAAGCAGAAGGACCCACCACCAGGCGCATCGCTGAACACTTTCTGAAATGGGCCATCAAGAACAAGGCCGCTCCTGCAGGGCTGACCATCACCTCGCATCGTCGTGGAACGAGCGCCAAACTCGATAAGACAGGGCAGGATGAAGCCTTGAAACGCGTGCTCCACGCTGGCGGACAAATCGAAGCACGGGATCAGGCCGCCGCGATCCTCGTCCTCGTCCTCGTCTTCGGGCAACAGGCCGAACGCATTGCGCAGCTCACGTGGGAAGACGTGACGGTCACCGAAGAACTCGTCACCGTCCAGCTCGGATCAATAAATATCGCCCTGCCAGCCCCGCTGGATGAGCCCTGGCGGGACCTGGCTGAGAACCCAACGCACGGCCTCACGGCCGCGCATCCCAACAGCAGCTGGGTCTTCCCAGGACGATCGCCGGAGAAACACATCAACCCTGGTCACCTAACCCAACGCCTGGCCCGGATCTTCAGCACCCGCGCCGCGCGGCTCGGAACACTCCACGAACTCACCAAACTCGCCCCCGTTGCCATCATCGACGAGACCCTTGGCTACTCCCCCACCACCATCGAACGCCATGCCACCGACTCCGCTGCAAACCCTTCCAAGCGGGCGGCACAACCGGAAGAGATTGCAAACGGAATCGTCTGGCTGCTGTCAGACGAGGCCTCGTTCGTTTCCGGCGGCGGGATCAACATCGACGGCGCCTACCTGGCTCAATGATTCACCGATTACCAAAGGAACTACAATGACGAAAATTGGTCTTGTAACGGGCGGCGGATCCGGCATTGGTCGGGCTACCGCCCACCTACTCGCCTCGCGCGACCATCACGTGATCGTCGCCGATATGAACAAGGAGAACGCCGACAAAGTTGTCGAGGAGATTCACAGCTCCGGATTGACCGCCACGGGCAAGCATCTGGACGTCACCGACGACGCTGCTGTCGCCGGTCTGTTCACGGAAATCAAGAAAGAATTCGGGCGACTGGACAGTGCCGTCAACAACGCAGGCATCACAGGTCCCATTGGACCGGTGCACGAGTTCGATCTGGATGCGGCCAACGCGATCATTGACGTGGATTTGATCTCCGTTTTTGTCTGCCTGCAGCAGGAAATCCGGATCATGCAGGAGCAGGGGTCCGGCAGCATCGTCAGCCTCAGCTCCATTTGGGGGCTTACTGCCGGGGCGAACTATGCCGCCTACTCAGCAGCGAAGCATGGCGTCTCAGGCCTGACCCGCGCTGCTGCGCTGGAGACTGCCGGGCTGGGGATCAGGATCAATGCCATCTGCCCCGGCTTTACACTGACACCAATGATCACGGACCAGGGCCTTCGGCTCCAGCGCGGCACCGACGAGTTCAAGGCCGCCGGCTCGTTCCACCCGATGGGTAGGATGGGTGAACCCGAGGAGATGGCAGCCTCCATTTGCTGGCTCCTTGGTGACGAGGCCAGCTTCGTGACCGGACACATGCTGTCCGTCGACGGCGGGTTCGTGGCACAGTGACGACCGACAGCTTGCTCTTCACCCCCTACAGACTAGGGGGTATGGACCTGAAAAACCGTATCGTCATGTCCCCGATGCTCATGTACCAGGCCGCAAATGACGGGACCGTCACCCCACGCCAGGTGCTTCACTACGGCGCCCGGGCGCTCGGTGGGGTGGGACTGATCATGACCGAGGTCATCGCCGTACACCCGCAGGGACGGATCAGCGAGTCCGATATCGGGCTCTGGTCCGATGAGCACATAGCCGGCGTCCGCCGCATCGTAGATGCCGTCCATGCCTGCGATGCGAAGATCGGAGTCCAGTTGGCCCACTCCGGGCGCAAGGCCCAACTCCCCGGCGGCTGTGTGGCACCCTCACCGATACCTCATTCAGAGGATTCCGCAACGCCGGCTGAACTGACCACAGAGGAAGTCCGCCACCTCGTTCAGTACTACGGTGCGGCCGCTGTCCGCGCAGATCAGGCCGAAGTTGACTGCATTCAAATCCACGCCGCCCACGGCTATCTCATTCACGAATTCCTCGCGCCAATGTCCAACCAACGAAGCGATGAGTACGGTGGCAGCCTGGAAAACCGGGCCCGGTTCCTTCTCGAAGTGGTGCGGAAGGTCCGAGAGGCCCTTCCAGCCTCCAAACCGCTGCTGGTCCGGTTCTCCGGAACCGACCTGATCGAAGGTGGCGTCACTGCGGACGAAGCCGCCCAACTCGCGAAATGGCTCGAGGCCGAAGGAGCCGATCTACTGGAAGTCACGTCCGGAAACATCACCAGCCTTTACGGCGGGGATGTCTACCCCGGATACCAGGTCAAATTCGTCCAAGACATCCGACGCCAATCTTCGCTGCCGCTGGCCTCGGTCGGATCCATCCACTCCGCTGACCTCGCCGAGTATCTCCTGCGTGACGGAGGCATCGATCTGGTCTTCATCGGCCGGGCATTGCTGCGCGACCCGTTCTGGCCCATTCATGCAGCCGCGGACATGGGAATGGAGCCACCATTGCCAATTCCGACTTACACGAGGTCCACCGGCCCGTACCACCGCGGCTTCTGATCGTCCCACCAATAAGGAACAACGATGTTCAACAAGGCTTAGCTCGCGCTGACTATAGCGATCGCGCAGCCGGCGCATCGCCCACCCTCATGTCTGGCTGCAGTGTGCCGCCGCCGCGGCGCCCGCTACCACCGCAGGTCCCGCATCTGTCGACGGCCGAAACGGGCGGTATACAGTCGTCGTCACTTCGCCGTCATCCTCGGCCTGACGCTCGGGTAACTGCCGGAGAAGACCCGCCTCGGATTTGCATCCTCCGGGCAACCGGAGCGCATAGACGCGGATCACCAATGTGTTCAATGAAGCCACGCTGCTCATGGCGCTTTCGTGCCGCCGCTTTCGTTGCGGGCGGACCGCAACCCACGAGTTCTATGAAGGCGGCTCCCTGCACTCGCACAGTGTAGGGAGCGTCCTCGTTTCCTTTCAGCCAGTCCGATGAAACGGTCGTCCTAGGGCCAACACTTCACTTGGCCGAATGCCGAACTTGGCCCTAAACACGCGGCTAAAGTGCGAAAGATCCGAGAATCCATACTCCATCGCCACATCAGATACCGACCTCGTCCGCCCTTCGGACAGCGCCCGCTGACAGGCTATTAGCCTTTCGTCCAAAAGCCATCGCATGGCTGATTCCCCTTCACGTGCAAACAGCCTGTTTAGTGTCCTCACGCTGATGTTCAAGGCGGCAGCGACTCGTGCTGCGCCAAGGGCTGAATCCGCAATGTTCGCACGCATAACGGTTTTCGCCCGAGCCAGCCTTTCCGCGTTCTCGTCAACAGCGCACGCCCCATCTACCTCTGAAAGCGCCAAAGCAACTACATCCAAGATGGCCGAGTCCAGTCCGGCCCTGGCATGCGGGGACAGGTTCTCAGCCTCACGAGCGAGTCCCCGCAAATAGGAACCGGCGAGCCGCCCAATCGAAGAACGGCCGGACAACCGGACCGCGCTGACGGCAGATGGAGAAGTTACCCTGGATGCGAGAGCCGCACGAGGAATCTTCAAAATCAACTCCCTGTATCCTTCAAGGAAGTTCAGCTTGTAGGGGCTGCCGGTGTCATAGAGCACCAGGTCGCCGCTCTTGAGCAGGGCTTGCCGGTCAAACTGTTCAGCGACACACGAACCCGACATCTTGAGGCTCAACAGCAGGTCATCGGCCGGAGCGCGTGAAATATGCAGATTCGACCGCTCATATGTAGCCGGCGGCGAGTCGACCCGGGACAGCTCACAGCGGCCAAGCTTCACCAAAGACAGCCGAGCTGAAAAGTCAGTCTCGCGATCAACGGAAATCGACAAGCCCGCATACGTGGACGTAACCACGTACTCCCAATCCTCAAGAGACTTCCAACCAGCCACTGCCCGAGGGCGGCCATCCGCCACCATAACCAGAATTCCTGCACCTTCCTAGCGACGTGCAAGGAACTAATGCGGCCTTACACGTATCGTGTTCCACGTCACACGACGACTGCTCTTCAGCCTAGGTGTCCAGACGCTTCCTGGACAATGCCAGGCAGCACGCTCGACTGCATTTCACCCGGTTCAAACTGCACTTGGCATGAGCATCAACTGCTTCCCGAAGCAGGAGGCGTGGCCGATCGTCAACGGCGTCCGGACCCACACACGCACTCTCTTCTTTGCGCAACACGGTGGTCCGCTTCATCTCACCGCCCCCCCACCGGCAGCCGCTTCGTGGTCAGCGTCCCCTTGGGGCCCATGAAAGTTGGAGGGCAGCCCCCCGCGTGGCAACTCAGCGTGACAACAGCGATGCCGGACTTCCCTCCGGATCGAATGGGTGGCATCGAGGGCAAGATTCTCGAAGGAGACGCCTTCGGGAGTTCGGGGAGGATCTGGCTTAGCAAACTCTAGCTCCTGCTAAGACGGGTCGTCGGTAGACGGGAGAATCGTGGCACCTGTGGGAGGCCGGAGAGCTCTTCAATATCCAGACCGAGTGCCCAGCTTCCGGGGCACCGTTCCAGCATCACTAGAAGTGGACTGAATCAACTTGGTGAATGAACTTCCTGTCAGTGAGGAAACGGTCAAGGTTATCTGTGAACCGCTCACTAATGAGTCTGTTTAGGCGGAACTGGCGGTTCTCTTGGCCCGCGAGACGGTGGCCGGGGCCAGCCTGATGCTAGCTGAGCCCGCATCGGATGCCTCTGCCCTGCGCAAGGACATGGCCCCTCCCGCCAGCCTTACCGTCCGTGCTCTCGCGGTTTTCGACGAACGCGGCGTTACGGACATCATTGCTGAAGGCGCCCGCGCGACCGTGGACCGGTCGGCCGAGGTCGCGCGGATCGTCAGCGCGACGCCCCGCCCTTAGCGCCGGACCGAGCAGGAAGCCTGCACCGGGCTTTTCCTGGCCCGGTGGTCGCGCTCCGGCCCCGGCGCGTCAGACGGGCTGGTATTCGCGGTGGAGCATTCGCATGTGCTCCTCGGCAAGTTTGATCATGGCCTTGGTGGCAGGGGAAAGAGTAGTCGGATCCCGGCTAATGACGGCGAAGGTCTCAATAAGAGGAGGATCCAGGCTGACATGGTTCAGTCGGTTAGTGTAGCCAAGCGCTTCTGCCACTGGAACTGATGCTACGGCCGCGGCAGTGCCGCTGGCGGCGATAGCGAGGGCAGCTGCCCCAGTTTCGACCTCAATGTCCGGGACAAAGGGTTTCCCCAGAGCTTGGGCCCGTTCGCTCAGCTGGCGCCGAGTCGGGTCGTTTTGGGCCCAACCGGAGTCGGGCAGCACCAACGGACGCTGCAGCAGACCTTCGATGGTCACAGGCTCGGTGAGCACCGGCTTGGTATGGAAATAGGCCGCTTCACATGACCACAGGACGTCGCTCATGGTCAGCCCTCGGGCGTCGATAGGCAGGGCGACGACGCCGGCTTCCAGCCTTCCGGAGCGCACCATGTCAGCTACCTGGGCAGAGTTTGAACCAATGACGCGGACGTGAATGTTCGGATAGAGGGAGCGGAACGCAGGAATCAGGCCGGACAGGACGTATTGTCCGGAATTGAACATCCCGAATGCGACCGTACCTTCCCGACTGTCCCGTATCCCGGAGACGGACTCCATTGCAGCCTCGTAGTCCCGTGCAACTTTCCGAGCATGCGGCAGGAACCGCTGCCCCGCCTCCGTCAGAGTCAGGCCCTGCTTCGCGCGCGTAAATAGGGGCACTCCCACGCTTTGCTCAAGCTTCCGGATCTGCTCCGAAAGCGTCGGCTGCGAGATGCCTAGCTCCTCGGCAGCCTGCGTCAATGAACCAGCCGCTGTAGCGGCCAGGAAGTAGTTGACCTGGAGCATTGTCATGCGGGATTCAGCCTCTGTTTGCGCTTCTAATTGTATCCATCATATAGGTCAATACCTGTTTTTCATAGTCATAACCTATATTTCCTGTGAGTTTCTCGGACTTTTGGTTTGTTTCCGGCAGGCAAAACCCCATCTTTTGGGGGAAATGTCTTGCTATCTCTAGGTGGGACTGATTACATTTTTATATTCCAAAGCTCCTACCTATGGATCTCCTGAGAGGGGAAATGCCAGTGGAAATCGCCCCAGAGCAAACAGCGTCTCCGCCGACGCTTGGCGCAGTGAAGGTCCGCGGCCTGGGCAAGGCCTACGGCAAGAACACGGTGCTGCACGACGTAAATCTTGAAATGAATCAAGGCGAGGTCGTCTCAATCATTGGCCCTTCGGGGGCCGGCAAGAGCACCTTCCTACGGTGCCTGAACTACCTTGAGGTTCCAAACGCGGGCACCATTACCATCGGTGACACCACAGTCAATGCCGGTGAAAAGCGGCCCGACCGCGCCAGCTTGGACCGTCTCCGTCGAGTCACAGGCATGGTGTTCCAAAGCTTCAACCTTTTTCCTCACCTGACTGTGATGGAGAACATCGCCCTCCCGCAAAGGAAGGTTCTGGGGCGCAGCCGCGAGGAGGCGAACAGCGTCGCGAACTCACTGCTCAACAGGGTCGGTCTTGCATCGAAGAGCGACCAGCACCCCTCACGGCTCTCCGGTGGCCAGCAGCAGCGTATTGCCATCGCCCGTGCCCTCGCCCTCTCACCGAAGGTAATGCTCTTCGACGAACCGACATCGGCACTGGACCCCGAACTGGGGTTGGAAGTGCTGGCGGTCATGCGCGACCTCGCCGACGAGGGAATGACCATGATCGTGGTTACGCACGAGATGCACTTCGCCCGCGACGTATCCGACCGTGTCATGGTGATGGCCGACGGGGGTGTGCTCGAACTGGGACCCAGCGAACAGGTTATGACCGCACCCACCCATGAACGCACAAAGAAGTTCCTGCGGGCGGTTCTGGACAGGTGATAAATATGCTCGCCCAAGTCTCCTCCGGAATTGGCATGACCCTTCTGATCACCGGGGCGTCCCTGCTGATCGGAGCCCTCCTGGGCATCCCGCTGGTAACTGCCCGCCGATCGCCCTGGTCACCGCTGCGGATCGCGGCCACGCTTTACATTGACGTTGTCCGGGCCATCCCACCCATCACCTGGATTTTCCTGATTTACTTCGGCCTCCCCCAGTACGCCCTTCGCCTGGACTCGACGTCCGCATCCATTATCGGGTTCTCCGTCATAGCCTCGGCCTACATGGCCGAAACCTACCGATCCGGGCTCCTGAGCATCCCCAAAGGGCAATGGGAAGCGGCCACGGCGCTCGGCATGAAATTCCTGCCCAAGACCCGCTACGTCATCACCCCCCAAGCATTCAAAGTGACTCTGCCAGCCATCGCCGCTTACGCCATCGCCCTCCTGAAAGACTCCGCACTGGCGTCCACTATCGGTGGCCATGAAATTACCTACCAGGCCGGCCTTGTCTCCCGGGCAACCCACCAGGGGCTGCTCGCGTTCAGTATTGCCGGTCTGCTCTACATCGCCATGAGCGTCCCGCTCGCCATAGCCGCCCGCCGGATCGACCGCACCCTCCGTCAAAAGCTTGAGGTGGCATGATGACCCTTCTTGACCAATGGATCAGCTGGCTTCCGGCGCTCTCCCCCGGACTTGGCGTAAGCCTCACACTGACGGGCTTGTGCCTGCTCTTCGGAATGCCGCTCGGACTCGTCCTTGCCCTCGCCATCGAAGGGCCGATCGTTCCGCTGAGGAGTGCGGCCCTCGTGGTAGTCGAAATCGGCCGCGGTGCCCCCGCACTCGTCCTCCTCTATCTGCTCTACTTCGGGCTTCCGGAGAGCGGCGTTGCTCTCCCCGCCTTCGCGACCGGTGTGATTTCGCTGTCCTGGACCACCGGAGCTTACGCCAGCGAGCTCTTCCGCGCCGGGCTCGCAGCTGTACCGGCCGGACAGCGTGAGGCCGCCATCACCTCCGGCCTCCGCGGATGGTCCGGCTTCCGTTACATCGTCCTCCCCCAGGCAGTCAGGATCTCCACCCCTCCCCTGGCCAGCCTCGCCGTCACGATCTTCCAGACCAGTTCCCTGGCCTTCGTCATCGCGGTCCCTGAACTGATGTCGAAGGCTTACGCCCTGGGTTCCGTTACGTTCGAATACCTCAGCGTCTTCGGCCTGACCGCCGTCCTCTACGGCTCCATCACCATCATCGCCCTGGCCTTTGTTCGCCTCGCCGAGCGCCGGCTCAACCGACACATCTAATCCACCCCAACACAAAGGACGCATCATGAACCCCACCAGCTCCCGTGCCCGCTACGGCGCTGCCGCCGCTGTAGCCTTTGCAGGCCTGGCACTCGCACTGTCCGGCTGCGGCAGCAACGCCGGTGCGGCTGCCGATCCATCCTGCACACCGAAGCACCAGTTCTCAACCATCAATCCAGGTACTCTCACCGTTGCTGCCTACGACTTTGCCCCCCACTTGAAGATCGACGGAAACCAGATCTCCGGTGTTGAGGGTGACCTGCTCAACGAGATCGCCAAACGCGAATGCCTTACCGTGACCGTCGAGTCCTCGGGAGGTGCCGGCGCCGCGATCCCAGCCGTCCAGGCCGGTCGGGCAGACCTGGCAGCGGCAGACTGGTGGCGGACCAAGGCCCGAGCCAAGGTTGTCGCCCTGAGCAACCCTGTCTACCTCGACCAGGGTGCGCTCGTTTCCGTTGCCGGCTACAAGACCATCGCCGAACTCGACGGCAAGAAGATTGGTTCCGTCGCCGGTAACCTCTGGAACGATGAGTTCGCCCAGGTGTTCGGCGACAAGTTCTCCGTGTACCAGGACCCGGAAGCCGTGTTCGGCGACCTCGCGGCCGGCCGCATCGACGCGGTCATCGACAGTGTCGGCGCCACTACAGCCCGATTTGAATCTAACCCTATTAAGGGCGCCCAGATCGTGCCTCTGCAGCCCGATTCCCGCATTCCCGTCACCGCGCACCCTGGCCAGCTGAACTGGCCGACCAAGCTCGACAACAACAACCTCACTAATGCGCTCAACGAAAACATCGAAGAGCTCCGCAAAGACGGAACCATCGCAAGCCTGCTGAAGAAATACGGCATGGATCCCAGCGCCGCAGAAGTCGGCGAGCCGGGAATGCTCTAACCACCCCCCCAATACCCGCGAGGCTTGGTGCCGGTACCCGGCACCAGGCCTCGCAACATCCACTACTTAGGGAACATCTGAAATGAACGAAACCATTGGACGCGTCGCTCTCGTAACCGGCGGCGCACGAGGCCAGGGCGCCGCCCATGCCGAAGCCCTGGCAGCTGCGGGCATGCGCGTCGTCATCGCCGACGTCCGTGACGAGGATGGCGAAAAAACCGTTGCGGAGCTGAACAACAAGAACCTGTCCGTGCGCTACCTCCACCTCGACGTCACGGACGAGGTTGCCTGGGCCCGCGCCGTCGCCGACATCGAACATCACGAAGGCGGACTCGACGCCTTGGTTAACAACGCCGGCATCATCCGCGTCACTCCGCTTAATGAACTGCAGTTGAGCGAGTGGGAGCTGCTCCAGAAGGTGAACACGGCATCCGTCCTGCTGGGCATGAAAGCCGCGTTCCCGGCCATGGCCCGGCGCGGCGGGGGAACGATCATCAACATCGCCTCCACTGCGGCACACCGCGGAGCGGAAGCCTACGGTGCCTACTCTGCATCCAAGGCCGCTGTCCTCGCCCTCACCCGGGCGGGCGCCCTCGAATACGCCCCTCACAACATTCGGGTTAACTCCATCAGCCCCGGCGGTGTCGAAACACCGATGAACGACGACGAGCCGGCCGGCGGCACCTCCTCCAGCGCTCCGCTGGGCCGGCGCGCACGGCCAGAAGAGATATCTCCCATGGTCGTCTTCCTCGCCACCGATGCCTCCTCGTACGCCACCGGCGCCGACTTCCTGATTGACGGTGGAGTCACGGTCAGGTGATCCAGTCCGGGACTGCCCCGGTAACGCTCACTCATTAGAAGAAGGAACACCACGACCATGACCCGCTATTGTGTCGTCGGCGCCGGCGCCGCCGGAATCTCCGCACTCGAACAGCTCCGCGAAGCCGGATACCGGGTGGACTGCTACGAAAAGACCGATCGTGTTGGAGGCCATTGGCAGAGGGACTACGACGCGCTTCATCTCATCACCTCCCGGGACATGACCCACTTCGAGGATTACCCGATGCCGACGGAGTATCCCCACTTCCCCCGCCGCGACCAGGTCCGCAGCTACCTCGAGTCGTACGCCCGGGATAAAGGGCATTACGACATCATCCGGTTCAACACAGCAGTCACCTCGGTGGTCCCCATTCCCACGAAAGGCGCCACCGGTTCTGCCGGCTGGACTGTGACCCTTGAGACCGGGGAAACCATCGACTATGACGGAGTCCTCGTCGCCAACGGCCATCTCTGGGACCAGAAGGTCCC
This sequence comes from Arthrobacter sp. NQ7, assembly GCF_029581595.2. Classification (NCBI taxonomy): domain Bacteria; kingdom Bacillati; phylum Actinomycetota; class Actinomycetes; order Micrococcales; family Micrococcaceae; genus Arthrobacter; species Arthrobacter sp. NQ7. The sequence goes on along the minus strand of NZ_JARFXU020000043.1, from coordinate 4,406 downwards.
GCAGTTCCCGGGAACGTTTACGGGGAAACAGATCCACTCCGGCTCCTACCGCAACGTCGGCGATGTCGAGGGCGGCCGGGTGCTGGTGGTCGGAGCCGGGAACTCCGGTTGCGACCTCGCAGTCGACGTCGCCCAGCACCGCCTTGAGGCAGACATCGTGATTCGCGAAGGCACCTACTTCCAGCCCAAAACCTACTTTGGGAAGCCCCGCCAGGAGGTGGAGTTCCTCGCCGAATTCTCAGCTGACGAGCAGGACCTCATCGTCCGGCTCCTGGCCCGAGTTTCGATCGGCGAGTGGCTCAACTACCCCGGGATGCCTCAGCCCAAGCACCGCACCCTGGCAGAAGGCAGCACGGTCGTGAATGACCTGCTGCTGTACTGGATCCACCACGGCCGTATCCGGGTGGTGCCCGGGATCGAACGTTTCGACGGCAAGACTGTCCATTTCACGGATGGCACCGCCCGTGAGTACGACACGATTCTCTGGGCTACCGGCTTCCATGCCAGTCTGCCGTTTATCGATGAGTCACTGCTGCGCCGAAGCCGCAACGTTCCGGTTCGCTACGCCGGCGGAATTGTGCCCGAGGGGCTGGAGAAGCTGTATTTCATCGGGATGATCGCCCCGCGCGGACCGCAGATCCCCATCTACGGAGTCCAAACCAAGGCCGCTATCCGCATGATCGCGCTCCAGGAGGCCGCGGCGAAGGACAAGGATGCCGGCATTGGGGCATACCTTTCGGCATTGCAGGAACCCGAAGACCGGATCGACATTGCCGCGTCATTTGGGAAGAACAGATGGCCGACACGCACCGGTTGCTGGACGCTTACTCCCAGGCCCAGAACACCCAGGACCTCGCAAGTGTAAACGCCGGCGAATGATCCGATGCGGTTTGGCTGAGGGCTGGCTCGCGTCGAGGCAGCCCTTGGCCAATCTGCATGGCAATACGACAAAGAACCCAGATAAAATCGATTTGTAGTTCCCTGAAGGTCCAAGCACGATGACATCTGCCTGGGCAGCAGCGCACCAACCGACACCGCCGTGAATATCTCCTCGTCGAAACGAAGACTGCAAAAAGCAATTTCCCTTATCGATTACGGATGGCCGTGCATGGTTGTGACTGCCGCTCCTGGGTATCCCGTCCTTCAACTCCTTCATGGGGAAAGGCACACTCCATGGCACCTCCACCCATTCTCAAAGCAGGGCTCAAACAGCGGCACCTGACCATGATCGCCATGGGCGGGGTCATCGGCGCTGGCCTGTTCATCGGATCGGGCGTCGTCATCAGCGGCGCGGGTCCGGCATCAGTCATTGCTTACGCCGCCACCGGCGTCCTTATCATCCTGATTATGCGGATGCTCGGCGAGATGGCTGTTGCGAACCCTTCCACTGGATCCTTTGCCGACTACGCCCGTAAGGCACTCGGGGGATGGGCCGGATTCGCTGTTGGCTGGCTTTATTGGTACTACTGGGTCGTCGTCGTGGGCTTCGAAGCCATCGCCGGCGCCACCATCATCCAGTTGTGGATCGACCTCCCGCTGTGGCTTATCGCCCTCGTCCTGATGGTCACCATGACAGCGACCAATCTGCTCTCCGTTTCATCCTTTGGCGAATTCGAGTTCTGGTTCGCGGGTATCAAAGTCGCAGCCATCGTCGTCTTCATCGTCCTCGCGAGTCTGTTCGCGTTTGGCGTTTGGCCCGGCAAGCAGGCCGATTTCAGCAACCTGTGGTCCCACGGTGGTTTCATGCCCAACGGCGTGGGGTCGATCTTCAGCTCCGTAGTCGTCGTTATTTTCGCCATGGTTGGCGCAGAAGTCGCCACCATTGCCGCTGCCGAGTCCCCGGACCCGGGCGCGGCCATCGCAAAGGCGACCCGGTCCATCGTCACCCGAATCACGATCTTCTTTGTCCTCTCGATCGTCCTGCTCACCGTCGTTTTGCCTTGGAACGATCCGGCTCTGGCCGCCTCCCCGTTTGCCGCTGCGTTCGACAGGATGGGGATCCCCTTTGCCTCTACGATCATGAACGCAGTCGTTCTGACCGGCGTGCTGTCGGTGCTCAACTCCGGTCTGTACACCGCCTCGCGCATGCTGTTCGTCCTGTCTGCCCGGCGCGAGGCCCCTCTCGCCCTCGTGAAGGTCGGCCGCGCCGGGGTTCCACGGCGGGCGATCCTGCTCTCCTCTGTAGTCGGGTTCCTCTGTGTCATCGCGGCCGCGGCTGCCCCCGAGACAGTCTTCTACTTCCTGATCAACTCCATCGGCCCGATAATCCTCATCATCTATGTCATCATCGCGATCTCCCAGATAGTGCTGCGCCGGCGCACGAGCCCTGGGAAGCTTGTGGTGAAAATGTGGATGTTCCCCTACCTGTCGCTCGTCGCGATCGCGGCAATGATCGCCGTGCTGGCCCAGATGGCTCTTGACCCGAATTTGCGTGTCCAGTTCCTGCTCGCTGTCGGTGCACTGGTCGTAGTGGTGATGGTGTACTTCGTGACCAGACGAACTGCCAAAAACTCATTCTCGGTCCTTCCGGAATACGAAGCCTCAACTTCCGCTGCCACTGGCTCCCGGGTCCTGGACCCAGCCAACGAGACCACCGAAGCAAGCCAATTCAGTTAGGTTCTCAAGCACGAAGCCACTGGGCTTGCTTACCCCGCATGTGTTAAGCAGTTGTCCGGCAGCAACAAAAGCACCCCGAGGCCATAAAGAAGCCCCCATAAGTACCAAGATGACGACGAGAAAGCCTGGCACCGCTGTACGGTGCCAGGCTTTCTTAGCGCATGAGGGGCATCCGAAACGCCCTCTAGGGCGCCGTCCGCTCCCCCGAAACAGAAAAAGACGGGCAAACCTGAGGCAGGGCAGGGGCCAGGCGACATCGAGATGACGTGCAGCACGGCCGGGCGGCAACCCTATGAGCAGGGCGAATTGACCCGGGGAGCAGGAACCCGGACCCAATCTCCGGTGCATGCATCGCTTGCTGTTCCCAGCACAGATCGCTGAGGCCATTACCAATAGTCCATAGGCGAAACCTATAAATATGAACAAAAAATAGCGAAATTGCGAAGAAAAAGTGGCGGGATCTCTTGCTATCCAAAGGTCAAAATGATGAAATATCTATATACCAAGGAAAACGCCTAGGGATAAAGGAGTCTCTCATGGCCACACCACCGACTCTGGCTCTTCGTGGCGGGACGTCCCAGATTGTTGAGATCCCATCGACGCGAATTCAGGAGAATCGCGGCGCTGCCGACCTGCCGATCCTCGATTGCGACGACACCTGCCCCTTCTGCTGGGGCCCCGAAACCGACTGAGCTGCCGAGGGGCAGCTGAATTCAAGGAGCAGTACTGATGGTCAAGGTTCGCAGCATCACGAAAGCTGGCGTGACGGCGAGGTTTGCAGGGGGACGTTTCATCCTCATGCGTGCCGGTACGTCTGAGTTTGTGGCAGTTGAGAGCGTGCCAGGCAACGATCGCGAAATCATTCAGGCCCTCACACAAATTCTCGACCGCTACTAAAGCAGGGCCTAAAAGACATGCAAAAAGAATCCGATCGAGTCGCGCTCGTCACCGGCGCCGGCAGTGGTATGGGCCGCAGCACCGCCGAAGTCTTCCTTCAGGACGGCTGGCACGTCATCGCCGTCGACGTCACCGCCCCTGACTTCAACGGCCACTCGTCCAAGGTCACCCCGCTGGTTGCCGACGTGCGGGACCGCGCGGCACTGGAGGAAAAGCTCGACGGCGTCCTGCCGGACCTGGGCGGCTCCATCCATGCGGTAGCCAACATCGCCGGGGTCTACCCGCCCTCCACCCTGGACACCTATACGGACGAGCTGTACCGCTTAGTCTTCGACGTCAACGTCCTGGGCGTCCTCAACGTTATGGCAGCAGCCAAACGGGCCATGCCCGAAGGGTCGGCAATCGTGAACTTCGCGTCCGTGGACGGTTTTCAGGTCTCCCCCGGCCAACTTGTGTACGGTGCGTCCAAGGCCGCCGTCATCATGATCACCAAGGCAACCGCCCTTGAGCTGGCGGACCGCAGAATTCGCGTCAACGCCATCGCGCCCGGCTGGGTTAACACCCCCGGAAACGCCGCCACCGGCCGCATGGAGGCCGCGGCTTCCGCCATCCCTCTCGGCCGAGTCGCCCAGCCCGAAGAGATCGCCCGGTGGGTCCGGATCCTGGCGGACAACGAAGCCGCGGGCTTCATGACCGGCGAAACAGTCACCCTTTCCGGCGGCGACGTCATCCGGTAACCACCGGACATTTATCCACCCTAGAACTACTACGTGAACGGAACACCCTAATGACCCGTTACTGTGTCATCGGTGCTGGCGCTGCCGGCATCTCAGCACTCCAGCAGCTGCGCCAGGCCGGCTACGACGTCGACTGCTTTGAGAAGAGCAGCCGGG
>NZ_JARFXU020000042.1:0-18521 GCF_029581595.2 Arthrobacter sp. NQ7 | reverse complement strand
GATGGGAGAGTCCGGTCTGCGCGTCCTGGACCATGGCGACGGCCCAGGTCCGGACTCTCGAGGCCTATTCCAGCAGCGGGACAACGGCGCGTGGGGGTCCTACCAGGACCGAATGAATCCCACGGCATCCGCCACCAACTTCTTCAAGGCGCTCCAGACGATCAGCGGGTGGGAACAGCTCGAACCAACCACCGCCGCGCACAGGGTCCAGCGCAACGCTGACCCATTCCACTACCAGTCCTACTGGCCGGCCGCCGTAGAAGTTGTGGCCGCCCTAGGCGACGTCAAGACCACCGTGGACGGGACAAGTTCCTGCGGCATCCCCGGTGAGTCCGGCAAGGGTGACGACCTCCCGTGGCGTACGGCAACGATTTACCAGCCCTCGCCCCTGGGCATGTTCAACCGCGAATGCGTTGACTTCGCCCTCTGGCGCGTCAACCAGCAACTGGGCAGCAACAGTGCCCCCTACAAGATCCTCAACGGCACCTTCCGGCCCGATGGTGCCCTGCTCGGCTCTGCCCTGACCTGGAAGGACGGCTGGGATGCCAAAGGCTGGCCCACCGGCAAGACGCCCCACGTCGGTGCCGTCGTTTGGTACGCCCCCGGGGCAGGCGGCGCGGACGGCACCTACGGCCACGTCGCCATCGTGAAGGCCGTCAACGGCGACGGCAGCTACCTGGAAGAGGGCTACAACGGCAACCCCGCACCGAACGACCACACCTACTACACACGCAAGGTCCAGAACGGCACTCCCAGCGCCTTCCTGTACCTGCCTGGCAGCAACTCACCGGAGGAACCATGAAACGCACCCTGACAGCCCTTACGGCCGTACTCGTGTGCACGGCCTGCGCCCCAGCGTCCAACACAACACCCGCGGAACCGTCCCAAAGCACGTCAGCCACCGTCCCGGCAACGCTCAGCGCCGGCGGCAAGTCCCAGGCTCCCGGAGGCACCGCCCCGGCCACCTTGGGCATTGCCTGGGACGAGCCAAGCAAGGCCGCCGCCCTGGAAACCGCGACCAAGGCCATGACGCTCTACGCCCGCCCCACAGTCACCGACAAGGTCTGGATTCAGGAACTGGGCCAGCTCCTGACGGCCCAGGCCACAGCCGACTACCAGTACGTCGACCCGACCAACATCCCAGCCAAAAAGATCACGGGACCCGGCAAGCTCAGCGTCGATGAGAACAACGGCTTCGGCTGCCACATCGTGATCCCTACCGACGCCGGGGACTACGACGTACAGCTGCTCCGCAGCGCGGCTGACAAGCCCTGGCAGGTCAACCGCTTCACACCCCCGAACGGCACCAAGTAAGGACAGATGATGGAAAGCCAAGCACTCGACTTCCCCAAGATCGACGCCGTTCTGCGCGCCAACGGAACCGGAGAGGTCACAATCAACGGCACTTCCCACGCAATCCAGGCCGAGGACGAGGCCGCCGTTCTCAGCCAGGCGCTACGGCTCATCACCGAGACCGCCGCGCAGCTTGGCCGGCCTGTAAGGGCCAGCACCACTGACCCAGACGGCCAAGGCCTCATCGTCGTCTCCCCAGACGGCATCGTCAGCGAAGCTGCCCCGGCCAAGCCCAGCGCCAGGAGGCAGCAAGACCCAGCGCCGGCCATTCCTGCCCCTGCACAGCAGGCACCGGCCGTCGCAACGCCGGCCGCCAAGGAAACGCCGGCTCCCGTAGCTCCGGGCGTTAAGGAAACACTGGAACCCGCCGCCCCCGTCACTTTCAGCGAAGCTGTCAACCGCGTCCAGGAACCCTCGACGGCCGCAGCTGCTCCGGAACCTGTCACACGTCGAAGCCTCAAAGAGACTTCGTTCCTGGTCAGCGCACCTGTGCTGGAACCGGCTACGCGCGGCTGGCGCGGCACGCTCACCCGCCTGGGCTTCCGCATGGAACCGTCCCCCGACGAACTGGCCGAGCGCGAAGATATCCGCACGGTAAGCCAGCACTGGCCCGGCCCCCGCACGGTGGCCGTCGTCAACCGCAAGGGCGGAGCCAACAAAACGCCCACCGTCGTCATGCTCAGCGCGATCCTTGCCCGCTACAGCGGCGCGGCCACCGTCGCCTGGGACAACAACGAGTCCCAGGGGACACTCGGCTGGCGGACCGAGCAGGGCAGCCATGACAACAGCGTCCTTGACCTCATCGACTCATCCCAAACGCTGCTCTCCCCCAGCACCAACGCGGCCGAGATCGCCCGATTCGTTCACCACCAGACGTCGGACAAGTTCGACGTCCTGCGCTCGGACGAGAACGAGGAAGGCGACCACGAGGTCACCGCTGAGGAAGTGGACATTGCTCACCAGGTGCTCACCCGCTACTACCGGCTGATCGTCATGGACTCGGGCAACACCGCCCGATCGGCAAACTGGCGGAGGATGATTCACCACACCAACCAGCTCGTGGTCCCGGTAACAGCCATTGAGGACCGCGCCGAGGCCGCGCGCCTGACCCTCCAGACGCTCGAATCCCGTGGCGGCCACGCTGCCGAGCTGGCCCGTAACGCCGTGGTGATCGTGTCGGAGTCCACGGACGCCAAGCGCAGCATGAGCGGGGACGCGCTCAAGCGGGCCAAGGATGAGGCTGGCCGGATCGCGAACGGCTTCGCTCCACACGTCCGCGCCGTCGTTCGAATCCCTTACGACCCTGCCTTGGTCAACGGTCCCATCCGCTATGACGCCCTCCAGCCCGCAACACAGCGTGCCTGGCTCGCAGCAGCGGCCGCTGTCGCCAAAGGATTCTAAGAAAGTGCGACACGCCGAAACGCCCCGGTACCGGTACCGTGACGCGTGGATGGGCAAGGATGAGTGCATGAGCCAGCCATATGCAACCCCGAAGCTCGACGGCCAGCGCGTCGCTTTGCGCGGCCGCGTATTGCCCGACCAGCACGCCCGCGCAAGCATCCAGGCCGCCGATCATGGACTCTCTTTGAGCGAGTACCTAGGCGCGCTCATCGACCGCGACAGCGGCTTGCCTAACAAGATCGATAACCCCCAGGAGGCGCTAATCCCCCGGGCCTCTTAAAGACTGAAGGCCCGCACTAGGCGGGCCTTCAATTCAAGTTATTCAAGCTCTTCACCGCGTCTCCGGCAAGTTTCCCGGTGAAGGGCTCCTACTTCCACACCCTCTAGGAGGGTCCTTCCGTTATGCCCATAAGTGTACACGCACGTCCTCTCACGTCCACGGAAACTGCCGTGGACATTCCGCGCCGCCGGCGCGTCAATCGCAGCCAGGAAACCGCTTCAGCGGTCGTCTTGGCCGCCGTCCCGGGCGGCATGGTCCGCGCCGCGCACGGACGGCAGACCATGGCCGCGCTGCTCACACACGAGAAGTTCGCGCTGCGCAACCGCAACGGCCGCGCGACCATCGTCGCCGTACTCGGTGCTCTCATCGAGCGAGCCGACTACGAGAGCATGACGGCACGCCCGGGCTGGGAAGCCCTCATCGAGGCCACGGGGACGTCCAGGACGACCGTGGCACGCGTTCTGCGCCTGTTGGCCGCCTGGGGCCTGATCGGTCGCGTAGCCTCCGGCAGGCAGGCCAAATACGCCGCCGCCGGTCCGGACGGCGAACGCATTAATGAAGCAGCCGTCTACGTTCTGTGCGCACCGTCGCCGCTGGCGCTTGTGAACAAAGTTGGCACCCCTCCCGCCCTTGGCGGTTCTCACCTTAAAGAGAAAGAGTTAACCCATACACGCGCGCGAGGAAAAAGCTCTCAACCCGACGTGGCTCCGCCACGACTCATTCCTGCAGGCGCCGCAAGCGGCGCACCTACCGCCCAGGTACCATGGCGTCCAGAGCTGCTGTGGCCAGCTCACCGGACGCCAAAACGCCATGGACAGCGTGTGGCCGCCGCGTCCGAGATTCGCTACCGGAGCTTTCCCCTCCGTTGCATGACGGCCAAGGACGTCGCCAGCTCGTGCCGCGACTTCTTTCTGGCCGGCTGGACCGTCGCGGACATTTTGCACGCCCTCGATTGGCGGCCTGACGGCACGCTGTGGCCGCACAGCGGCGCACCAGACACCAAGGAAGCCTGGCGGATGCGCGGCTGGCTGAGGCACCGCCTCAGTGCCTGGCGCACCGAGGCCGGCGAGCCTCTGCGCTCCCGCGATCAGCGCGCAGCAGCCCGCGCAGCTGCTCTCCGCCGCGAACAGGAGGCCGAACGTCGGCGGATCCTGGAACGCCAAGCCGAGCGCGCGGCCCAGCTCGACGCCGGCGACTCCCCCGCCAAGGTCACCGCCATTGCGAAGATCCGCGCCATGTTCGACGCCAACAAGCGCCAGCGCACCAGCCGGCGCGCTGGCGCGCAGCCCAAGGGGCCGGGTTCCCTTGAGGGGTAGCCTCTCGCCCACATGTGCACAGCAAAAGCTCTACCCTACGGGCTTTTCCTGCACACACGATGGACGACAGGAACCAGCTGACCGCCTGCACACAACCGCCAGGTCACCCCACCCAGGAACCTCACCCAACGCAACCGGCGGATGTACACAGCCTCCCTCGCGGATCCCCATCCCGGCCTCTAATCGTCGCTGTCCCTGGTGCGTCGTCAAGGACGCTGCACGTCACTTCGTGATAAGCCTCCAGCCCCCGGACGTTCGCACCAGGCGCCAGCCTCCGGGGTGGAAAAGCAAGCAAGGGAAGCTTGCTACACAATATTTAGCAGTTTTACTTTTTGTTCTTTTTTTACAAGTGAAACAAGTAAAGACACGCCAGCCAGCTTCACAAGTGAAAGAAGTAAAGACACGCGAGCCAGCTTCACAAGTGAAACAAGCTCCGCTGTTTACGCTGGAAATACTTGTGAAGGGAAGGGTTTGATGAAACAGGACTTGGATCGTGGGTCGCTCAGTAGGGTGATTGCGGTAATCAACGGCAAAGGCGGGGTCTTTAAGACCAGCCTTGTAGCCAATGTAGGTGGGCTCCTCGCCGAGGCTGGCTCACGTGTACTCCTCGTGGATCTCGACCCACAGGGCAACCTCGCCGAGGACCTAGGCTATTCCGACCAGGGGGACGGCGGCAGAAGTCTTGCCGCCGCGCTCTGCTTCGGGGCCGAGCCGGCCCTACTGACGAATATCCGTCCCAACCTGGACGTCATAGCGGGAGGACCGGAACTCGACGATGCTGCAGCATTCCTTGGAGCCAAGGCCCAAAAGGACCGCGACGCAGCCCATCTAGCGCTTGCGAAGATGCTGGCAACCATGGCGGGGGAGTACGACCTCGTTCTCCTTGACTGCCCGCCAGGCAATGAGCCCCTGCAGGCCGGGGCCGTCGCAGCGGCTCGGTACACCCTCGTGCCGCTGAAGACGGACATGTCCAGCCGCAAAGGCGTCGCTGCGGTGGCTGCGCGTATGGACAGCGTTGTGGGACTCAACCCAACACTGGATCTCTTGGGTGTCGTCCTGGTTGGAACCGGAACCAATTCAAAACAGGTCCACAAGGTCACCCGTGATCATCTCATTGCCGACTTCGGTACGGATGAAGTGCTGTTCCCCATGACCATCCGCCATGCAGAAGCGACCGCGCAGGCCTGCAGGGAGCGAGGGCTGCTGGCGCACGAGCTCGAACGGGAACTTACCAAAGCACCCAAGTGGTGGGAGATTCGTCGGGGAGAAGCTAAAGCCACGAATTCAGGGCCAAGGTCTGCATCGAGCGTTGCTGAGGACCTACACGCAGTCGCCATGGAAGTAACTCGGCGAGTATCCGCCGCAGAGTCCCAGGAGGTTAGCGCATGAGTACCGAGCAGAACACCGGACGGCCCACCCTGGAGTTACCGCCGCGGCCCGCCGCAACACGTCCGATAGATGCACCACTAGCGCGCATGCTCTCCGGTCGCCGCCAGGAGGCGCCGGCGAAAAGGGAAGAACCAAAGGATTCCCCTGCTGAGAACATGACGGTAAGCATCCCAACCGCTCTGCGCAATCGCGCCAAAGCCGCGTACAAGGCGACCAGTTACGCCGAGGGAGATATCACTTGGGCACACTTCGTTGCTAAAGCCATCGAAGCAGAAACCCGCCGCCGCGAAGCCGAACACAACCAGGGCGAGATGTATCCCGCTTGGGGTGAGAAGTTGCCCGGCGGCCGGAGACTCAAGGATAGCTAGCCAAAATGTGTCACCCCATCCCATTCGGGGGAGTGGTCAACACGGGATCCCGGAGGGCCGGAACAACGTAAACAGAGGAGAGAAGTGGGCGAGTCAAGTATCACTAAGGCGCGGATACAGCTGCCTACGTGGTGGGGAAACCAAAGGGATCTGGCCAGAGTAATCACTTTGGTCAAAGCCCTGCATTCGTCTGCTTCCTCAGAAGCACGAGAAAGGTTAACGGCCAGTAGGGCAAAAAGTCGTGAGCTCAACAATGCGAGAGTAGAGTCGTTGGCTGCCGCTATCGCAACCAACATTTCCAATAATGGGGGCGACCCCGGTCACTTCGCTGACCCAAAGACTCTTCTTGAAGAGGCCCGCATACTGGGTTCGCTGGCAGAAGACGGCCATTACACCGCCGAACGCGCGGTTAAGGAATTGGATCTTGAGATGACAGTCAGTCTTAAGACTTGGGACGAACGGCGAACCGGTTCCCCTGACGTTCTCATTGAAGATCTGGACGAACGGGATGTAAAGCGCATCGAACTATCGTTTGGACAGCAGTACTCAGACGGGACTTTCCTGAGGCTGGAACTCGGGAAGCATGGGAGCCACGCGGAAATCGGCGGACCGGTAGATTGGGTTTCATCAGCTGCAGGTCAATTGAAAGTTGAGCTGAAGCGACAAAGCAGCCGGCTTGGCCACCTGTTCGAGGGATGGGCGCAAACGTTGTTCTCCGTTGTTTCCGGTTTGCTGATTATGTTGGTTCTCACGCCCTACATCAAGGGCGTCACGGAATTGGTGTTGTTAGCTGTGAGCTGCAATCTCCTTATAGTCGTGGCGATGACTTTGCTTCTGCAGAAGGTGGTTCCCCGGTTTGAACTCCGGAAGGAAGGCAAACCAAAAGTGAAGCTCTGGATCGGATGGGTGGCTGGGCTTCTTGGCACGGTCATCGTCGGGCTAGGGACGAATGCCTTGTCTAAGGTCTTGGGGATCTAGCCGGCCCCGGATCGCCGGCGCAGCAATATGCGGGGGCAGCAGGTGACGATAGAGCGTCCTGCATCGGCGTGGATCACAAGGGTACTGCCCTTGCCGAATCCATCCAACCAGCCGGCTGTCCTGACATGACGCACAGCACCCGCACCCCCTTTATAGGGCACCTTCAGCTGACCCGTCAGCCTATCCTTGGCCGCGGGCGATCGATGGGCAGGCCTGCCGTCTTTCTGGAGCGCGCAGCAGCCTGTACGCAGCTTGCACCAGTGATGGACAACCGTTGGTGGGACACGGCCAGTGGCCGCGACGTCGAGAGGGTGCACGAGGCGGCCACCGCGTGGAAGGACCACGGGACCAGGTGCAACGCCGCTACGGCCTGGACGTGGACAACCTGGGCGCCGACGATGTTTCGGTGGCCGTTGCCCTGGCGAAGGCCGGATCACCTCGGCCGCGTTGCGCGCCGCCGGATCGTGGCTCCCTGTAGCGGACGCAAGAGAGCCTACTGTCTCTCTGCCTTCGGATGCTAAGTCTTCTGGCCGGGAAGGTTCCCGAGCGGTTCCTTGGCGTATGCCAGGAGCCCTTCTTAGACGGGAGATGCCGCCGAATCCTCCGGGTAGGAACATTGCCGCTGGACTTGCTCGCCAGGGAACGCAGATCGTTTTCACACGCTGTCTTAGTTGCCATCACTAGCCGTGAAAGGAAATGCCAAGCGGGGTCGACCTGGTCACAGCAAATGCATGGATATCTGAACGTCCATCAGCTTGGCCCTTCTCAGGAACCTGGTGCTCGTGGTGGGGTTTTGAGGGCTTCTTCGTAGAAGGCCAGACGGGTGGCCGCGCGTGCCATATCGTGCTGGTCATAAACGTAGGAGTATGCGATTGAGCAGCCGGTGAAGAGGACCAGCAGGGCTATTGACAGGGGTGAGGCGAACGGCCCCGCCCATCCCGCTGTGGCCTGGCCGAGCAGTGGGACGGCCACCAGGATAACGCCCACGTACAGCGCCGTGAAGGCGCCTAAGCTTCCGCCGCTCAGATGGGCTGCGCGGGTACGAAGGCTGCGCAGGTCCTCGAATTGTTTTTCCTCGTCCAGGGTCAGGAAAGTGGCTATTTCTTGGCGGGTTACTTCCGGGAAGCGGCGTGACCGCAGTCCGCGCCGAGTGAAGGAATTCATGCAGACAGCATAGGGACGAGATATGACATTTGGATCCTGAGCAGGACGCTTAAGTACGGCTTGGTCAGGAGATGACACAGAAAAATGAGATGCCCGTTCCGGTCGTTTGGGTCAGGTCCCGTTCGATACCCCGGGGGTTCTGCAGACGCTTGTCTGGGTCGTAGACGTAAGCGACGATGGCTTCGCAGTTGGGATGGGCCGGGTAGCGCCCCGCATCGATCAGCAGCTCTTCACCTAGCTTTTTGGCGCTCATGCTCTCCCGGGTCATCTTGGTCTCGACGATTACTCCCACCTCGGGCAGAACGAAGTCGACTCTTGAGTTCGCCCCTGCCCGGGACGGGGTGTAGTCCTCGGGTCTCACGTCGTCGAAGAGGGTCCGGAGCAGCGCTTCTACAAGGACCTGTAGCTCCCGCTCGTCTTTCAACGCCTCTCCGATCGGCCAGTCTGGGCGGCGCTGCTGCAGGACATGAAGGAAGTCGGGGAGCCGTCTGAGAACGTTTGCAAGATCTGCTGCTACGAGTGCAGCTGGTGACTCTTCGGGTTCGGCGTCAGCCAGGAGGCTTCGTTGTTTTTCCAGCCGGCTTCGCACGTTGTTGAACGGGTATTGCCAGCGTTGACCCAAAGGAAATGATCCATCAGGGGCCTTCAGCACAGATTCTGTCCAAGGTTCGCTAAGGAAGCGATCGATCCCCGGCTTGAGCATGCTCCCTTCCCGTTGCTCGTCAAACCTCGTTCTAAGGTCCGAGGGCAGGACGCGACTGGCCCGGCTATGCCAGGCGCGATAATCCGTCCGAACAGAACTAACATCCCTGCGCCGGGGTTCGTCGCCATCTTGCAGGGAAGCCATCCGCTCTTCGAGCTCCTCCGACTCAGCGATGAGCTGAGCGATTACTGAAGCTCTAGCAGCAGGAATATTGGTCATTAGTAGAGATTAGGACATGGCTGCGACGCGTGACGAGCAGAAACGTGTCCCTGCTGCAAGGAATCGGGACACTCTCCACTGCTGGCGTTCGTTTGCATCGTCTAGTGATGGTGGCTCGTCATGACTAAGGACAGTAGTGTTTGCTGCACATACTAGGAGGTCTCAGATGGCAAATAAATCCTCAGGCGTGTCAGGTTCCAAGCAGTCTGGTTCAAAAGCCGGGGCAGCTAAGCCAGCGGCCAAATCGGCCGCGACGCAGAGTGCCAAGCCTGCAAACAATGTCCGGCATGTCGTTCCTGATAAGAAGGCCGGCGATTGGAAGGTAAACGAGCCGAAGAAGACGACTCCGACGGCCGCGGCTTCAACACAGAAGAAAGCCGAGGTTCTGGCAAAGCAACAGGTGAAAATGGCTGGCGGCGGGGAAGTGAGGATCCACGGTCGTGATGGGAAGATCCGGAACTCCGACACAGTGAAACCGGGCAATGAATCTAAAACGAAGGACAAAAAACACTGACTGCTCTTTGATTAGCGGAAGGTTCCTTCACCCTCGATCACGCCCTCCGTTGCAATCGCTTCCACGCTTGACGAAAGCCCGCCAATTGGGGGAGTGGCGGGCTTTCTATCATGACCATACAATGCGATCCTTTTGCTATCGAATGGACGACCAACCTATCAAAGTGTGTCTTGTTTACTCGCCCCTACCGACTACGGGTGGTGACATCCGCAGCCGCGGAAGCCATGGCGAGCATGTTCTCTAGTGCGTCATCGAAGGTTTCCTGCGCCCCGAAGAATGCATGTTCAGCAAGCCGGAACCCGAAGGTGTCGAAGGCGTGCGCCTCGATATAGGTGCCACTCTTTGTCGAAAACAATCGCAGCGTCAGAGCGACTGGAACGCTTCTTCTTCCCTTCTTGAAAAGGTTTCCCCATAACCTGTAGCGCCAGTTCGATCCCTGGCGGATCTCCAAGCCGTCTCCAATTTCAGTGACTCTTGCTCCCGCTTCAATGAATCTATTTGAGAGAGCTCTCAGAGCTGCATCGGCCGAGAGAGGAGTCGCCCACCGCTCGGTCCGTTCAAACATTGGTTTGCTGTTGCTTGAATCAGCGCCCATGTCATTTCCTTTTAGTTTGACGGGAAAATATAACTCAGGGATACGGACCCGAGGCGGCATCAACTTCTGAGGTGTGCCAAAAATGCTCGCCTTGGACAGTCTTTAGGGCGGCCCCTGACGGAGGTTTCGCCGACGTGCAGCGAGTGATAGGGGTATGGTCACGGCGACGCTGAGGACCAGACCTATCGCCAAGGCGAGTCCCCACCCCAGCCAAGTTTGGAGTATGAACGTCAGTGCTAAGAAAAGCGGAGTTGAGATCATGAGTCCTTTTGGGACCAGGGATCCCGGTCCTACATGCCTTCGCTCGTCTGGGTCCATCAGGTGGCCTCCTTATTAATTCTGTCAGCATGATATGAAGCTGGAGACAACACCCTCCGCAGCCCCCCAGAGGCCACCAAATATAAAACCAGAGACAGCTCCAGATGCTATGCCTGCCACAGCTCCAAAGCCCAGTACTCCAAAGCCCGCGATACCTCCGGTAATAGCACCGTTCACGGAACCGAAGACTGCGCCGACGCCAGCCCCCACCCAGACGTTTTGAGCGAAACAATCGATAGACATGAGTCCGGTTGGGTCTGTGGCGTTGATGGGGTTGCAGCTGACGTAGGCGTAGCGGTTGGCTTCTTGTCCTGAGGGGTCTGGTTGGGTGAAGCGGCCGCGGGCGGGGTGGTAGTAGCGGGCGCCGAATTTGATGCGGTTGCTGGTGGTGTCGTTGTAGCCGCCGGCGTAGGTCCAGGGGTTGGTGGATGCTTTGGTGCCGGTAGTGCCGGTATCTTCGCCCCAAGAGTCGTAACTGTACGTGGCGGCTTTGGCTTGTGCGCTGTCGGTGAGCAGGATGGTCGAGCCGATGGCGTCGGTGGTGTAGTAGTAGCTGGCTCCGCCACTGTCCCGCATGCTGACGAGCGTACCCTCGGGATCGCGAATAAACGAGGTTGTCCCGCTGCTCTTGGTCTGCTGGGTAACGCCGAGGGAGCCGTTGAGGAACGAGGTTGAGCCGGCGGTGAGTCGTTCATCGTTGCGCGTTCCGGCGTAAGTGTAGTTGGTCGTGGTGGTGCCGTTGGTTCCGGCGGTGAATTGGTTGAAGACGTTGTAGGTCACGTTTGAGGCGGAGCCGCCTCCGGTGAAGTTGCCGTTCGCGTCCCACGTGTATTTGGTGGCTCCCGTGGTCGGGGTGGCGCAGTTGCCGTTTGCGGGGCCGTACCAGCAGAGCTGATCCGCGGCGTTGTACGTGGAATAGATGGTGGCTGTCCCGGTTTTGGCGGCGGTGAGCCGGTTGCTGTTGGCGTCGTAGGTCCATGAATCCGTGATCGTGCCGCTGATGGCGGAGGTGAGACGGTTGAGCTTGTCATAGGTGTACGAGGTGAGCGCCCCGGTATCGGTGGTCATGGTGGCGCGGAGTGCACCATCTTTTCCTGCGTTCGTGGTGTAGGTGTAGGCGCGCTTGGCCAGGATGGTGCTGCCGGTGTTGGTCGCGGTGATGGCAGTGATCTTGCCGGCCCCGTCATAGGTTGTGCTGTTCTTGACGCCATTTGGGTATTTGGTGACGGTTCGGCGGTTGGCGTTGTCGTAGTCGAAGCCGGTGCATCTGGTGCTGTTCGGGAATGCCGGCGTGGCCGGGCAGGACCCGCCGGGTTCGGCCAGGGCGGTCAGCCGGTTCGCCCCGTCATACCTGTAAGTAACCGTGCCGAGCGGGTCGACGTAGCTAAGAACGTTTGACGCGCCGTCGTAGGTGACGGTCGTGGTGGTCCCGCCGATGGTTTTACCGGTGGGCCGGTTCTGTGCATCCCAGATGTAGGTGGTCGTCCCGGCGGCGTCGACGCGGGTGGTGAGGTTTCCTGCCTTGTCGTAGGTGTAGGTCACGCAAGTCGCGGTGACGCAGGTGGCCGCGTATCGGACTTGGGTGAGGCGGTCGTTGTTGTCATAGGTGTACGTGGCTGTCTGGTTCTTGCCGTCCTTCGCGGTGGCCACCCGGCCGGCGGCGTCGTAGGTATAGGTCGTGGGTCCGAGCGGGGCGGGCGGCGTGACCGTGGCAACGTTGCCTGCAGCGTCATAGGCGTAGGTGGTCTGGTTGCCGTTCCCGTCGGTGGAGCGGCACAGTGAACCTGGTTTGGCGCCACAGGTCGTCCCGGCAGTATCGCCCTGATAGAAGCGTTGGGGCGCTCCGCCGAGACCGTCGGGGG
Organism: Arthrobacter sp. NQ7; assembly: GCF_029581595.2. Taxonomy (NCBI): domain Bacteria; kingdom Bacillati; phylum Actinomycetota; class Actinomycetes; order Micrococcales; family Micrococcaceae; genus Arthrobacter; species Arthrobacter sp. NQ7. The sequence goes on along the minus strand of NZ_JARFXU020000042.1, from coordinate 6,061 downwards.
TCGTGATTTTGGAGGGGCTCTTAGTGTTCGCGTCGTAGTCGATCGCAATAGGGTTCGTCTCACTGTCCTGGGAGGCGACGGGCCGGTAGTTCAGCAGCGGGTCCCCGGACGCCGTGGGGTAGGTAAAGGACACCTCGCCGGCGGTGCCAGTGGAGCCTGCCAACGGCGAGGTGATCTTCGTCAGGGAGTTGTTCGCGTTGTACGACGCGGTGGTGGTCTGGCCTAGTCCGTTGGTGGTGGTGAGCCGGTTGTCGTGCCCGTCGAAGGTGGCCGAGGTGTTGTTGCCGTTCGGGTCGGTGGTTGTCAGGACGCGGGTCTTGCTTGCGTCCAGGGTGTAGGTGGTTTGTTTGCTGTTGGGGTTGGTCAGGTACGAGACGCTGGCATCTGTGTTGTGTGTCAGTGTCCAGGTCGCGGCCGCGGTGGAGCCCTGGCCGTAGGTGATGGTGTTGACCCAGCCGTCTGCGGCGTAGGTGAGGGCCGTGACGTTGGTGCGCCCGTCTGTGAAGGAGCTGAGTTTGCCGTTCGTGTACGCGAAGGTGGTGGCCGCTCCGGTGGCGTCGGTGATTTTGGAGAGCCGGCCCTCACCGCCGCCGTATTCAAGGTTCACGGTTCGGTTCAGCGAGTTGTCCGTAACTGCCGAGGGCTGGTTGAGGTTCCGGGTGTCGTTGTAGACGTAGGAGACCGTGCGGCCTTGGGTGTCTGTGGTCTGCGTGAGGCGGCCGTTGCCGTAGGTGTAGGTAACAGTGTTCGGGTTGGTGGTGTTCGCGTCGAAGGACCGGACCAGGGCGAAATTGGTCCCGTCGTCCTGGTAGACGTTGGTGATCCCGGAGTCGTTGAACCGCAGCCAATATTCTGTGGTGGAGATTTTGGTCAGGGAGGCGTTGATTTCCGGCGCCATTGTGAAGACACCTGCGGTGTTGATGAAGGTGTACCAGCCACCGTCCGGGGCAGTGTAGATCATGTTCCCGGTGGTCGGGTCTATCCGGAGCGCCGTTTCGAGCCGGCCCATGGACAAAGTTGGTCGGTGGTCGTAGCGGGAGTTGTACCGCCACGCGACGTTCATGTCCTGCCCGATACCGCGGACATTGAACAGCCGGCCAGTGAAGACCACGTTGCCGCTCGTCGGGTTCAGCGCGAGCTTCGCCGTGTCCGTCAGGGTGTGCTGAACCATCGACGCTTTGCCGCGTGAGCCCGATTCCGCCCCGTTCGTGGTGACCGGTGGGAGCAGGTTCGCGTTGCTGAACCAGCCCTGGGAATCGATCACGTAGTCGACAGGGCTGGCCCCTTCGTTGTAGATCATGATCTTGCCAGTGGAGGCGCTGGGGCGAACAATTACGTTGTTCGACACCGGGTCGGAAGAGTAGTTCACGGTGCTCAGATTCGGCTCGGGTTCGTCTGAAGGCCAGATCCGCAGGAAACCGCCCCCGGCGGTCAGCGGGGTCACGTTCATCATCACGCCGGCCAGATTTGTCGAGGCGGTGGGCAACCCACCCACGCCGGCGATCTGCAGCTCGATCCGGCCGTACGGCGGAATTGGAGTGCCGGTCAGACGCGAATCATGGAGCCTGGATTCGACCGTGGTGAAGGCGCTGTTGGAGACTTGACCATCAAAGTAGCCCTGGATATCGATGATGACGTTCACGCCCACCGTGGAGGTGTAGTGCTTGATGTCCACGACGCCGGAAGCGTTAAGGTTCAGCACCGCTGCCACTGCCGTAATCTCGTTTCCACGGAAATTGAGTGATGTTCCGGCCCCTCCGCCGGCGTCGAATCCGCCCCCGGGAAGCGTCTCAAAAATCGGATCAGGCGCATCAGTACTGATGACCGTGATGTTCGCAAAGACCGCCGTCGCCGTGTCCGGTACGCCGCCTTTGCCCTTCAAGGTCAGGCTCTTCACCGCGGTGCCGGTCCATGCCCCTGCCGGATAGCCGGTGCCGTTGCGCGTATCCACCACCCGTGAGGTGGGCACTGAAACGAAACCCCCAGGCGCAGGAGTATCTCCTGCGGTGAAATAGCCCTGAACATCGACGATGAACTGCTGCGAGGTGCTCGCGAGCAACGCAAGCTTCCCATCCGTGCCTACAGCAATAATCGCCGAGTTGGAGACGGTGTCACCAGTACCGGAATAAAGCACCGTCGTCTCCCGCTGCCGGGCAGTATTCGGAACGACCTGGGCGGCACTGGCACCGGTGCTTCCCACAACGGTCAGCGTCACCACCACCGAATCGACGTTAGTGGTAGGGATCCCGGCCATACCCAGGATTTGGAAGGGGTACCAGGTGTTCGGGGTCAACGGGCCGGTGATCCCGCCGAGGCCTGTTCGTGTGTCTACAACCCTGCCGGTGGTGGGAACGAAAACCCCCGACTGCACCGAAGGAGTCGACTGCATTGGAACCAAGGAAGGGGCCTGAACCGATGCCGGTGCGATACCGGTGGGCTCCAACGCCGAAGGAACAGCGAAAGCCGGGGCACTAAACCCGGCAATGATGACGGTGCATGCAACAACAGCGGCGATAACCAGCCGCAACGCGGCAAAAACAGCAGAAACCGGCGAAAAAAGGACAGAACAGATCAGCCTCGGAACAGTAGACATCCCCCATGAACTTTCTACGAAATAGATTCGCAGCGATCCCCAGTTACCGAAAGCTCGAACCCCCAACGAGTGATGACCCCGACGCTAAACCCGTCCGCCAGATCGGACAACGATCTTGACCAAAACCTTGGACAAACCTGCGGAAACAATGTCAATGTCCCGCCTGGACATCTCCAGCCCCTGGATGATGCAGCGGCTACTGGGTGGGGCCAGCTAACTCGCCAGCAGCTGCAGAGGGCAGTGCCGGCCGGGGGAGCGGCCCGTTTCTGGCGGACATGGTCAAGCGCAGTTAGCCGAGCGCCGGGTGGTCCCTGATGTAGGGATAAACCTGCGAGTTTAGCATCACCCAAATCTTCCTGTTCTGCGCGGCGGAGATGTCTTCCTTCTTGCGTTTGTTGAACATCTTGAGGAAAAAGGCGTAGTCCTCTTCTCCGTTGTAGCCGTTGCGCGCGTTGTTGAACGCCCCTTCAGCGAACAGCCACTCCAGCAAAGCTCGGGAAAAATAGTCCGACGTTAAGGTGATTTTCTTTCGGTCTTCGATGGCCCTCTTCAGGGCCAGCAGCTGGCTGAACACTGAGACCTGCATGTCCAGGTCCTGACGTTTGAAGTGGTGCACGCACTGGCTACCGATATAGGAGAGAGTTTCCTGCTTTTTGCTGTTGTAGATGGTGTACATGTAGAGCAGGTTCTGCTGCCCGCAGACGCATTCACCCTCGTTGTCCGGATGTTCCTCAACCGCCACGACGGCCCATTCATGTACGGCGTCATGGAACTGAGCGGCTACTGAATGGTCCTCGATGACCTTCTTCAACGTCCTGGAGCTCGGCCAGATGCTCGGGCGTGGGCACGGTTTGGGCTGGTTCGCTCGGGGAAATGGCCGTGGCCGCGGTTGATTGGTGCTTCCCGAAGAGGCTGCGCAGAACCATCCCGGTCTCCCTCGTACGGATGTGAGTGCAGGAAAAGCTTCCGTTGTTTGGCCGCAGAACTGAGGGGCTACTTTTGGTGTGCAGCCCCTCAGCTGGGTAAACATCCTGCTGCTTACACCTTCGAGCATGCCACATTCGTTCCTTGATTGGTCGATGGACCAACTTTTTTGGGGGAAAGAGAAGAGGTGCGCGTGGAAGGGTTGGCGATGTGGCGCAGGCGCAAGCCTGATAACATTGGTTATATAAGAGGGGGTTCTACATGACCATTACCAGCTCCGAGAACGCTATCGCCAATGCCCGTCGCGCCCGCGCACGTCGCGAGCTTGGTGGCCTGGACTACATTAGGAATGTCCGCGCGGCTGTGGAATCTGCTGACCAGCGCGTAGTCGCCCGTGCCTTGGGTGTCAGCCAGCCCGCTATTAGCCGGCTTCTCTCGCAGGCCGACGCCAGGGGAGTGAAGCCTGTGCCCGAGGGTTTCAGCGGTGCAAGTCCTTACGAAATTGCAGAGCGTTACGCGGCCGGTGACATTGACCGCGATGCCATGATCCGTGAGCTGTCCGCGTGGCCTTACCCGAAGAACGAAGGCGCGGCCGCTGCGGCGGCCGAGTGGGAGTCCACGCCGTACATGGACACCCCTGGATCGTTCGCGGAAGTCGGCCGGGCCTTTGATGAAGGACTGATCGACGGTGACGCCTACGATCAGATTCTGGATGCCTTTGACGAGGCTGCCGAAGTCTGATGACTACGCTGTAAAGCGTGACTACCGAAGACCAGGCAGCAGCGCACCGCGCCACCTTGGAGCGGCTGGGCGCAGACGGGGGACCGCTGACCGCCCAGAGTAAGACCGCGACCGCCCAGAACCCTGCGTGGTTCAACGTCCGCAGGGGTGAGCCTCGCCAGGACCGCCGGCGGCTGCACAATGAGATCCTTGCACGCTTCATTGAGTCACGGCCCGAGGTCCGTCGGGACAAGAAGGCAATTGTCCTGGCCGGCCCTCCCGGCGCCGGCAAGTCCACCGCGCAGGCCGCCCTCATCCAGGCAACCCGGACGCAGCCGGAGCACTGGCTGCCGATCAACGCAGACGACTTCAAGGATGAGCTGCTGCAGCAGGCCCGCCAGGATGGAAGCTACGACAGTTACCTGGTGCCGGAGGAAGTGCGCGCACTGGAAGCGGCTGGGGAGAAGTTCTACCCGCGCGAGCTGGCGGCCCTGGTCCACACGGAGTCATCCATCCTGGCCAAGAAGGCACGTAACGAGGCGCTTGAGTCAGGGATGAATGTCATAATCGACGGCACCCTGGGCAACGAGAAGCAGGCCAGGATTCTGCTGGACCGGCTGCAAGCCGCCGGCTATGACGTTCTGGTGGCCGACGTCGAGACAGCGCAGAACGTCAGCGAAGCGCGCACGATGGGCCGGTGGGAGCGCGGCTACCTCGCCGCTGAAAACGGAACGACCACCGGCCTCGATGCCGAGCTGGGCGGGCGCTGGGTTCCACAGTCATTCCCGGCATCATTGTTCAACGAACCAAGCGACACGGAATCCATCTGCGCAGCCAACGCAGCGGCAATTGCCTCAGACTATGGGTGCGTCAGCGAGTACCAGATCTACCGCGTCGCAGACGGGGACGCCAGCCCCACGCTGGAGACAGTACGGGGTCGCGCAAAGGCCGGTGGACCGCTCGTTGACAGAGAAACCCTGGCAGCCGTTCGTACTGCCTCAATAACACCCGCAGCATCACGCAAGGGCCGATTCCAACCCAACAAAGGCCTTGACCGGTAACCTCTGCCAAACTTTAGTCCCCGAAGGTACAAGGCGATGAAAACAACTGACTCTAACCTTGAGCGGCATATCCGGTTGCTCATCGATGCCTGGTTCGGACTGGCTAACGCCGCCGCGGGATGCACACGCACCTACCTGGACGCGCTGCCAGAAAACCGCATGGCAAAAGGTATCCTCGCGCGATCGATCTTTGAGTTTGGCATCACTTGTGTGTGGCTCACACTGAGGGGCGCTGAAGGCTTCGACGTTGGACCGCACAAAGACCGAGCCGGAACGTCCACGTAATCACCTCGCACATGAAGCTCGACGGTTCGACAAAATGATTGCCGCGTTGGACTTTGGCGATACACCTATGTAGTCATCTACCGGATGTATAGCCCGTATAGCCACGGGCTCCCTGGCGGTCTCAAGCAGTTACCTGGATAAGGATGATAAAGGCAACATTGGGGTGTACTTCCCGCTCGCCACCCAGCGCTTAACGATCACTTAGGAACAGCAGTTTCCCCCCCTTGGTATGGGCGATGAACGCCGTCAACAAGCAGCTGAAAGATCAACCGTTGAGCAGCAAGTTGATGACGCTTCAAACTTTGCTGTGGACGGCCATTGACTTCACGTTGAGGGAGCCTTCAAAACCCTTACTGGCAACGGTGATTATTCGATCTGGAACTATTCGGCAGCACCACTCGAGGGGAAGCGGTCCGGATGCTTAGGGTCTCGTCCCTTTTCCCGCCAGTACTCATCCCGCTGCCATAGGGAAAACCTG
>NZ_JARFXU020000041.1:0-20879 GCF_029581595.2 Arthrobacter sp. NQ7 | reverse complement strand
GGAATAGGGGCGCCGGGATGCGTCCTGCGCCGGCGTCCAGGCGAAAACCTCGTAGCCGCGCGAGAAGTGCTCCAGGAAGTCACCGCCCAGCAACGCCTCGTCCCCGGGCAGGGGCGACAACGGCTGCACCTGTGTGGCATGTTCCGCCATCGCCAGTTTTTTGGCCGTGCGGGCCGGTCCATCGAGATGGAACCGGACCCACCGCCGCCAGTCTCCGCCGTGCGGCGCGGCCCAGTGCCAGAACCAGATGGGGTACTCCAGCAAGGCGTGGCCATCCTGCCGGGCAACCTGCGCGGCCACGGCACCCAGGGCATCGTGGTCACCGTGTCCGTCGGACCGGTACGGCGCCACGATGGCGAGCCGGTCCGGCACACCGGGGAGCCGCTGGATGGATTGACGGACAGCTGTGGCAATGGCTTCCGTGTGGGCCTGGAGTCCGCGGTCCGGCAAGCCGATGAACGTCCAGCGGTCCTTCAGGCCGAGCGCGGCAAGGGCGGCGGCAAATTCCGTCAGGCGCGCCTGTGCGAGTTGCTCCGGAGTGGTGGTCGGCGAGGCCGGATGCGAGCCCTCCCCCGCTGTGCAGAGCACCACCTCCATCTGGGCTCCGAGTGCAGCCAATGACGCCATGAGGCCGCCGGCGCCAAGCGTTTCATCGTCCGGATGCGCGGCCAGGACCACGAAGCGCATGGCCGCCAGTTCGGCCGGATTGAGTGGCAACTCGGGCGCCGCGCCCAGTCCGGCAGCGTCCCAGGTTGCCGCGCCGGTGCCCGGGTCTGTGTGCGAGAACGTCACCACGGGCAATCCCCCTTCAGGGTGAGCCGTCCCAAGTGGGCGTCGTCACGGGCGCCGTGATGCTGCCGGACATAGAGCGCCAGGTCGGCCATCCTCTTGGCGTACGGTTCGTCGAAGGCGAGCGGCCCTGGACCCCGGTTGGAGCCCACCAGGTGAAGGACACGTTCGACGGCGGCAGCAACGGTTCCGCGTATGCGCTGGGCCTCGCTCCAGGTGCTTTGGCCCGCACCGCCGCCCAGGGAACCGTCGTCGATGGCCGCCGCGGTGCGCGCGAGGTACTGCAGGGCAGCGGTGAGCGTGCGGTCCGTCTCGCCGAGCGCGGCGAGGGCCACCTGGTCGGGTTCCCGCCCGGCGCCGGCACCTGCCAGCAGACCGGCCCGGAAATCCCGTGCGGCGCCCACTGCCCCGCCCAGCCAGCATGCAGCAACGCCCATTCCGCCCCATGCGAACCCTGGCCGGCTGTGGTACCAGCCGGTTCCGCCCAGCAGCGTGGCCGGGACCCGGTCGAAGTGGACTGTCCCGCTGGGTATCTCCCGCAGGCCGCGCGCGATCCATGCCGGTTCCTCACACTCCACCCGAGGATGCCGAAGATCGACCGCGAAAGCTGCCCGGCCGCCGTCGTCCGTGTGGGCGGTGATGACCGCGCAGTCCAGGTGGGCAGCCAGGGAACACCAGGGCTTGGACCCGCCGAGGAGGGTGCCTGCGTCCGTGGACCGCGCTTCCAGCCTGGCCCCCGGCGCCTCAGCTGCGAACACGCCCCAGGTGTTGCCGGTACCATCCGGCAGGGGCTTGTCGGCGGGAAACTCCCCGGCGGCCTGGGCCAGGATGGCAATGGCGTCCAGGTGCGGCTCCAGGACGCGGGCTGCGGCCACATCGATGGCGGCGGTTGATGCCAGGAGCTCCCACAGGACCACGGTCTGCCCCTCACCGGGGCGTGGCCAGGTTTGTCCGGCCTTCGCGGCCAGGGCCAGCAGGGCAGGAACGTCACCGGCTGCGGCGGCCACGGATTCGAGGAAGGGTATCCACGGGGAGGGAGCTGTGGACGTGGAGTCGAGGAGCACGGGGGCAGGGGCCGCTGGCAAGAAATTCCTCCATCCGCAATGCCCGGCCGGACACCGGACGCATCTACACAGCTTACTTAGTGTTTATGCGGAAGGATGCGTGCCAGGGCAAAACCGTCCCAGCCTTTGGAGCCGACGGTCTGGATGACGGTGGCGTCCAGCCGGGGGTGCTCGCCCAGCAGCTTGAGCGCGTCGATGATCCCCTGGGCGTTGACGGGGTCCATGCCGGGGTCCAGGACGGCCCCTTCCCAGATGGTGTTGTCCAGCACCACGGTGGCGCCCGGACGGCCCAGTTTCACTGCCCAATCAAGGTAGCGGCTGTTGTTCTGCTTGTCGGCGTCGATGAAGATGAAGTCGAACGGCTCCCGCTCCTCTTCCTCAAGGGCCGCCAGGGTTTCCAGCGCGGGGCCCAGCCGGATCTCCACCCTCTCGCCCAGGCCCGCGGCGTCGATGTTCGCCCAGGCCACCTCGGCGTGCTGCGGAAGGTATTCGCAGGTAACCAGCGTGCCGTTGTGCGGAAGTCCCCGGCCCATCCAGATGGTGCTGTAGCCCGCCAGCGTCCCGATCTCCAGGATGCGGCGGGCTCCGGCGAGCTGGACCAGGAGCTTCAGGAGTTTCCCGGCGTTTGGCGCCACCTCAATGGCGGGCATTCCGGCTTCTGCTGCACTGTGGATGGCCTGCTGGACCGCCGCATCCGGATGCACCACGGTCCGGGAGAGGAACTCCTCCGTGGCAATCCATTCCGGCCGCGGCTTGTGCTCGAACATGGGCACAGTTTGGCACGCAACCATCCGGCGGTCCAGACACGCGCGCCCCTCGTGGCAGGCTTAGGGCTCCTGCGCCAGGGCACTCTCCAACCGGTCCACCTTGGCCGTCAGCTCGCCGCTGTAGCCGGGCCTGATATCGGCCTTGATCACCAGCGAAACGCGGCTGCCGTACTGTCCCACAGCCTCGGTGGCGCGCTTCACGACGTCGAACACCTCGTCCCATTCGCCTTCAATGGTGGTGAACATGGAATCCGTCTGGTTGGGCAGCCCTGACTCCCGGACGATCTTCACGGCGGCGGCAACGGCGTCGTGCACCGAAGCGTCGTTGGGCCGGGACCCTTCGCTGGGCACGCCTGACGGAGCAACAGAAAATGCAAGCAACATGCCCCAAGTCTCCCACGCAGTTCCCGGGGGCCGGAAACGACTGTGCGCCGTCACATAAGCCGCTACCCCGGAGTAACCATGGTGGCCGAAGGCTCCGTTGCTACCCTTTTGGGCATGAGCCTCGCAGTCGCCCGCAAACCCCTCCGCGCAGACGCAGCGCGGAACGTGGACAAGATCATCACGGCGGCGCGCCAGTGTTTCCGCGAGTTCGGCCCGGAAGTGCCCCTCCAGACCATCGCCACCACGGCCGGCGTGGGCCCGGCAACGCTCTTCCGCAATTTCGCGGACAAGGAAGAACTGGTCCTGGCAGCGCTTAACAGGCAGCTCCGGCTTACCGTGGACCCGGTCATGGAGGGCGCCCTGGCCGACATCGACGCTGCTGCCGGCTTGCTCCGCGTCCTCGAGGCCCTGATGGGAGCCGCCAGCGACGACGCCAATCTGCTGTGTGCCGTGGCCGGGCGGCGTGAGCTGCTCACCGGCATCACCGGTTCGCTCATGGAGTCGATCAGTATCCTGCTGGCGCGCGGGCAGGGCCAGGGAAGCCTGCGCACGGACATCACCATGACGGATATCTTCCGGCTGCTCGCCATGCTGATCGGCGTGGTGGACACCATGGAACCGGGCTCCGATGCCTGGCGGCGGCCGCTGGCGCTGGTGGAGGACGCCATCCGGACAGTCCGCCCGTCCCGCCCGCTTCCCGTGCTTGTCCCCGTCCCGGCCCCGGCGGCGGCAGCTCTTCCGGGCGGCACCATTGTCGGCGCACAACAGGTGCAATAAACTCAGAGCGGGGTTAGGCAGCCAGCCTCAGTACTTCCAGCTGGAGCGACCCATGAATCCATTGGTGCCATTCCGCCGTTCAACGGCTGCACGGCGATGACCCATTCAAAGCTTCTCCACTACTTGAACGATCCCCGCGGCCCGGAGGAAGTCCTGCCGACACTCAGCCCCGGGGAACTCGTCGAACTGCTTGACGCCCTTTTCCAGAACCTCGACACCCCTGAACCTGAGTTTGGTGCGCAGGTCTGGTATGAGATGGGCGTGGAAGAAACCTGCCGCAGGGCGGTTTCCCCTGGCGGCAGCGCACACGGCGTGGCATAACCGGGCCCGCGGGGCCGCCTGCCAGGCCAGGATGGCCAGGCGTCAGGCCCCGTCCCGTTCTTCTTCAACCCCGCCGTCCCCGGACTGGCGCGATTCCTGCTGCCCGGCAGGGGTATCCACCTGCCTGGGCTGAGCATGCTCCGGGCCGGCATGTTCCGGATGTGCATGTTCCGGCTCGCCGTGGACGGAATGCCCGTATTCGGAATGCCCTTGGCCGCCATGCTCGTGGAACTCGTTGGGGATGTGGTGCTTTGCCTCCATCAGGTGCTGTTGGAGTTTTTCCTCGGCGTCCCGGCGGCGCCTCGCCGTGTCCCGGAGTTCCCTGGTCGATTCCGAGCCGGACGGATCCAAATAGACAGGGCGCAGCTTACCGGTCTGCTCGGCCGGAGGCACCGTGGAACCCGGTTCACGGGCAGCGCCCGCCTCCGAAGCCCCTTCGCCGCGGGCGTTGTGCGGACCCGCAGGCCGTGATTGTTCGTCCATCTCGATTCCTCCTTGCTGGCCGCCTGGTGTGGGCTGCCTCTGTTCCAGTGCACCACAAGCGGCGACCGGAATGGCGGGCAGTCAGGCGTCGCCCGTTTCTCCCCGCTTGCGGATTTCCCGGCGCACCAGCGCCTGCAGGGCTGGAACGGACGACGACGGGTCAAGGTCGAGTGCCTGCTGGAGCCTCCTGGAGAGCAGTTCCAGATCCTCTTCCGGGACCTCCGCGAGTCCGGAAAAGCGTTTGAAAAAGCGTTTGGCCGGGAGGCCGGCGCGGCGCCGGCCGTTCTTGTGCCGGGGGCTGCCGGTCAAGCCGCCCGCGGGATGCAGCTGATTTTCCATGGTTGCCGTTTCAACGTGAATGCCATGGCCAACTGCATAAGCCTTATTCATAGTACCGCCGTGCCGGGTCCATCCATGTGATGCCGGTCACTACAATCGGGTAAAGTCCCGCACCGTCAGTTCCAGCCCAGCATCCTCAGCAGCGCGGCCGCGCCCGCGCCGGCCATGACCACCACAAGGAAGGGAGCCCGCAGCACCAGCGCGAGGGCGGCAGCCGCAAGCGCCCCGAGCCTGGCGTCGGCGGCCAGTCCCTGGCCGGAGACCACGGCGTTCACCACGGTCAGTGAGGCAAGCAGGCCAATGGTCATGGTGCCCGCGATGCGCGATGTGCGCGGGTCTTCCAGGAAGCGTGCGGGAACGAAGTAGCCCACCAGTTTCCATCCATAGGCGAGCGCGCAGGCGATCAGCAGCCAGATCCACAGGCTCATGTGTCCTCCCCCGGCTCAGGGTGCTCCGTGCGCTGTCTTCCAGGCCGGCCGGCACCGGCCGCGTCCTGGCGGTGCCCGCCGTACGGCTCGATGTCCGGCTCAAGGCCCTCGTCGCGGCGCCCATGGCTGAACCAGCCCAGAAGCGCGGCCACCAGGGCGGCCACAAGGATGGGTATGCCGGGGGGCACGAAGGGGACAGCCACCACCGTGGCCACGGCGCACACCACGGCGATGGCGATGGGTTCCCGGCCTTTGAGCCGGGGCCAGAGCAGTGCCAGGAACGCGGCGACGGCGGCCCCGTCCAGCCCCCATTGCTTCGGATCGCCCAGCCCGCTTCCGGCGAGCGCGCCGACGGCGGTGAACAGGTTCCACAGCACGTAGACGCCGACCCCGGCGGTCCAGAAGCCGCGCCGCTGCTCGTCCGGGTCGGTCTGGCCGGTGCTGGTGGCCGTGGATTCGTCGATGGTCAGCTGCGCACCGACGTACTTCCGCCAGCCGGTGGGCCGCAACAGTGCGTTCAGCTGCATGCCGTAGATGCCGTTGCGCATGCCCAGCAGGGTCGCGGCACTCATGGCCGCGATGCCCGTGCCGCCACCTGCCACGACGCCGATGAAGGCGAACTGCGAACCGCCGCTGAACAGCAGGAGGCTCAGGGCCATGGCCTGCCAGAAGTCGAGCCCGGACGTCACGGCGAGCGCCCCGAAGGAGACACCGTAGAGGCCGGTGGCGATGCTGATGGAGATGCCCATCCGGACAGCGGGCGAAGCCAGCAGCTTCATGCCCGGATTCCGGATCCCGGTCCCGGCCCGGCCGGCCTGCGCAGGCTCCAGGCCCAAGCGATCAGCGGCGCCTGCAGGGGGAGCCTGGCGCTGTGGATTTTCCGCCGGAGGGGTGTTCCGTGGGGACCGTACGCCCTCACCAGGGCGTCGACGTGTCCGGCAAGGAAGGCGGTGAACATGGCGGTGAGGGCCGTGGCCGTCAGTTTCCGGGTGGGCGGCAGGAGGATTCCGACGGCGGCAGCCAGCTCCAGGAGGCCGCTCACGGCGATCCACTCGTCCCGGGACAGGACGGCCAAGGGGTGCTGGGCGGGAGTGTCCTGGTGGGCGCCGTCACGGGTGTTTTCAGGCCCCGTGTTGGCCTGGCCAGGTTCCGGGTCCTGGCGGCACAAATACCCCGGCACCACATCCCGGTAAAAACCGGGTTCCCGGAAATGCTTGCCGGCGCTTGCCAGCAGCAGCGCCGCCATTGCCGCAGCGGACAAGCTGTGAAGGGAAAGGCGGGGAATGGACAGGCCCTTGGGAGCAGTGCCGGGCCAGGGAAAAGACATGGAACAACTCAACCACAGCCACGGCGGAGCCCCGAACCCGTGGCCGGGAACCAAGGGCTGCAAACAGGGAAGTGCGGGGCTGGACTGCGGCTGCGGGTGCCGCTCAGAGCCACGCTGGCTGTGAGCCTCCGTACGGCGGTGGCGGGAACAGGTAATCCAGCGGCCGGCCCGCCTCCATCAAGGGCGGACCCACATACCGGAGCTCCCCGTAGCTGCTGGATACTGACCCATAGGCGGGCGGTGGCAGCTCAGCCGGGCTCTCCGTATTGGGTGGAAGGGAAAACAGTTCTTCGGCCGTCCGGGCGAGCGAGAGGTGTGCCGCACCGCCCGTGCCCGTCTGCCGCCGCAGCTCCAGGAGCCGGACAGCTGCCGCGGCCACCCCGTAGCCGGTAGCGTGGTCCAGCGCCTGGACGGGAAGGGCACCCGGGCGCCACCCGCCGTCGTCGTTCTCTGCGCCGTAAAGGTCCGCGATCCCGCAGGCCGCCTGGACGATGCTGTCGAAACCCCGCAGATGGCTCCATGGTCCGGCGCTGCCCCAGCTGTTGAGCGTGACCACCACCAGCGTGGGGTGCGCTGCCAGCAGGTCCCGCGGGTTGAGCCCGAAGCGGTCCAGGGCGCCGTGCCGGTAGCCGGTGACCACCACGTCCGCGGCGGCCAGGAGTTGCTGCAGCCGTGCCTGGTTCTCCGGGACGGTGAGGTCGGCCTCCACGCTCCGTTTACCGAAGGCGGTGTCCACGAACTGGTCTTCGATCTCGGGGAATTGAGGAGGATCGATCCGGAGGACGTCGGCCCCCAGCGCGCCCAACAGCCGGGTGGCGACGGGTCCTGCGATCACCCTGGTCAGGTCCAGGACGCGCAGCCCCCTGAGGGGCGGGCCGTCCGCGGGCAGGCCCGTCCCGCCTCCCCGGCCGGCACCGGTGCCCGGAGCGGCACCGGCGCCCGGGCCGGCACTCCCTCCAGCTGCAAGGTCCTCCAGCCCCAGGCCTGATGGTGCTCCAACGGCAGACTCCAGCGCGATCCAGGGACCCTGCCTTGCAGCCTGGCCCATGGCAGATTCCTGCCAGTCACCGCGTGTCCTTACGGCGGCGGCGATTCCGCTGCGGCCTTGGATGGCCGCTTCCGCGTCCCGGGAGGACATGGACAGCAGCGCCTCCTCCGCGCCTGCTGCCGAGGAGGCACCCAGCGCCTGCAACAGCCGCTGCTCGTGGTGCGGATAGTTGGCATGCAGCCGGATCCAGCCGTCGCGGGTCCGCCGGAAGCCCGAGAGGGGCGCGAAACCCTGCGGCCGGCGGCCGGCAATCCGCAGGTGACCGAACGAATCAAAGGCCGCTCCGGCCAGGGCTGAGGTGGTGCTGAACCGGCCGGGAGCAACGGCGTACCGGTTCAGGGCGCCGGCCGCGGCAGCCACGGAATACAGGGCAAGGCCTTCGACGTCGAGCGGCCCCGCCCACCACCGGCGCGGCGAGTATGGCGCGTGTGCCCGGCCGATGGCGTCCACGGCCGCCGCTACTTTCCCTGCGGCGAGGCCACGCGGAGCTGGTCCAGGACACGGGCCGGCACATTGGTGGTGATCTCGTGGATCCCCAGCTCCTGGCAAAGAGCCACATCCTCCGGCGCGTCGACGGTCCACACCCTGAACCGCGTTCCTGACTCCAGCCAGCGTCGCACGGTGGCCGGCCGCTCCCTGACATAGTCGATCCCGGGGCCTGCCATTCCCACTTCCCGCTCGTCCAGGATCCGTTCGCCCTCCAGCTGCGTGGCTTTCATCAGGTTGGCGACGGCGCTTCCGGTGATCGGTCCCAGGCCCAGGCCGCCGCGGATCTCATGGATGGTGAGGTCGTCCACCAGCTGGCAGATGTACTGGGGCGGAACGGAACCGAGCAGGTGGCGGACCGAATCAGCGCTGAAACTCATGAAGGTCACCGCCACATTGTCCACCGTTGAGCTTTGCGGGTCCCAGCCCTCGTTGCGGAGGACCTCCAGCACCCGGTCCTCGAGCTTCAGCTGGTAGGGGCTGGGATGCTTGAGCTCGATGGCGAGTTTCACCGGCCGGCCGGCCCCGCGGAGGATGTCCAGCAGTTCCGGAAGGGTCAGGAGCTGTTCCGACCGTGCTCCGTAGTTTTCCGGGATCCGGACACCCTTCCAGGACGAGAAGTCCAGCTGGCGCAGCTCATGCAGTGTCCGCTCCGCCACCGGTCCCGTCCCGTCCGAGGTACGGTCCAGGTTGGCGTCGTGGAGGAGGACCACGTGCTGGTCCCGGGTCAGGTGGACATCGCACTCCACGCCGTCGGCCCCGTCCGCCAACGCCTGCAGGTAAGCGGCCCGGGTGTGTTCGGCGTAGGCGCCGCTTGAACCGCGGTGGGCAAAGACCAGCGGCCGCTGCGGCACTGACTCGTCAATCGTCATGGACACACGGTAGCCGACCGGCCCCTGGCTTCGGGGCTAGGCTTGGCACATGCAGGTGAACTCTGAGGCAACTACTGGGCCAACCACGCAGGAAGCACCCTCCGAAGCTGCGCAGGAGGTGGGTCCGGGCACCCGGGCGGCAGGCGCCGTCGTGCGCCAGCAGTCCGGTTCCGGTGACGCCGAAAAGGCGGCAGCGCTGCGGAAGATGAAGCTGCTGGCGCTGAGCCTGCTGATTGCCATGGCCGTGATTTTTGTCTTCGCGTTCGCCCTGCAAAAGGACTACCCGTGGCTGCAATACGTGCGGGCCGCTGCCGAGGGCGGCATGGTGGGTGCGCTGGCCGACTGGTTCGCCGTGACGGCCCTGTTCAAGTACCCCATGGGCATCAGGATCCCGCACACCGCCATCATTCCGCGGCGCAAGGACCAGATCGGCGCCTCCCTGGGCGAATTCGTGGAGACCAACTTCCTGTCCGAACAGGTGGTGCAGGACAAGCTGGCAAGCGTCAACATCGCCCGCCGGGCAGGCCAATGGCTGGCCGCCCCCGGCGGCGCCGACCGGGTGGCAAAGGAGGGTGCCGCCGTGATCCGCGGCGCCTTCAAGGTATTGAATGACGACGACGTCCAGGCCGTCATCGAGGGCATGGTCCGCAAGCACCTGCTCACACCGCCGTGGGGACCGCCGGTGGGCAGGCTCGCCGAGCGGATCTTCCACGACGGGCACCACCACACGCTGGTGGACCTGCTGGTGGACCGTGCCGCGGACTGGGTGGACGACAACCACGAAACCGTCACCCGCCTGGTCGCCGACCGCTCCCCCACCTGGGTGCCGCAGTTCGTGGACGGGCTGGTGGCCGACAAGGTCTACCTCGAGGTCCTGAAGTTCGTCCGGGCCGTCCAGGCTGACCCGCGCCACCAGGTGCGGCAGTCGATCGACAAGTACCTCAACGACCTTGCGCAGGACCTCCAGCATGATCCCGCGATGATCGCGCGCGCCGAGGACATCAAGGCCCAGGTGCTCGGTGACCCCGAAGTGCGCGAACTGGCATCCCGCACGTGGGGCACCGTCAAGAACGCCCTGCTGAACGCCGTGGACGATCCCGACAGTGAACTGACGGTCAAGTTCAAGGCAGCGGTACGCGATTTCGGCTCCCGCCTGGTGGACGATCCCGAGCTGGCCGGGAAGGTCAACGCGTGGATCGGCGACGCCGCGGCGTACCTGGTCCGGACCTACCGTTCGGACATCGCCGGGGTCATCACCGATACCGTGGCCCGCTGGGATGCCGAGGAAACGTCGCAGAAGATCGAACTCCAGGTGGGCAAGGACCTGCAGTTCATCCGCATCAACGGCACCGTGGTGGGCTCCCTGGCCGGGCTGGCGATCTTCACGGTGGCGCAGCTGATCTTCGGGTGAGCCGAAGGGATTCCGGCGCTGGCCATATTCCTTTTCGCCCCGCATATTTGGGGTGCGACGGGGAACCTGCGCGGCGGAAAAGCGGACTAGGCGAACGGCTCCAGCTGCACACCGGCGGCCTCAAGCCCGGCCCTGACGCGTGCTGCGAGCTCCACAGCGGCAGGTGTTCCGCTGAGGAGGCGCAGGGAATCGGGACGGACACTGACCACGGTCCCGTCCACCGCGACGACGTCGCCCTGGGTCGCCAGGCGGACAGCCCGCTCTACCACCGCATCGGTGTCGTGCAGCACGGCGCCTTCGTCGGAGAGCGCGACCAGGCTGCCGTCGGCGCGGTACGCACGGTCGGCGAAAGCCTCGGTGAACACCGGATGGCCGGCCTCCTTGGCCTGCTTCAGCAGTTCGGATCCGGGGAAGCCAAGGATAGGAAGCCCCGGGTCGTAGGCATTCACAGCCGCCACCACCGCTGACGCCTGGTCGGCATCGTCAATCACGGTCTCGTACAGCGCTCCGTGCGGCTTCACGAAGTCCACCGAAGCACCCACCGCGTGGGCTACGCCGTCGAGCGCCCCCAGTTGGTACAGCACGTCGCCGAACAGTTCGTCGAAGCTCATCCCCAGCCTTCGGCGGCCGTAGCCGGCCAGGTCGCGGTAGCCCAGGTGTGCGCCAACGGTGACGTCGAGCTCGTAGGCGGCCCGGCAGCTGTCCAGCATGGTGACGGGATCGCCCGCATGGAGGCCGCAGGCCACGTTGGCGCTGGTTGCCAGCTGGAACATTGCCGGGTCGCCGCCGGCCGTCCAGGAGCCGAACGATTGCCCTACGTCAGCGTTGAGATCCAAGTGTGTTGCCTTCCAGCGTCAGGTTGTCCGGCCCGGCGGCGGCAGTCAGCTCCCCGGGGATGGTTTCCGGCATTGGCCCGAACGCCTCCCGGGCGTTCTTGGCCACCGCACGGCCCATCACGAGGTTACCGGCTCCACCCACGACGGCACCTATCCCGAACGGAAGGGCCCGGCCGAACAGGGCAGTTCCCTGGCGCTTGAGCAGGTTCCTGAGGAAGGCCTGCTGGATCCGTTTGCGGACACTTCCGAATCCCGGCACCACCATCGACTTGGAGAGGGCGTTGCTCCAGGTGGTGGTGGCGCCGCCCGATGCCTGGCCGCTGAGTGTGCCGAGCAGGGCGGTGCCCTCCTCGCCAAGCATGATGGCCATGACCATGGTCCCGGCTTTTTCCGGGTTGGTCAGGCGGATGCCGTGGAGCTCCGCCAGTGACGTTGCGTAGAGTGCCGTCGCTTCCAGGAAGCCGACGGTGGCGGCCGCGGACAGTCCCAGTGACGCGACGGTCCCAACCCCGGGAACGACGGCGGTGGCACCCACCAGCGCGCCCCCACCGGCCACGGCCCGGAGGTAGTCACGCTCGGCGATGTCCGCCAACTGGGCGGCGGTGGCCCGCGGATGCCTCTTCTGGAGCCTGCGGATGTAGGCAAGCACCAGCGGCCGCTGGATCTGAACTGCCTTCAGCAGCATGTTGTGGACACCGGGCTTGGGCTTGCCCTCGGCGTCGAACATTGCGTTGTGGGCGGTCTCCTGTGCGATGCGTACTGCGGGGTTGCTGCGCCGGGCCATGGTCACCTTCGTTCAAATCGACCTGCAGCGGTTGGGCTGCCGTGCATTTCCATCCTATGTGGATCAACACTAAGCATGCTGAACTTTCACGCCTGCAGCACGCGACGGGCGGGCTGCGGCGGCGGGAACGGCAACTGGAGCCGGGCGCCCGCGCCGCACCCCGCCGTCGGACGTTACTTCCTGGCCTGCTGGACCTCCTCTGCCACGCCCGGGGCTTGGCCACCGTTTTGTCCGGCGGCAGCCTGGTCAGCGCGGAGCTCAGCCCGGAAGACCTCGAAGCGGGCCAGGTGGGCGGGCCGGCGGCGCAGGATGGCCCAGGCCACGCCAAGCACGACGAACCAGACGGGCGTCACGAGCAGGGCAAGGAGCGTGTCCGGCTGGGTGGTCAGGGCCCAGAGGACGAAGGCGAAGAACGCGTAGACCACCCACACTGCCGGGATGCCGCCGGGCATCTTGAACTGCGACGCATCGTGCAGGTGCGGCCGGCGCCGGCGGAAGGCGATGTAGCTGGCAAGGATGATCGACCAGACGAAGATGAAGCAGACGGCCGACACCGTGGTCACCATTTCGAACGCCTTGCCAACGTCCTGGCCGGCGTACATGAGGACGACGCCGGAGAGCAGCAGGACGCAGGACAGGAACAGGGCGTTGCTGGGCACCTTCCTCGTGGACAGGCGGCTGAAGATGCCGGGCGCGTCGCCCTCCTGGGCAAGGCCGAAGACCATGCGGGAGGTGGAGTAGATGCCGGAGTTGGCCGAGGACATGGCCGAGGTGAGGACAACCAGGTTGACCACCGTGGCGGCGGCGCCCAGGCCGGCCAGGGAGAACATGCCGATGAACGGGCTGTGGCCTGCAGCGAACTGCGTCCACGGGGTGACGGCCATCAGGATGATCAGTGCGCCGACGTAGAAAAGCAGGACGCGGACCGGAATGGCGTTGATGGCCTTGGGCAGCGTGCGCTCCGGGTTCCTGGCCTCGGCGGCGGTGGTGCCCACCAGTTCGATGCCCACGAAGGCGAACACGGCGATCTGGAAGCCGGCCACAAAGCCCATGAATTCATTGGGGAAGAACCCGCCGTGGCTCCACAGGTTGGTGAAGCTGGCCGTACCGGCGTCGCTCTGGAAGCCGGTGAAGATCATGAAGAGGCCCACGATGATCAGCGCCGCGATGGCGACGATCTTGATGAGGGCGAACCAGAACTCGGTCTCGCCGAAGGCCTTGACGGTGGCGAGGTTCAGCAGCAGCAGGATGGCCACGGTGGCCAGGCCCGGA
Organism: Arthrobacter sp. NQ7; assembly: GCF_029581595.2. Lineage (NCBI taxonomy): Bacteria > Bacillati > Actinomycetota > Actinomycetes > Micrococcales > Micrococcaceae > Arthrobacter > Arthrobacter sp. NQ7. The sequence goes on along the minus strand of NZ_JARFXU020000041.1, from coordinate 7,491 downwards.
ATCCACAGCGGCAGGGCCGGCCAGAGTTCCTTGGAATAGCCCGCGATGGCGATCACGTCGGCGATTCCAGTGATGACCCAGCAGAACCAGTACGTCCAGCCGGTGAAGAAACCCGCCCACGGTCCCAGGAGGTCGGCGGCGAAGTCACTGAAGGACTTGTAGTTCAGGTTGCTCAGCAGCAGTTCGCCCATGGCCCGCATGACGAAGAAGAGCATGAAGCCGATGATCATGTACACGAAGATCACGGAGGGCCCCGCAGCGGAGATGGTCTTGCCGGAGCCCATGAAGAGGCCGGTGCCAATCGCCCCGCCAATGGCGATGAGCTGGATGTGCCGGTTGGTGAGCTGCCGTTCCAGGTGCGGGGGTTCGCTGCGGACCGCCGTGGCCGCACCGGGGTTGCGTGCTGGTTCGCCGTTGAACCGTGCTGGTTCGCCGGACGTGGGGGGATGAATCGCCATGAGGAACTCCATCGGTAAAGCGGCATTTGGGTACCGCAAAGATTGGGTTCCTCCCCGCTCTGTTGTGGACCTGAGAGTTTCCGCGTGGCCTGCTCTTGGCAGGCGGCCGCTTGCACCGTCGGTGAGCCAGGGCATGCCTGGCCGCTTTCCAGAGTTGCCTGTCCGCGGCGGTACGTGGGCCTGAGAGTTTCCTGGGGAGGGTTTGCTCCTACGGCGCCTGCTGGATGTACCCGGCAGGCTCTCCCGCCGCAGGTCAAAGGCGTATTCAGTTGGATACCGCTGCCTTTTCTGGACTGCGGTCTTCGTGCGATGGGACCGGCGCCGGCAGTCGGCCGCTCCTGATACGCTGAGCCAGCCGGCGCGGCGCCAATCCCGGGGTTCAGTGTGGTGTCCGTCACGATGGAATGTCAAACTCTTTTCGACATAACCGTTGGCCGCGCTCCTTCGGCTGCGGACGGGGCCGACGCCGCGGGCGCCGACTTGCCATAATCAGCTATTCCCGATACCTTGTGAGCCGAATCACCCACATTTGAATAAGCCTTTCGAGCTGTGACGGGAGAGTTCTCCCGGCATCCACCGGGCAGGCGCCGTAGGAGCAAATCCTCCCCAGGAATCTCTCAGGCCCACGTACCGTCATGGCGAGGCGACTCTGGAAAGCAACCGGGCTTCAATCCGGTTCACCGACGGTGCAAGCGGCCGCCTGCCAAGAGCAGGCCACGCGGAATCTCTCAGGTCCAATACAGAGCGGGGAGGAACCCATCCCATGCCGTGCCACCCCAGGCCGGCCAGACCTGGAGTTCCTCTTGACGATTCAATCGCTTCCAACATCGTTTGTTGACCGCCATATCGGCGCGCGCCGCCAGGCCGACGTCGACACCATGCTCAAAGCCGTGGGCTATGACAGCGTGGACGGCCTCGTTGACGTTGCCGTCCCCGCCTCCATCCGCCAGGAATCTGCCCTCTGCCTGCAGGACGCCCTCAGCGAGGTGGAAGTCCTCGCGGAGCTGCGCCGAATCGCCGGCCGGAACAAGACCGCCGTCCAGATGATCGGCCAGGGCTACTACGACACCGTCACTCCCCCGGTGATCCGCCGCAACATCCTGGAATCCCCCGCCTGGTACACGGCCTACACGCCCTACCAGCCGGAAATCTCACAGGGCCGGCTGGAAGCGCTGCTGAACTTCCAGACCATGGTCCAGGACCTGACGGCCCTCCCCGTCGCCAACGCCTCGCTGCTGGATGAGGCCACCGCCGTGGCTGAGTCCGTGCTGCTGATGCGCCGCGCCAACAAGGACAAGAATGCCAAGGACGGCAAGACGGTGATCGACGCCGACTGCCTCCCGCAGACCATCGCCATCGTCCAGGGCCGCGCCGAGGCGCTGGGCTTCGAGGTTGAGGTGGCTGACCTGTCCCAGGGACTTCCCGAAGGTGCCATCAACGGCATCGTGCTGCAGCAGCCGGGGGTTTCCGGCCGGGTTTGGGACCAGTCCGGCGTCATCGCCGATGCCAAAGAGCGCGGCGCGCTGGTCACCGTTGCCGCCGACCTGCTGGCACTCACCCTGATCACGCCCCCGGGCGAGCAGGGCGCGGACATCGCCGTCGGCTCCACCCAGCGTTTTGGCGTGCCGTTGTTCTTTGGGGGGCCGCACGCCGCCTACATGGCCGTCCAGAAGGGGATGGAACGCACCCTGCCCGGCAGGATCGTCGGAGTCTCCAAGGACAACGCCGGCACGCCTGCCTACCGCCTGGCGCTGCAGACCCGCGAGCAGCACATCCGCCGGGAGAAGGCCACGTCCAACATCTGCACCGCGCAGGCACTCCTGGCCATCGTGTCCTCCTTCTACGCCGTCTACCACGGCCCGGACGGGCTGAAGGCGATCGCCGAGACCGTCCACCACAAAGCCAGGGTGCTGGCAACAGCGCTTACGTCCATGGGCCGGGAGCTGGTCAGCGACTCCTTCTTCGATACCCTCACGGTCCGCGTGCCGGGCAAGGCCGCCAAGGTGATCACGGCAGCCGAGGCCCGCGGCATCAACCTGCGTTTCATCGATCAGGACACCGTTGGCGTTTCCATTGATGAGACGACGACGGCGGCAACACTGTCCGCCGTCGCCGTCGCCTTTGGTGCCGGTCCGGTGGGCGACGCCGAGGGGTTCGAACTGCCCGGGGCCGTGCTCCGCACGTCCGCGTACCTGCAGCATCCGGTGTTCACCACGCACCGGTCCGAAACGCAGCTGCTGCGCTACATCCGCAAGCTCTCGGACCGGGACCTGGCGCTTGACCGCACCATGATCCCGCTGGGCTCCTGCACCATGAAGCTGAATGCCACAGCCGAAATGGAAGCCATCTCCTGGCCCGAGTTCGCCTCCATCCACCCGTTCGCCCCGGACTCCCAAACCGAGGGCTGGCGCGAACTCATCTCAGGCCTGGAAGCGGACCTCGCGGAGATCACGGGCTACGACCAGGTGTCCATCCAGCCCAACGCCGGCTCCCAGGGCGAGCTCGCCGGGCTGCTGGCGATCCGCGGCTACCACCACTCCCGCGGCGAGCAGCAGCGCAACATCTGCCTGATCCCGGCGTCCGCGCACGGCACCAACGCCGCCTCGGCCGTCCTGGCCGGCATGAAGGTCGTCGTCGTGGCCACCGCCGCGGACGGCACCATCGACCACGATGACCTGACGGCGAAGATCGAGGCCAACAAGGACGTTCTCTCGGCCATCATGATCACCTACCCCTCCACGCACGGTGTGTACGATTCCGACGTGCGCGAGGTCTGCGATGCGGTGCACGCTGCAGGTGGCCAGGTGTATGTGGACGGCGCGAACCTGAACGCGCTGGTGGGCCTGGCGCAGCCGGGTAAGTTCGGCGGCGATGTCTCGCACTTGAACCTGCACAAGACCTTCTGCATCCCGCACGGCGGCGGCGGTCCGGGCGTCGGCCCGGTCGCTGCCAAGGCGCACCTGGCACCGTTCATGCCCGGCGACGCGAACAAGGCCGCGCACGAGGCAGGCCACGGCGTGGCCATTTCGGCCTCCCGCTTCGGCTCCGCCGGGGTGCTGCCGATTTCGTGGGCCTACGTGAAGCTGATGGGCGGCGAGGGCCTGACCGAGGCCACCAAGTCCGCGCTGCTCGCCGCGAACTACGTCGCGTCCCGCCTGAACGAATACTTCCCGGTCCTGTACACCGGCGAGGGAGGCCTGGTGGCGCACGAGTGCATCCTGGACCTGCGCGAACTCACCGCCCGCACCGGCGTGACGGCCGAGGACGTGGCCAAGCGGCTGATCGACTTCGGCTTCCACGCCCCCACCCTGGCCTTCCCCGTCGCCGGGACGCTGATGGTGGAGCCCACCGAGTCCGAGGACCTCGCCGAGATCGACCGCTTCATCGAGGCGATGATCACCATCCATGCCGAGATCGAGCAGGTCGCTGCCGGAGACTTCACCCTGGAGGCATCTCCGGTGCGCAACGCACCGCACACGGCGGCCGCCGTCGTCAGCTCCGACTGGGACCGCGCCTACCCGCGCGAACAGGCGGCCTTCCCGGTTCCGTCGCTGCGGCAGGACAAGTACTTCCCGCCGGTCGGACGGATCGACGGCGCCGCCGGCGACCGCAACCTGGTCTGCTCCTGCCCTCCGCTTGAAGACTTCGAAAACTAAAAGGACTTCCTATGACTGAGAATTACACCGCCCTCTATGAGCAGCACAAGAAAGCCGGGGCCTCCTTCACGGATTTCGGTGGCTGGCAGATGCCGCTCAAGTACGAATCCGAACTCGCTGAACACCACGCCGTCCGCAAAGCCGCGGGGCTGTTCGACCTCTCGCACATGGGCGAAGTCTGGGTCACCGGCCCGGACGCCGCCGCCTTCCTCGACTACGCCCTGGCCGGAAAGATGTCCGCTGTTGCCGTCGGGAAAGCGAAGTACTCGCTGATCTGCAACACGGACGGCGGCATCATCGACGACCTCATCACCTACCGCCGGCCGTCGACCGAAGAGGGCGTGGACACGTACCTCGTAGTGCCCAACGCCGGTAATGCCGCCGTGGTGGCCCGCACCCTGCTGGAACGCGCCGCCAACTTCGACGTCACCGTTGAGGATGCCTCGGCAGAGACCTCGCTGGTCGCCGTCCAGGGACCGGAGTCCGAGGCGATCCTCCTGAAGCTCGTCCCCGCCGAACAGCACCACCTGGTGTCGGACCTGAAGTACTACGCCGCGGTGGAAGTGGCCATCAATGGACAGGACCTCCTGGTGGCGAGGACCGGCTACACGGGCGAGGACGGGTTCGAAATCTACGTTCCCAACCTGGAGGCGCCCGCCCTCTGGGAGGCACTCCTGGACGCCGGCGCCGGCCACGGGCTCATCCCCGCCGGACTCGCCGCCCGCGACTCGCTGCGCCTTGAGGCCGGCATGCCGCTCTACGGCAACGAACTCTCCCGCCACACCAACGCCTACGCAGCCGGGCTGGGCCCCGTGGTGTCGCTGGCGAAGGAAACCGACTTCGTGGGCAAGGAGGCATTGGCTGCCATCAAGGCCGCAGGGGTCGGCTCCACCATCGGGCAGAAGCTGGTGGGCCTCAAGGGCACCGGCCGGCGCGCAGCCCGCGCCCACTACCCGGTCCTCAAGGACGGCGCCCTGGTGGGCGAAGTAACCTCGGGCCAGCCCTCCCCCACCCTCGGCTACCCCGTTGCCATGGCCTACGTTGAGGTCGAATATGCCGAGCCCGGCACCCTCCTCGACGTCGACCTCCGCGGCAAGCCCGAACGCTTCGAAGTCGTGGCACTCCCGTTCTACAAGCGCCAAAAATAACCCACCGAACTTTCACACGTAAAGGAAGAATCATGAGCAAAGTTGTTTCTGAATTGAAGTACTCCGCCGAGCACGAATGGGTTGCCGTTGACGGCTCCGGGCCCGCGGGGATCGGTATTTCCGCGGTCGCCGCCGATGCCCTTGGCGACATCGTCTACGTTGACCTGCCCGAGGTCGGCTCCACCGTGACGGCCGGCGAGACCTGCGGCGAGGTGGAATCCACCAAGTCCGTGTCCGACCTCTACGCCCCGGTCACCGGCGAGGTCATCGAGATCAACGACGGCGTGGTCTCGGACCCCGCCTTGATCAACAGCGACCCCTACGGTGCGGGCTGGCTTTTCAAGGTGGCCGTCACCGAGGAGGGCCCCCTCATGTCGGCCGAGGAATACGCAGCAGCGAACGGTGGCGAGCTGTGAGCGCCCCGGCAGAAGTGGGCGCCTTCGAGCAGGTGGCCTCCCCCAGCCTGAATGCCGACCTGTCCGCCCTGGATCCCGAAGTTGCGGCGAAGATCGACGACGAACTGGGCCGCCAGCGAGACGGCCTGGAAATGATCGCCTCCGAAAACCACACCGCAGCAGCGGTGATGCAGGCGCAGGGGTCGGTGCTGACCAACAAGTACGCCGAGGGCTACCCCGGGAAGCGCTACTACGGCGGCTGCGAGCACGTCGACGTCATCGAGCAGCTGGCCATCGACCGGGTGAAGGCACTGTTCGGTGCCGAATTCGCCAACGTCCAGCCGCACTCCGGCGCCCAGGCCAATGCTTCCGTGATGCACGCGCTGATCAAGCCCGGCGACACCATCATGGGCCTCAACCTGGCCCATGGCGGCCACCTGACCCACGGCATGCGGATCAACTTCTCCGGCAAGCTGTACAACGTGGTCCCGTACCAGGTCCGCGAGGACACCCACACCATCGACATGGCGGAGGTGGAGCGGCTGGCCCTCGAGCACAAGCCGCAGCTCATCGTGGCCGGCTGGTCGGCCTACGCGCGCCAGCTGGACTTCGCGGAGTTCCGCCGTATCGCGGACCTCGTGGGCGCCTACTTGATGGTGGACATGGCGCACTTCGCCGGGCTGGTGGCCGCCGGCCTGCACCCATCGCCGGTGCCGCACGCCCACGTGGTTACCTCCACCACGCACAAGACCCTCGCCGGCCCCCGCGGCGGCATCATCCTTTCCAACGACGCCGACATCGCCAAGAAGATCAACTCGGCAGTGTTCCCCGGCCAGCAGGGCGGACCGCTGGAGCACGTCATCGCCGGCAAGGCCGTGGCCTTCAAGATCGCCGCCTCCGAAGAGTTCCGCGAGCGTCAGGAGCGTGTCCTTGCGGGCGCCAGGATCCTGGCCGAACGGTTGGTCCAGCCCGATGTCACCGCCAAGGGCATCAGCGTCATCTCCGGCGGCACCGACGTGCACCTGGTCCTCGTTGACCTGCGCAACTGCGAGCTCGACGGGCAGCAGGCCGAAGACCGGCTGGCCGCCATCGACATCACCGTCAACCGCAACGCAGTTCCCTTCGACCCCCGCCCGCCCATGGTCACCTCCGGCCTGCGCATCGGCACCCCCGCCCTGGCCACCCGCGGCTTCGGCGAGGACGCCTTCCGCGAGGTTGCGGACATTATCGCCGAGGCATTGATCGCCGACGCCGGCGCGGACCTTTCCGGACTCCGTCACCGCGTCGAGGTCCTGGCCAAGGCGCACCCGCTCTACCCCGGCGTCGCACCCCTGTCCTGAGCCGTGGTCACCTTTGGCCCGGTCGGACCGGCATCCTCCGCGTGCTCGGTCGCGTAGACGCCCGCTGAGCGGACGTGACGCTCCCTTAGACGCACGCTTCCGGATACCGGTCCCACAGGGGCCTGCCATCTCACCTTCTCCATCCAGTTAGGAATCCCCCTCATGGCAGTCGGCGTTTTTGATCTCTTTTCGATTGGAATCGGTCCTTCGTCCTCTCATACTGTGGGGCCGATGCGGGCTGCTGCTGTGTTTGCTGAGGAGTTGAAGGCCTCGGGGAAGCTCGGGTCTGTGGTGTCGTTGCGGGTGGATCTGTATGGGTCGTTGGCCGCGACGGGGCATGGGCACGGGACGATGACGGCGGTGCTGCTGGGGTTGGAGGGCTATCATCCGGAGCTGATCCTGCCGGAAGAGGTGGAGGAGCGGCTGGCCTCGATCGCGGAGACCGGGGTGCTGAACCTGGCCGGGGCGGTGCCGTTGCCGTACGGGGTGAAGGA
>NZ_JARFXU020000040.1:0-22492 GCF_029581595.2 Arthrobacter sp. NQ7 | reverse complement strand
CGCCCCCCCCGCCTCCCCTGGGTCCCCGGCCGTCCCTGCCCCCTGCCCCGCGGCACACCCTGGCCCCCCGCCCTCCGCCCCCCCGGCGGGGGCGGGGACCGGGGGTGCGCTGGTGTGTTTCCGCCCAAGCGGGGGGGGAAAAAACGTCATTGTTCCCTTTGCGGGCGGGGCGCCCGGTGTGGCCCCCCATCTAAACGGGGGGGGCGGGGGGGACCCCCCCCCGGCCCCCGCCGATTCATGCTTTATGCCGGGAGGCCCGGGCTGTTAGACGTCAGCGCCTTCAGCCGGTTCCTCGGCGTGTGCGCGCTCGGTGTCGGCCGGAGCCTCTTCCTCGGCGACCACGGGGGCGAGGGACAGCTTTCCGCGGTCATCGATCTTGGTGATTTCCACCTGGACCTTCTGGCCGACGGAGACGACGTCCTCCACGTTGTCCACGCGCTTGCCGTTGGCCAGCTTGCGGAGCTCGGAGATGTGCAGGAGCCCGTCCTTGCCCGGGGTCAGGGAAACGAAGGCACCGAAGGTGGTGGTCTTGACGACCGTACCCAGGTAGCGTTCGCCGATTTCCGGAACCTGCGGGTTGGCAATGGCGTTGATCGCGGAACGTGCTGCGTCTGCAGACGGACCGTTGGTGGCGCCAATGTAGACGGTGCCGTCGTCCTCGATGGAGATGTCGGCGCCGGTGTCCTCCTGGATCTGGTTGATCATCTTGCCCTTGGGGCCAATGACCTCGCCGATCTTGTCCACGGGGATCTTCACCGCGATGACGCGCGGAGCGAACTCGGAGAGCTCGTCCGGGGTGTCGATCGCGGAGTTGATGACCTCGAGGATGTGCAGGCGTGCTTCGCGGGCCTGCTTCAGGGCTGCTGCCAGGACGGAGGCAGGGATGCCGTCGAGCTTGGTGTCCAGCTGGATTGCTGTGACGAACTCGGACGTACCGGCAACCTTGAAGTCCATGTCACCGAAGGCGTCTTCGGCGCCGAGGATGTCGGTCAGGGCTGCATAGCGGGTCTGGCCGTCAACCTGGTCGGAGACCAGGCCCATGGCGATGCCGGCAACCGGGGCCTTCAGGGGCACGCCGGCGTTCAGCAGGGACAGGGTGGAGGCGCAGACGGAACCCATGGACGTCGAACCGTTGGAACCGAGGGCTTCGGATACCTGGCGGATGGCGTACGGGAACTCCTCGCGGGACGGCAGGACGGGCACCAGGGCGCGTTCCGCCAGGGCACCGTGGCCGATTTCGCGCCGCTTGGGCGAGCCCACGCGGCCGGTTTCACCGGTGGAGTACGGCGGGAAGTTGTAGTTGTGCATGTAGCGCTTGCGCGTTACCGGCGACAGCGAGTCGATCTGCTGTTCCATCTTCAGCATGTTCAGCGTGGTGACACCCATAATCTGGGTCTCGCCGCGTTCGAAGATGGCGGAGCCGTGCACGCGGGGCAGGACCTCGACCTCGGCGGTGAGCTGGCGGATGTCCGTCAGGCCACGGCCGTCGATGCGGACCTGGTCCTTGAGGATGCGCTGGCGCACCACGTGCTTGGTGACCGAGCGGAAAGCAGCGGACAGTTCCTTCTCGCGGCCTTCGAACTGGCCGGCCAGGTTGGCCAGGACTTCTTCCTTGAGGGCGTCGGAGGCGTTGTCGCGTTCCTGCTTGTCGGCAATCTGGAAGACGGCGGCAAGCTTGTCCGCGGCAGCGGACTCGACGGCGGCGTAGGCGTCGTCCTCGTAGTCCAGGAAGACCGGGAACTCGACGGTGGGCTTGGCAGCGCGTGCTGCAAGGTCTGCCTGCGCGTCGCAGAGTGCCTTGATGAACGGCTTGGCAGCCTCGAGGCCCTCAGCCACAACCTCTTCGGTGGGGGCGGTGGCGCCCTGTTCCTTGATGAGGTTCCAGGAGTTGTCGGTGGCTTCGGCCTCGACCATCATGATGGCGACGTCGTCACCGGCAACGCGGCCGGCCACCACCATGTTGAAGACGGAGTTCTCCAGCTGGGAGTGCTTGGGGAACGCGACCCACTGCGAGCCGTTCTCGTCCGCAACCAGGGCAACGCGGACGCCGCCGATGGGGCCGGAGAACGGAAGGCCGGAAAGCTGGGTGGACATCGAGGAGGCGTTGATGGCCACGACGTCGTACAGCTCGTCGGGGTTGATCGCCAGGACGGTGACCACGATCTGGACCTCGTTGCGCAGGCCCTTGATGAAGGCGGGACGCAGGGGGCGGTCCATCAGGCGGCAGGCCAGGATGGCCTCGGTGGACGGGCGGCCTTCGCGGCGGAAGAACGAGCCCGGGATGCGGCCCGCGGCGTACATGCGCTCTTCGACGTCGACCGTCAGCGGGAAGAAGTCGAAGCCTTCACGCGGGTGCTTGCCGGCCGTGGTGGCGGACAGCAGTGCGGTGTCATCATCGATGTACACCATGGCTGCGCCGGCGGCCTGCTTGGCGAGGCGGCCGGTTTCGAAGCGGATTACGCGCTTGCCGAAGCGGCCATTGTCAATGACAGCCTCTGAGAACTGGATTTCGGGACCCTCCAAGAGAGTCACCTCCGTTTCTGTTTCACGGAAGTCCAGCCGCATCAACCCAGCCCAGCATCTGTCTACTGGCCCTGCACCCGGTCATCGATCGAGACCCACGGGCCGTCGGCTTCAGTCGACGAAGCCGTTCCCGGAGATCACTACCGAGGACCGCGAATGCGTGATGCGGTTGATCCTCCTGTTTAGTTTTAGGTGAAGAAGGCGGCCCGTTCCGGATGGAAAGGGCCGCCCCAAAGCCAGACTAGCGGCGCAGGCCGAGGCGCTCGATGAGCGAACGGTAGCGGGCGATGTCAGTCTTCTTGAGGTAGCTCAGCATACGCTTGCGACGACCAACCATGGCCAGCAGACCGCGCTGGGTGTGGTAGTCGTGCTTGTGCTCCTTCATGTGCTCAGTCAGATCCTTGATCCGCTGGGTCAGAACGGCAACCTGGACCTCGGGTGAACCGGTGTCGCCTTCGGCGGTTGCGTATTCCTTGATGATGGACTGCTTTACAGCGGCGTCAAGTGCCACAATAACTCCTTGGGAATGTGCCGTGAGGGCCCAGGTCAGAAACTCACTGCCGGGTCTGCCGCGTGCGTCCCGCCCGGAAAACCGGAGGCGGCCGCCAACAACAGGAGCCAGCCGCCACGGACTGCAGCCGGATCCATCGTCCAGTTTACCGGCCCGGGCCTAACCTTGTCGAAACAGTGCGCTCAGCTCCGCAGGCGGTCCCTGACGGCCGCCATGCCCTGCAGCACTTCCGCGAAGCTGGTGCTCAGCGGCGACAGCCCGATCCGGATGCCGTGCGGGGACCGGAAGTCCGGGATCACGTCGCCGTCCCAGAGTGATTCCACGGTGGCTTTCGTGAAGTCCGGGTGGTCCACCGTGATGTGACCGCCCCGCTCCTCCGGGTTCCGCGGCGTGGCCAGTTCGGCTCCCAGGGGTGCCAGCCACGCGTCGAACACCTCCACCGCGAAGGCGGTGAGGTCCGCGGACTTCGCCCGGATGGCAGCCATGCCGGCCTCCTCGATGAGGTCCAGGGTGCCCTGCATGGCGATCATGCCGAAAATGGCGGGCGTGCCGCTGAGGAAGCCGCGGATGCCTGCAGCGGGTTCGTAGCCTGCGGCCATCTCGAAGGCGTCCTTGCGGCCCATCCATCCCCAGATCGGCTGGTTGAGTGCGGGCAGGTGCCGGGCATTGACATAGGCGAAGGCAGGTGAGCCGGGACCGCCGTTGAGGTACTTGTAGGTGCAGCCGGCGGCGAAGTCGACGTCCGCATCGTCCAGGCCGATCTCCACCGACCCCGCAGAATGGCAAAGATCCCACACCACCAGCGCGCCGGCGTCGTGTACTGCTGCGGTGATGCCCGGCAGGTCCGCGAGGTGGCCCGAGCGGTAGGCGATCTGGCTGAGGAGGACGACGGCGGTGCGCGGCCCGGTTGCCTGGCGCACCTGGTCAAGGGTCACCCCGGCGGCCGGGTCCGGCTCGATCCAGCGGAGGGTCAGGCCCTCCTCGAGGGCGATGCCCTCCACCAGGTAGCGGTCGGTGGGAAAGTTTTCGGTGTCCAGCACAAGTTCGTTGCGATCCGGGTCCTGCACGGCGGCAAGGGCTGCGCGGATGATCTTATAGAGCACGACGGTGGTGGAATCGGCGATGATCGTTTGCCCCGGAGCCGCGCCCAGGACGGCCCTGCCCAGCTGGTCACCGATGGCCTGCGGCAGGTTGAGCCATTGCTCGTCCCACCCCCGGATGAGGCGGCCGCCCCACTCATCCCTGACGAAAGCGGCGACGTCGTCCGCGGTCCGCTTCAGCGGCCGGCCCAGGGAGTTGCCGTCCATGTAGGACAGGGGCGTCTCCGTGCCGATGAAGCGGTCCCGGTAGTGGGCCAGCGCATCCCGGCGGTCGAGCTCTTCGGCGCGGCTGCGGAGCTCTTCTGCGGTGACGTCGGTGGGGTTTTCCTGGTGGATGCTCATTGTCCGATCTCCGTCCTGACAGCGAATAGTTCCGGGAAGAACGTCAGTTCCAGGGCCTTCTGCAGGAAGGTCACACCGCTGGAGCCGCCGGTGCCCGTCTTCATGCCGATGGTCCGCTGGACGGTGCGCAGGTGCCGGAACCGCCACAGCTGGAAGTTGTCCTCCAGGTCCACCAGTTCCTCGCACGCCTCATAGGCCGCCCAGTTCTCCGCCGCGTGTTCGTAGATGTGCTTGAAGAGCGGTAGCAGTTCCGGGGCGAACTCGTGGGCGCGGGTCACGTCCCGGTCCAGGACGGAACGCGGCACGTCGAAGCCCTGCCGGGAGAGATAGGCCAGGAACTCGTCGTAGATGCTGGGAGCGGCCAGCAGTTCCTCGAGCATGGCGTGGGCCTCTGGGTCGGACTCGAAGACAGGGAGCATCTTGCGGTTCTTGTTGCCCAGGACAAACTCCACTGCCCGGTACTGCGCGGACTGGAAGCCCGAGGAGTTGCCCAGGAAGCCGCGGAACTGGGAGTACTCGGTAGGCGTCAGCGTGGCCAGCACCGACCACTGCTCGGTGAGGGTCTTCTGGATGTGTTTGACCCGGGCAATGCCCTTGAGCGCCGACCCCAGGTCGTCTGTGCGGAGCCAGGCGGCAGCGCTGCGCAATTCATGGAGCACCAGTTTCAGCCACAGCTCCGTGGTCTGGTGCTGGATGATGAACAGCAGCTCATCGTGGTGTTCGGGCTGGCTGACCGGCTGCTGGGCACTGAGCAGGGTGGGAAGCTGGAGGTAGGAGGCGTAGCTCATCCGTGAGCTGAAGTCGCGGACGATCCCCTTATCCAGCTTGCGGGTGTTCTTCTCGACGGACACGTACTGCCTTTCGTTGTTGTCACCCGGTTGTTGCCGCCCCTGCGGAGGCAGCGGTCAGCGGCCGCCCAGGAGTTCGTGGGCCTGCGCCACGTCCAGCCGCATCTGTTCCACCAGGGCTTCAGGGCCACGGTAGGCCACCATGCCGCGGAGCCGCTGCACGAATTCGATGATTACTGTCTGGCCGTACAGATCGAAGTCCTCCACCGCTTCCTTGGGCCGGTCGATGACGTGCGCCTCCACCTGGCGGCTGACGCCGTCGAACGTGGGGTTGGAGCCCACTGAAATGGCCGCGGGCCAGCGCTTGCCGGCCTGGTCCACCAGCCAGCCGGCGTAGATGCCGTCGGCCGGGATCAGGCCCGAGGCGTCCGAGGAAAGGTTTGCGGTGGGAAAGCCAAGGGCCCTGCCCCGGGCGGCGCCGTGCACCACCTCGCCGCGCATCCGGTGCGGCCTGCCCAGGACGGACGCAGCGGTGGCGACGTCTCCCTCCTGGAGTGCTTCGCGCACCCAGGTGGAGGAACAGCGGCGGTCCGTGCCGTCGTCGTCGTGCAGGGGGTATCCCTCTGAGCCGAACTCGCTGATGACCTGCACATCGAAGCCGAACTTTTCGCCGAGCTCCTTCATGGTGTCCAAATCGCCCGAGTTCCCCCGCCCGAAGCGGGCGTCGTGGCCGATCACCACGTGGCCGGCGTGCAGGCAGTCCACCAGGTACTGCTCCACGAACTCCTCGGCCGTGAGGCTCGCCAGGTCCAGGGAATACTTGACCACCAGGATGGCGTCCAGGCCCAGCTCGCCGAGGGCTTCCAGCTTGTCGTCCAGGCCCATGATCAGTTCGGGAGCTGCCTCGGGGCGGTGGATGACTGCCGGGTGGGGGTCAAAGGTGATGGCCACGGCTTTCGCCTGGGAAAGCCGTGCCAAACGCACCAGTTGGGACAGCACCTGCTGGTGGCCCCGGTGAACGCCGTCGAAGTTGCCGAAAGTGACAACAGATGGGCCGAAATCCGCCGGGACATCGGACGGATCGTTCCAGATGTAAACCATCACCCTCGCCTTAAGCTGCCTGCAAGCATCAACGTTCCGTCACCGATACCGGCGGCGGACCTCTTCAAGGTTACCCGGATTCGCTGCCCGTACTTTGCCTTCACTTCGCGGCCCCGGCCTGGGGCTGCCGGGCCAGTGAGGGCCGGCGCCGGTAGAGCCACACCAGCCCCAGGATGGGCAGCAGCAGCGGAACGAAGCCGTAGCCGCGGCCAAAAAGCGACCAGACGGTTTCATGCGGAAACTGCACGGAGTCCAGGATGCTCAGCGTCCCCACCACCAGCACGCCGGCGAGCTCAACAAGCACGGCGGCAACGGAGACTTTGAACCAGGTGGTGCCTGCCTTGGCCAGCGACACCGTGGCAAGGATGTACACCACGGCGGCGAAGGCAGAGAGCAGATACGCCAGCGGAGCCTCGTTGAACTTGGTGAGGATCTGGTAGCCGGCCCGCGCGGTGGCGGAAATGGCGAAGATCCCGTACACGGCAATGAGCAGCCGGCCGGGACCGGTGTTGCGGGTATTGCGGACGGGCGCGTCTCCGGTGGCCGAGGGCTGCTGGTCTTTCATACGTGCTGCTTCTCTCATTTCAGTACCAGATCTGGTTCATGCGCGCGGCCATCACCAGTGCCGTGACGCCGACCGCTGCCAGGACAAAATTGCTCCACCGGGTCCGTTCCAGGATGGACCAGTAGATTGCCGCCGGCGGCAGCAGCATCGCGGTGGCCATGTAGCCCCAGAATTCCCACGCCTCGCCGGCAATCGGTTCGCCGGCCACAACGCGCACAATCGAACCCACCAGATAGACCACCAGGGCCACTTCCACCGCCACGACGGACAGGATGGTCACGTCGTTCGGTGCCTTCTTGAGGATTCCTGCGCCCAGGCACAACAGTGTGGACACCAGGCCCACGACGAGGATGATCCAAAAATATGCGTCCACGCTCAGGCCTCCGCGGCCGCGGCCGCTCCGTTGCCGGGGGCGAAGACGAGTACGGGCTTGGCGTAGCTGCCCGCGTCGGCGAGAAGCGCCACCAGGGTGCCGTCGGGAGCGAAGGCCGCCGCCGGGTGCTCGGCGGTGGCGGCGCCGGGGGTTCCTGCTGCCGGGCCGGCTCCGATCCGCCGGCCAAAGGAAATCTCGGCGGTTTCCTCCGCGGTGAGTTCACGGTTGGGCATCAGGGCGCGGGCGGCAAGGGACATGTCCAGGACGTTGAGCTCTTCGGCGAGCTGTTCCAGGGTGCGCGCCTGGTCCAAGGTGTAGGGACCAACCTGGGTTCGCCGCAGTGCCGTCAGGTGGCCGCCGACGCCCAGGGTGCTGCCCAGGTCCCTGGCCAGGGCGCGGATGTAGGTCCCTGACGAGCATTCAACCGTCACATCCAGGTCTACGACCCCGGCTTTGGCGTCCCGGCCGACGGAATGCACGTCGAACCGGTGGATCGTGACGGGACGGGCTGCAAGCTTGACGTCCTCCCCGGACCGAACCCGCGCATAGGCGCGTTCGCCGTTGACCTTGATGGCGCTGACGCTGCTGGGCACCTGCTGGATATCGCCCGTGAGCGCTGCGACGGCGTCGTGGATCTGTTCCTCGCCGACCCCCGCGGCGCTGGTGGTGGCCGTGACCTCACCTTCGGCGTCGTCCGTCACGGTGGACTGGCCCAGCCGGATGGTGGCGGTGTAGGTCTTGGAGGTTCCCACGATGTAGGTCAGCAGCCGGGTGGCTTTGTTGATGCCCAGCACCAGCACGCCCGTGGCCATGGGATCGAGGGTGCCTGCATGCCCCACTTTCCGGGTACCTGCGAGGCGCCGCATCCGGCCAACCACATCGTGGCTGGTCCATCCCTGCGGCTTGTCCACTATCACCAGTCCAGAAAGCACGCCTCCCAGTATATCGGCGCAGGTTGGGGCCCCCGCGCAGGGCGGCGGCAGGCGACCGGGCGACGGCGGCAGGCGACCGGGCGGGCCAGTCACCGGGTGCGGGCGGAAGGCGGGCCGGCGGCGGCTAGGATGGCTGGCATGCCTGAGCTTGCCGCCCATGTCCGCGACGTGCCCGTCAACCAGATCCGCGAGATTACCGAGGCCGCCTGGCGGACTCCCGGCGCCGTGGTGCTGAGTATCGGGGAGCCTGGCTTCCCGCTCCCCCGCCATGTACTTGACGCCGGCATCGCCTGCCTGGACCGCGACGAGACCAACTACACGCCCAACGCCGGGATCCCTGCCCTCCGTGAGGCGTTCGCCGCCCGGTTCCGGGAAGAGCAGGGCGTGGACGTCGGGGCCGACCGGGTTTACGTGGTGTCCGGCGCCCAGCAGGGGCTGCACTTTGCGATGAGCCTGCTCCTCTCCCCCGGCGACGAGATCCTCATTCCCAACCCTGGCTACCCCACCTTCGCCATGACCAGCCGGCTGCTGAATGCCGTCCCGGTGGGCTACCCGCTGCACCCGGAACATGGCTTCCAGCCGAGGGTGGCCGACGTGGCGGCCCTGATCACCGGCCGGACACGCGTCCTGGTCCTCAATTCGCCGTCCAACCCGCTGGGCGCGGTACTCGGTGAAGACCTGGTCCGCGAACTGGTGGACCTGGCCCGCCGCCACGACATCTGGGTGATCTCGGACGAGTGCTACGAGGCGTTCACGTACGACGTCCCGCACGTCAGCCCTGCACGGTTCGACGGCGTCGTGCCGGACGACGCGCGGGTGTTCACGTCGCTGACGCTGTCCAAGACCTACGGGCTGACGGGGCTGCGGATCGGCGCGCTGGTCTGCCCGCCGGGGCTTGAACGGAAAATGGACAACGTCATGGAGTCCATCGTCTCGTGCGTGGCATCGGCGCCGCAGTACGCGGCGCTGGCGGCCCTGACCGGCCCGCAGGATTACGTCCGGCACGCGCACCGGCATTACCGGGACAACCGGGACGCCGCTTCAGCTGTCCTGGCGGCCAAGGGGATCCGCTACCTTCCGGCGCAGGGTGCGTTCTATCTGTGGGCTGACATGTCGCACGTGACCGGCGGCGATGTGCGGGGCTGGGTGCGGCGCTTCCTCGCGGATTCGGGTGTGGCCCTGGCCCCGGGAACGGCCTTCGGTTCCATCGGCGAGGGGTGGGTGCGGATTGCGCTGTGCGGCCGGAAGGAGGAACTGCTGGAAGGGGTGTCCCGGCTTCCGGCAGTTCTGTCCTGAGCTTGCTCCTGGAGTGCGTGCGGCGTCCCGCGGGGGTTAACTCCGCCGCCTTAACTCCTGCGGGTTAACTCCGCGCGCCGGCAAGTGCCTTGTCCAGCCAGGACCGCAGGACCTGCGCGGGCGCGGCTCCGGCCTGGCGGGCCGCGACCTTGCCGTCAACGATCACCATCAGCGTGGGAATGGCCTGGACGTCGAAGCGCCGCGAGAGGCCGGGCGAGGTGTCCACATCCACCTTCACCAGCTTGATCTTCCCGGGCCGTTCCCGGGCCAGCTTGTCCAGGACCGGGCTTACCATGCGGCAGGGCCCGCACCAGGCGGCCCAGAAGTCGACCAGCACCGGAACCGACGACTGTTCGGCCACGGCGGCAAAATCGCTGTCACCGGCGGATACGATCCAGGGCAGGTCCGCCTTGCAGTTGCCGCAGCGGGGGTGGCCGGCGGCCTGGGCAGGCACACGGTTGGTCTTCCCGCAGGCCGGGCAGCTGAGAAGCGCGGATTCCATGGCTAGTATTCCTTCCTGCCCTCGAACGCGCGCCACGCCTGGAAGGGGACGTCCGACGCCGGGATGTCACCCCTGGTGACCGGCATCAGTTCCGGCGCGGCACCATTGAAGTAGTCGTAGAAGAGCGCGTCATCGAAGCCTGCCGCGGCAGCACCGTGGCGGTCCGCGGCGAAGTAGACCCGCCCAATCCGGGCCCAGAGGGCGGAGGCAAGGCACATGGGGCACGGCTCGCAGCTGGCGTAGAGGACGGAGCCGGTGAGGTCGAAGTCCGCCGTCGCGGCAGCTGCCGCCCGAATGGCCACCACTTCGGCGTGGGCGGTGGGGTCGTTGTCCCGGGTCACCCTGTTGACGCCGGCATGCACGCGCCCGTCAGGAGTAACCACCACGGCACCAAAAGGCCCGCCACCCTCACTGACATTCCGCGTGGCCAAGTCCACGGCCTGTTTGAGGTATGCCGCCCACTCATGGTTCCTGCCCTGGTTGGCCTGCTGGAGGGAGCTGCTGCCCTGGTCCGCGGAGTTCATACCACGATCCTAGCCACGGCTGCAGTATGGGGGGACGAAAAGGGGGCGATGTAGGGGGGTTTCCCCCAACGACTACCCGCAGGTAGGGGCCTACGCTTGCGCCCGGGGGATCCGTTTTGCCTCTGCGGAGGCTATACATCCAGCCCGCAAGGGCCCCGCACCCCGGAGAATCCAATGAAGAAACGACTCACACTCTTGGCCTGTGTAGCGGCATCAGCCGCTGCCATAGCAACCGCCGGCCCTGCCGCCGCTTCCGCAGGCACGGGCGACTACGATGTCCTCGCAGGAGGCCTCGTCTCACCGCTGCACGTCAGCACCGGAACTGGAAAATCCGTCCTGGTGTCCCAGGATTTCGCCGGAAAACTTACCCGGATCAACCGGGACGGTTCCACGGATGACCTTGCCACGAAGACGCCGAAGGGCTGGGAGGTGGCTGGTTCGGACACCCGCGGCAGCACGACCTATTACCTTGAGAGTGTAGGCGCCGGCCAAGGGGACCCCGCCGCCCTGCACGGATATCTCAAATCCATCGATGCCAGGGGCGGTGTGGATACCATCGCCAACTTTGCCGACTACGAGCGGCGCCACAATCCAGACGGTGACCAGCACTATGGCTTCGGCAGCGATGTGGGCTCCCAGTGCCTGGCCGGCTGGCCTGCGTTCCCGCCCGCCAAGTACAAAGGCCTGGTGGATTCCCATCCATATGCCCTGGCGGTGAAGGATGACACGGCGTACGTGGCAGACGCAGGAATGAACGCCGTCCTCAAGGTCGACCTCAAGAACGGCGACATCGACACCCTCGCCGTCCTCCCGCCGCGTCCGGCGGTCATCCCCAAGGACCTGGTGGTTCCCACCGATATGCAGGGTGGAACCTTGAAGGTACCGGACTGCGTGGCCGGTCATAAGTATGCCTTTGAACCCGTACCCACCGACGTGGCCATCGGTCCCGATGGCATGCTCTACGTGACGTCGCTGCCCGGTGGACCGGAAGGACCCGAGCTGGGTGCCCGCGGTGCCATCTTCAAGGTCAACCCGTGGAACGGTGACACCGATCTCTGGGCCGACCATATCGTCACGCCCACAGGCGTGGCCGTGACAGAGAACGGTGATGTCTATGTTGCCTCGCTGTTCGGCGGCGAAATCATCAAGTTCACCTGCGAAGGCCGCCGTTCACAGTTCCTGGCGGTGAACACACCGGCAGATGTCGATGTCAGCGGACATACGCTCTACGCCACGATCGACGCGCTGGGCGACCCGTCCCAGCCACCTGCGGGCAAGGTTATCAAGGCGGATCTCCGGTAACCGGAACCCTTAAGACAGGCAGGACCCGGAGTGACCTCCGGGTCCTGCTGTTGTGGCGCTTGAGCCCGGACTACTTGTTGCCGTCCTCGTCAAGGTCCTCATCGTCACTGAGGTCAAGGTCCTCTTCGTCGAAGTCGTCCTCGTCGATGTCAACGTTGCCGGCGGCATCGGACTTGTAGGGGTCGGCGTCGCCCGCGTGCTTGGCCTTGGCGGCCAGGGCGGCCACCTCCGCGTCACGCTTCTTGGCTTCGCGGAGGAGTTCCTCAAGGTTGGAGGCGTTGACCGGAATCTGGTCGGCCACGAACTCCAGCGTGGGGGTCAGCCGGACGGTGATGTTCCGGCCGACTTCCTGCCGGAGCACGCCCTTGGCCTTCTCCAGGCCCTTGGCGGCATCCGCCTGGACAGCCTGGTCACCAAAGACGGTGTAGTAGACGGTGGCGTGCTGCAGATCATTGGTCACGCGGGCATCGGTAACGGTGATCCCCTCCAACCGGGGATCCTTAACCTTCCGGCCCAGGGCCTCAGCCACAACAACCTTAATCCGCTGCGCCAACTTGGCAGCACGTGCCGGATCAGCCATGAACAACTCCTAAGAAAAATATGGGACGTACGACGGCGGCGGTGGGCCGGCGTCGAACGTTTCAGTTATGTGCCACGCGCTAAAGGCGGGCCAACGACCATGCCGTCGGGATTTTCCGGCGGCGCTTTGGAGCCGTGAAGGGGGCCCGGGAGTGGCATCGGGCCTGCCGGAGACGGGTGGCTGACGATCGCAGATCGCCAGCCACCCGTCGTAGGGGCGGGGCCCCCTTCACGGCGGAAAAGCGGGGGCCGCCGGGAGATCCCGACGGCCCCACACCAGACAGACTAGACGCGCGGCTTCTCGCGCATCTCGAAGGTCTCGATGATGTCGCCTTCGGTGATGTCGTTGTACGACCCAAGACCGATACCACATTCGAAGTCCGTGCGGACCTCGGTGGCGTCGTCCTTGAAGCGCTTGAGCGACTCAACGGTGAGGTTGTCACCGATGATCTTGCCGTCGCGGCTGACGCGTGCCTTGGCGTTGCGTCGGATGATGCCCGAGCGGACGATCGAGCCGGCGATGTTTCCGAACTTGGAGGAGCGGAAGACTTCGCGGACCTCGGCGGTGCCGAGCTGGACTTCTTCGTATTCCGGCTTGAGCATGCCCTTGAGCGCCATCTCGATGTCATCGATTGCTGCGTAGATGACGGAGTAGAAGCGCATGTCGACGCCTTCGCGGTCAGCCAGTTCGGCAACCCGCTCGGCGGGCTTGACGTTGAAGCCGATGATGACGGCGGAGTCGACCGTTGCCAGGTTGACGTCGTTCTGGGTGATGGCACCCACGCCGCGGTGGATGACGCGCAGCTGCACGCCTTCGCCGACGTCGATCTTGAGCAGTGCGTCTTCGAGGGCTTCCACGGCACCGGACACGTCACCCTTGAGGATGAGGTTGAGGGTGTCGATCTTGCCTTCGGCGACGGCCTGGTCGAAGTCTTCCAGGCTGATGCGCTTGCGGCGCTTGGCCAGGGCGGCGTTGCGGTCGGCGGCTTCACGCTTCTCGGCGATCTGGCGGGCGGTGCGCTCGTCAGCGGTCACGAAGAAGGTGTCGCCGGCGCGCGGCACGTTGGACAGACCCAGCACCTGGACGGGGCGGGACGGGCCGGCCTCGGTCAGGGCGCTGCCGTCGTCGTCGAACATCGCACGGACGCGGCCGTGGGCCGTGCCTGCCACGATGGTGTCGCCGACGCGCAGGGTGCCGGACTGGACCAGGACGGTGGCAACAGCACCGCGGCCCTTGTCCAGGTTGGCTTCGATCGCGATGCCTCGGGCGTCCTTGTTCGGGTTGGCGCGCATGTCCAGGGCTGCATCCGCGGTGAGCAGGACAGCCTCGAGCAGCTCGTCGATGTGAAGGTTCTGGCGGGCAGAGACTTCCACGAACATGGTGTCGCCACCGTATTCCTCGGGAACCAGGCCGTACTCGGTCAGCTGGCCACGGACCTTTTCAGGGTTGGCGCCTTCCTTGTCGATCTTGTTCACGGCCACGACGATCGGCACGTTGGCCGCCTGGGCGTGGTTGAGGGCTTCAACGGTCTGGGGCATCACGCCGTCGTCCGCTGCCACCACGAGGATGGCGATGTCGGTAACCTTCGCACCACGGGCACGCATGGCGGTGAACGCCTCGTGGCCCGGGGTATCGATGAAGGTGATCTTCCGGTCTTCGCCTTCGTGGTTGTGCGTGACCTGGTAGGCACCGATGTGCTGGGTGATGCCGCCGTGTTCGCCCGCCATGACGTCGGACTTGCGGATGGCATCGAGCAGCCGGGTCTTACCGTGGTCGACGTGGCCCATGACGGTGACTACTGGAGGACGTGCCTCGAGTTCCTCGTCGCCTTCGGCTTCGAGCTCGGCGTCGAAGTCGATATCGAAGCTGGAGAGCAGCTCGCGCTCCTCATCCTCCGGCGAAACGACCTGGAGCTTGTAGCCAAGTTCCTCGCCAAGCAGGGCGAAGGTGTCCTCGTCCAGCGACTGGGTGGCGGTGGCCATTTCACCAAGGTGGAACAGCACGGTGACCAGTGCGGCGGGGTTTGCCTCGATCTTGTCGGCAAAGTCCGTGATGGACGAACCGCGGCGCAGCCGGATGACGGTGTTGCCGTCGCCGCGGGGTACGCTCACGCCACCCAGCGACGGGGCACTCATCTGCTCAAGTTCCTGGCGCTTCGCGCGCTTGGACTTGCGCTGCTTGCCACGGCCTGCGCCGCCCTTGCCGAAGGCACCCTGGGTGCCGCCGCGTCCGCGGCCGCCCTTGCCGAAGCCACCACCGGCGGGAGCACCGCCGCCGCCACCGGGACCACCGGTGCCGGGAGCGCCGCCGGGGCGTCCGGGTCCGCGGCCGCCGCCGGGACGGCCGGCACCTGCGGGTGCGGGACGCTCGGTGCGGTTGGGCATCATGCCGGGAGTGGGACGGGGACCGCCGGGGCGCGGAGCACCCGGACGGGGACCACCGGCACCAGCTGCCGGACGGGGACCACCGGCACCGGCTGCGGGACGGGGACCACCGGGACGGGGTCCACCGGCACCAGCTGCGGGACGGGGACCGCCGGGACGGTCGCCGTCGGTGCGGCTGCCGCCGGGACGGGGCATGCCCTGGGAGGTGGCAAACGGGTTGTTGCCTGGACGGGGTGCGCGCTCACCGTCTCCACCACGGCCGCGGGGCATGCCCTGCGAGGTGGCGAACGGGTTGTTGCCCGGGCGGGGACCGCCGGGACGGGGACCGGATGCACCGGGCGTGGTTCCACCCGGACGGGAGGAGGGAGCGGGGGCATCGGCCTTCGGGGCAGGACGTGCACCGGGCTTGGCACCGGTGGACGGAGCACCCGCGGACGGTGCAGCCGGAGCCGCAGGCGCGGAAGCGGCGGGGGCTGCCGGAGCTGCTGACTGTGCGGGAGCGGCGGGAGCAGCCGGAGCCGGTGCCTGGGCCTTGGGGGCCGGAGCCTTGGGCGCAGCCGGGCCGGGAGCCGGGGCTGAAGGACGTGAATCTGCTGCGGGGGCGGGCGCCTTGGGCGCAGCGGCGGGGGCAGCCGGCGCCGCTGACTTGGCAGCTGCGTCGGGGAAGGCGTTGCGCAGTTTCCGCACAACGGGGGCCTCAATGGTTGAAGAGGCGGAGCGAACGAATTCGCCCAGTTCCTGCAGTTTTGTCACTGCATCTTTGGAAGTTATACCGAGCTCTTTGGCGAGCTCGTGTACGCGGACCTTGGCCACATTTCTCCTGTCTCGGTCCGCACCGAGCCAGGCACGAACCGTCTACTTCTTACTGCGGACCCCAGCCGCTGTTGATGCGAAGGGGCCCATTGCAGAGCGCAACAAAGTTGTCATCGTTACGCACTCATCGCTGGGAACTCATCGGGTTTCCATCAGATTTCTGACCCGCTTTCAGGTTTGGACGGTTGGTGTTGCAGCCACCGGGGCGGCGTCAACGGTCGGGCCTGACATGATCCAGTGTTCGACGGCGGCTGTCCCGGCCGCGCCGTTGAGGGCACGTCCGAATGCTCGCCGCTTGATCGCCAGAGCCAGGCACGATTGGCTGGGGTGCAGCCAAGCACCCCGGCCAGCCATCCGGCGTCGTTCATCCACCACGACAGCGGTTGACCCGCTGCCTTCGGCGACGAGCCGGAGCAACTGCGACCGCGGGCCTTTCTTTCGGCAGCCGATGCAGGTACGTTCGGGCTGACTTCCGGTGGAAGGTACTTCTGCCACGGTCATCGTCCTGACGTTCACTCTGCTGGCCCCGGGCTTACCGCTTCCGCTGTCACGGAAACGAGCACGCCCAAGGCACACGGCTACCGGCCGTAAGGCGCGGTCCTATCTATTCTAGCCCCTTTGGGGCCGTTCTGCCCGAAACGGGGTGGCCGCCGCGTTGCGGGGGCCACCCCGTCCGCGGACATTACTTGTCGCGGGCTACCGCGGCGTCGGAGACAATGTCGATCCGCCAGCCGGTCAGCTTCGCCGCCAGGCGGGCGTTCTGGCCCTCCTTGCCGATGGCAAGCGACAGCTGGTAGTCGGGAACCACGACGCGGGCAGACCGCGTGGCTTCGTCCGTGATGGTGACGGAATTCACGCGGGACGGCGAGAGGGCGCTGGCGATGAAGGTGGCCGGGTTCTCGCTGAAGTCCACGATGTCGATCTTTTCGTCGTTCAACTCCGTCATGACCGCCCGGACGCGGGAGCCCATTTCGCCGATGCAGGCGCCCTTGGCATTGATCCCCGGGGTGTTCGCCTTGACAGCGATCTTGGTGCGGTGGCCGGCTTCCCGGGCCAGCGCAACGATCTCCACCGAGTGGTCGGCAATTTCGGGCACTTCGAGTTCGAAGAGCTTGCGGACCAGGCCCGGGTGCGAGCGGGACAGGGTAACCGAGGGTCCCTTGGTGCCGCGGTGCACGTCGATGACCAGTGCGCGCAGGCGGTTGCCGTGCACGTACTTCTCCCCGGGAACCTGCTCGGGCGGCGGCAGGAGCGCCTCGATGGAGCCGAGGTTGACCTGGATCATGTGCGGGTTGTTGCCCTGCTGGATGGTGCCGGACACCAGTTCGCCTTCACGGCCCTTGAACTCGCCCAGGACGTTGTCGTCCTCAACGTCGCGGAGCCGCTGCAGGATGATCTGACGGGCGGTGCTGGCGGCGATGCGGCCGAATCCCTCCGGCGTGTGCTCGAATTCGCCAATGGGCGCGCCGTCGTCGTCCAGTTCGACGGCCCAGATGGTCACGTGCCCGCTTTTGCGGTCCAGTTCGGCGCGCGCTTTTTCGAAGGCGCCGGGCGACTTGTGGTAGGCCACCAGGAGCGCCTGCTCGATGGTGGGGATCAGGAGGTCCAGCGGGATTTCACGCTCACGCTCCAAAAGTCTCAGTGCGCTCATGTCAATATCCATCAGGCCTCCTCAGAAGGTCCATTGTGTTCAGGTTCCAGACCGTCCTCCGGGAGGTGGCTGAATTCGATCTCGACTTTTCCGTTGCGGATCCTGTCGAAAGGAAGCTTTACGGGTTCACCCTGCCGGGGCTTCATGCCCTTCTTCGCGGCGATCTCCGGGACCAGGGTCACTCCCCCGTCGTCCACGGACTGGATGCGTCCGGTGATGTTTTCGCCCTGGATCACGTTGACTTTGGCCATCCTGCCCTTGGCGCGGTGCCAGTGCCGGGGTTCGGTCAGCGGCCGTCCGACGCCGGGCGAGGACACCTCGAGGTCGTAGGGGCGGGTGTCGGACTGGGGGTCGTTGTCGAGGACGTCGGAAAGCACCCTCGAGATGTCGGCGATGACGTCCAGGCTGACGCCGCCCGTCTCCTCCTGGGGCAGGTCCACCACAACGTGGACCACCCGGTGGGAACCGGCGATGTTGATGACGACGTCTTCGAGGTAGAGGCGGTTGGCCTGGACGGAAGGTTCCAGGAGGGCCCGGAGCCGGGCGGCTTCGGGATTGTGGGCCGGGGTGGACCCGGTTCCCGTGCCGGTGTGGTCTGGTGAAGCCGTAGCTTCTGCGTTGCTCACGATGCCGGCCGCCTCCCTATAGATGATGTGGTGTTTACTAGCGTAGCTATTTTACCGGCCCATTGGTGCACCCGGGTTCCCCCTCGGCATGACACCATGGTCTGTTGTGAAAGACCGCCCCCAGGACTCCGCCCGACGCATCCGCCCGTTCCGGTTGGCGGCCGCGGGCCTGGCCGCGCTGGTGGTCCTGAGCCTCGGTTTCGCCCTGATTCCCGCGCAGGAACCCGCGCCGCCCGAGCCTCCGTTGTCCGAGCGGGCCCGCGCCGCGGCGTTCACTGAGGCCTTGAATCTGCGGGCTGTGGGGATGCGGCTCGCCGCCGCAGGAGCCGCTGATTCCGGCGTGTTGGACGGGGTTGTGACCTTGCTGACCATCCAGGCCAGGGCGCTCCAGGCCCCCACCCCCGCAACTGCCGCGCCTTCGCCGGCCCCATCCGCCGCGGCGACGTCGGATCCTCCGGATATGGCGGTGCTCGTCCGAGGCCTGGCTGCGAGCGGCGCCGCCCGGGTCAAGGACGCGGAAGGGGCCGACGGCGGCATGGCGCGCCTTCTGGCCGGGACCGGCACCGCCCAGCTGCTTGCGGCCGGGAGGCTCGCTGCGGCCGCCGGAGTGCCGGCGCCGCAGGGCACGCCGGCAGAACCGGGCGGTGATGCGTCCGGGGCCGGTTCGAGCTCTTCCCCCTGCGTGGCGGCGCCGTCCGCGGCGTCCTCGGGCGGGGCTACGGATGGCGGCGCGTCCGCAACCATCCAACAGGCACTGGCGGCCGTCGTCGCTGTTGAAGAGCAAGCCATCTACGGCTACGAGGCAGCGCTTCCCCGGCTCGCCCCCACCGACGCGGGCCCGGCCTCGGAAATGCTCGGCCGGCATGAAGAGCTGGCCGCCGAAGCCACAGAACGCCTCCGCCTGGCGTGCGGTGCTGCCCCGCCGCAACAGCCTGGCTACGTGCTCGACGGCGGATTCCTCGCCGCGCCGGCCGCAGGGCTGGCCAGGCTGGAGGCAGCGACAGTGGCGTCTTACGGGGATGCCGTGGCAGTGTCGCAGGGCCAGGACCGGGGGTGGGCGCTGTCAGGACTGCAGGCCGCTGCGGGCAGGGCCGTACGGTGGGGCGCGGACCCGGGCCCCGTCCCGGGCCTGGCGCTGGACATTGACCAGCTGCCGGTCCTTGCCGACAGCGCCGGCCCGGGCCCCTCACCGGGATCCTGAACCGGCGCCCTCCGCGTGTCCCGTCTTTCCTGCTGCGGTGCTCCCGTGTGGGCTGATGCCGCGGGCTTCTCCTTGGAAAGGCAACCGCAAAGGGTGGCACCGGGCAGGCCTGAATGGTTTGCTGAAGGGATGAACGCGGACGAACCGGCCGATGCGGAGAAGGCAGCTGCCCAGGAAACCGCTGCCCGGGAAACTGCTGCTGCCGGGCAGGAACTAAGCAGCCATCGTGAGACGGAACCGCACAGCAATGACATCGCCCACCGGCTGAACTGGCTGCGCGCCGGTGTCCTGGGCGCGAACGACGGCATTGTGTCCGTCGCCGCCATTGTGGTGGGCGTGGCCGGGGCCACCTCCGAGGCAGGTCCCATCCTGGCTGCCGGAGCAGCAGGAGTGGTGGGCGGCGCGGTCTCAATGGCCCTGGGCGAGTACGTTTCCGTCAGCAGCCAGCGGGACAGCCAGCGGACCCTGATCGAAAAGGAGCGCCGGGAACTGGCCGAGGAGCCCGAGGCTGAACTGGCTGAGTTGGCCGCCATTTATGAGGCCAAAGGCCTCACCCCCGAAACGGCGGCCACGGTGGCCCGCGAGCTCACGGACCACGATGTCCTGGCCGCGCATCTGTCCGCCGAACTCAATATCGACGAGGCAGACATCGTCAGCCCCTGGCATGCGGCTTTCGCCTCCGCTGTAGCTTTCACCATTGGGGCCATCCTGCCCATGCTGGCCATCCTCCTTCCGCCACCAGGCATCCGCGTCCCGTTGACCTTCACCTCAGTCCTGGTGGCACTTGCCCTGACGGGAGCGCTTGGAGCCTGGATCGGGGGCGGTTCACGGTCCAAGGCCGCCGTGAGGGTTGTGGTGGGCGGCGCCCTTGCCCTTGCGGCGACCTTCGCGATCGGCAATCTGTTGGGTGCCTCCGGTGTTGTCTGAGCCCACGCTGCCCCATGCGGTCCCGGTCCCTGCGTTCCTCGAAGCACGGTACGGACGCAGCAGCGTGGGGCGGGGCTGGCTCAGCAGCCTGCCAGGCCTGCTGGCCGACCTGGTGGAGCGCTGGCATCTGGATGTCGACCTGGCTCCCGGCGGCCAGCCGTGGCACGGCCACGGCGCCATCGTGGTTCCGGTGCGGCAGGACGACGGCTCACCGGCGGCCCTCAAAATCGCTTTTCCGCATGACGAGGCGCTGGTGGAACGGCATGCGCTGGCGCTCTGGGAGGGCCGTGGCGCCGTTGCCCTGCTGGCATCGGATCCGGGGACGTGCGCCATGCTGCTGGAACGGCTCGACGCAGGGCGGTCGCTTGCCGGTCTTGCCATGGACGATGCCGTGCCGGTGTGGGGTGGCCTGGTGCGGCAGCTGGGGCTTGCGCCGGACCACCGGCCCGGGTGGCAGGAGTTCGAACACATCGCCGCCCGGGCGGAGCAGTGGAGCGATGAGCTGCCGGCCGAATGGGAGCAACTGGGCCGGCCCTTTCCCAGGTGGCTCCTGGAGGCCGCGCTGGAAGTTTGCCAAACGCGGGGCGCGGTGGGACGCCGGTCTGCCCATGACGTACTGGTCCACACCGACCTGCATTTCCTGAATATCCTGGCACGCCCAGTCAGTGCAGACGCAGGGGCCACGGCCAGCGCGGCGGCGTACGCCGCAATCGATCCCCAGCCGATGATCGGCGAGCCCGAATTCGCCGTGGCACCGCTGCTGTGGAACCGGCTGGGCGACCTCCCGGAGGCACACCCCGGAGCCGCACTGCTCCGCCGCTGCCATGACGTCAGCACCGCCGCCGGCCTGGACCCCGAGGTGGCCCGCCAGTGGGGAGTTGCCCGGGAAGTGGAGAACGCGCTGTGGTACGCCGCCAAGGGCCACCGGGGCGACCTCGCCCGGTCCCTCTGGGTGGCCAGCACCCTTGCCGGAGACACGCTGGCCGGCCTGCCGCATCCCCACGCACTGCCGGAACCCGGACAGGGCGGATAGCCGGGGCTGCGGAAGGACTGAACCGGTCAGGGGTTCCGGACGGCGGCGAGGGCGCTGCGGACTGCTTCCACGGCCGTGGCCACGTCCTCCCCGGCAGTCTGCCAGTTGCTCACCGAAACCCGGAGGATGTCACGGCCGCGCCAGCGGGAACCGGACATCCATACCGTTCCGTCCTCGATGATGCGGGCGGTGACCTTGCGGGTGGTCTCATCGTCTCCGAAGGCAAGTGACACCTGGGTGTAGCCGACGTCGTTGACCACCTCGACGCCGTCGAGCCCTGCCATGCCCTCCGCGATGGCTGTGGCGGCCGCAGCCATGCCTCCCACCTGCGCTGCCACGCCGTCCCGGCCAAGGCTTTTCAGGGCCGCCCAGACGGGGACGCCGCGCGCCCTGCGGGACAGTTCGGGAACCTTCTCGAACGGGTCTCCCGGGCCTTCGGCATCATGGACCAGGTAGCTGGCGTGCAGTCCCATCGCAGCCCGCAGCGCCGAGGGGTCACGGACAATGGCGATGCCGCAGTCGTACGGAACGTTCAAGGTCTTGTGC
The DNA here is from genome assembly GCF_029581595.2 of Arthrobacter sp. NQ7. NCBI lineage: Bacteria > Bacillati > Actinomycetota > Actinomycetes > Micrococcales > Micrococcaceae > Arthrobacter > Arthrobacter sp. NQ7. The sequence continues at coordinate 872 of NZ_JARFXU020000040.1, read as the reverse complement.
GCATCGGTGCCCCAGGAGTCCGCCTCCGCGAATCCGTCGGTCAGGTGCCGTAGTTCCGGGGCAGCGGCGGCCCAGAGCCCGAACGCCCCGTCGATGTGCACCCAGGCGCCGTGCTGATGGGCGACGGCGATGGCTTCCCTGAAGGGATCGAAGGCACCGGAGTGCAGGTTCCCGGCCTGGAGGCACACCAGGGCGGGTCCGTTCCCCGCGGCAAGGGCCGCGTCCAGGGCAGCGGGGACCAGCCGGCCCTGGCCGTCGGCGTCGATTTGCTCCGGCTTTCCGAGGCCCAGGTACCGCAGTCCCAGGTCCACGGTGTCGTGCCGCTCCCGTCCCACGAAGCAGCGGATCCGCGGCGCGCCAAACAGGCCATCCCGGTCCAGGTCCCAGCCTGCGTCGGCAAGCAGCCGCCAGCGGGCAGCCGCCATCCCCGTGAAGTTGGCCATGGTGGCACCGGTGACGAATCCGACGTCGGCCGTGGCCGGCAGGCCCAGCAGTTCCAGCACCCACTGCCCTGCGGCTTCCTCGATCGCGGCGGTGGCGGGAGTCGCGTAGCGGAGGCCGGCGTTCTGGTCCCAGGCGCTGACCAGCCAGTCGGACGCCAGGGCCGCTGGCAGGGTCCCGCCGATCACCCATCCGAAGAAGCGGCCCGAGGGCATGGCCATCAGCCCGGGCTCGGCCTCCTTGGCCAGGAAGTTGATGACGTCAACGGGCGGCGTTCCCGCTTTCGGCAGGGGGCCGCCGAATATCCGGACAAGCCCGGCGGCATGTTCGCTTGGTCCTACCGCCCGGCCGGCCAGGCTGGCCAGCCAATCCTGCGCGTGCCCGGCCGCGGCCGCCAGTGCCGCGGCATACCCGTCGTCGCCGCCGTGTGC
>NZ_JARFXU020000003.1:0-304077 GCF_029581595.2 Arthrobacter sp. NQ7 | reverse complement strand
CGAACATGGAGTAGAACACGTAGACCGGGACCAGGGGGATGCCGTGGGTGGCGTAGGAGGTGCCGGCGGCGGTGAAGGCTGCCACGGCGCCGGCTTCGTTGATGCCCGGGTGGATCAGTTGGCCTGCAGGGGATTCCTTGTAGGCCAGGACCAGGTCCCGGTCCACGGACAGGTAATTCTGCCCCTTCGGGTTGTAGATCTTCGCCGTCGGGAAGAACGCGTCCATGCCGAACGTGCGGGCCTCATCGGGAATGATCGGGGCGATGTGCTTGCCGAAGTTCTTGTCCCGCATCAGGTCCTTCAGGAGCCTGACGAATGCCATGGTGGTGGCGGCCTGCTGCTTGCCGGACCCGCGCTTGGCCACCTCGTAGGACTTCGCATCCGGCAGTACGATTTCGGCGTGCGTGTTCCGGCGTTCCGGGACCGAACCGCCCAGGGCGGCGCGGCGCTCCATCATGTACTTGATTTCGGGTGCGTCATTGCCGGGGTGGTAGTACGGCGGACGGTACGCGTCCTTCTCCAGCTCCTCGTCGGTGACCGGGATCCGCAGGTGGTCGCGGAACTTCTTCAGGTCATCCAGGGTGAGCTTCTTCATCTGGTGGGTCGCGTTGCGGCCCTCGAAGTGTGGTCCGAGGCCGTAGCCCTTGACGGTGTGGGCGAGGATGACGGTGGGTTTGCCCTTGAATTCGGTGGCTGCCTTGTAGGCGGCGTAGACCTTGCGGTAGTCGTGGCCGCCGCGTTTGAGGTTCCAGATCTGGTCATCGGTGAGGTCCGCGACGAGGTCCTTGGTCTGCGGGGTCTTGCCGAAGAAGTGTTCGCGGACGAACCCGCCGGATTCGGCCTTGTAGGTCTGGTAGTCCCCGTCCACGGTCTCGTTCATGATCTTCACCAGGGACCCGTCGGTGTCGCGGGTGAGCAGGTCATCCCATTCCCGGCCCCAGACGACCTTGATCACGTTCCAGCCCGCGCCGCGGAAGAACGCTTCGAGTTCCTGCATGATCTTGCCGTTGCCGCGCACCGGCCCGTCCAGGCGCTGGAGGTTGCAGTTGATCACGAAGTTCAGGTTGTCCAGGTTCTCGTTCGCGGCGAGCTGGAGCAGGCCACGGGATTCAGGCTCGTCCATTTCGCCGTCGCCCAGGAACGCCCAGACCTGCTGGTCCGAGGTGTCTTTCAGGCCCCGGTTGTGCAGGTAGCGGTTATTCTGCGCCTGGTAGATCGCGTTCATCGGCCCGATACCCATGGACACGGTGGGGAATTCCCAGAAGTGCGGCATCAGCCGCGGGTGCGGGTAGGAGGACAGGGCATGCCCGGCGCGGGACTTTTCCTGCCGGAACCCGTCCAGGTCCTCCTCGGAGAGCCGGCCTTCCATGAACGCCCGGGCGTACATCCCGGGGGAGGCGTGGCCCTGGAAGAAGACCTGGTCCCCGCCGCCGGGGTGGTCCTTGCCGCGGAAGAAGTGGTTGAACCCGACCTCGTACAGGGTCGCGGCACCGGCATAGGTGGAGATGTGTCCGCCGACGCCGATATCGGGCCGCTGCGCCCGGTGCACCATGACCGCGGCGTTCCACCGCATGTAGGCCCGGTACCGGCGCTCGTACTCCTCGTTGCCCGGGAATTCCGCTTCCTGGTCCACCGGGATCGTGTTCACGTAATCGGTGGTGGTCACCATCGGCACACCCACGCTCTGCGCGCCGGCGCGCTGCAGCAGGCTCCGCATGATGTATTGGGCACGCTCGGTGCCCTGTTCCCTGATCAACGCATCCAGGGACTCAACCCACTCGGCAGTCTCTTCCGGATCACGATCAGGCAGCTGGTTAGTCAACCCGCTGAGGATATGGGAGGTATCTTCTCCTGCAGCCACGTCCAACCTCTCTTTGCGCGCATGAATCGGCGCACTCAGGCCAGGCAGGGTGACTGCCCGGCGTACATACGCCGTGTGCGACGTATCGGTTACAACAGCCCGGGCATGTGTGCCGGGCAGCTTCCTAGCGCTCCTATGTCTGCATGGAGTCACAAGGTTGTCGTCCTGCAGGCATAGTTGTCACCAGCCACTCTAGCCCTGACCGCAAGACGATGCGTAGCTGCGGCCGGGTCCTGCGGTTGTATTTCGTTCGTCATACTGATTGTGTGACGAAAAGCCCCTGCGACGGGCCGTCCGCAGCGCGGTGTGACGCAGAATATGCGCAATACCGGGGGCGGCAGCTTGAAGCGCAGGCACAAAGGGTGTTGGCTTGGGAGTAATGGAAATCACTATGCGCACCGCATATATGAGGTATTGGAGGAACACGTGAGCGAGGCCGACGCCGCCACTTCGGTAAATGTGGCGGAAAAATTGGGTTTCAAGAACGGGGATCTGATTCAGGAGTTCGGTTACGACGATGATGTCGATTTCGACTTGCGTGACGATATTGAGGACCTCACCGGTTCCGAATTGCTGGACGAGGACGACCATGAGGTAGCGGATGCCGTGATCCTCTGGTGGCGCGACGGCGACGGGGACCTGGTGGACAGCCTTGTTGATTCCCTCACCACCCTTGGCGAAAACGGCGTCGTATGGGTCCTCACCCCCAAGTCGGGTCGTGATGGCTACGTTTCGCCCGCGGACATCCAGGAAGCGGCACCCACGGCCGGCCTGCACGTCACCACTTCCGCCGGGGTATCCAAGGACTGGAGCGCCACCCGCCTGGTCAGCAGGAAGAACAAATGACGGCAGCGGTCGAGGCCGCGTCCGCCGCTGTTCCCGGGCTGGGTTCGCTGGCGCCCGATTTCGAGCTGGCCAACCAGTACGGCGAGCCGGTGAAGCTGTCATCCTTCCGCGGCCGGAACGTGGCGCTGGTCTTCTACCCGTTCGCATTCTCGGGAATCTGCACGGGTGAGCTCTGCGAGATCCGGGACAACCTGGGCATGTTCGAGGATTCCAATGCGGTGGTCCTGGCCGTGTCCGTGGACAGCAAGTTCAGCCTTCGCGCCTATGCGGAACAGGAAGGCTACGGCTTCGACCTCCTTGCGGACTTCTGGCCGCACGGGGCCGTTGCCGACTCCTACGGCGTGTTCGATGCCGGCAGCGGCATGGCAAAGCGGGCCACCTTCATCATTGATGCCGGTGGAAGGGTCCGTTACAGCGTGGTCAATCCGCGGGGGCAGGCGCGGGACTTCAACGAATACCGCAGCGTCCTGGCGGAGCTGGGACGGGCCTGAAGCACCATGGCTGAGCAGCGGCGGGGGACGGGTCTTACCGGCTTCGCCAGCATGCCGCCGGTGGCCCCGGCCCCGCTGTCGCCGCACGAGCTGGAAGTACTGGCCCGGATCCGCGACCTGCTCGCCGGTGGCCGCTTTGCGCTGTTGACAGGAGCGGGCCTGAGCACGGATTCGGGGATACCGGATTACCGCGGTCCGGACTCGCCGCCCCGGTCGCCCATGACCTACCAGGAATTCGTCAGGAACGCGGCCAACCGGCAGCGCTACTGGGCCAGGAACCACATTGGCTGGTCGCATATGCGGCACGCCGATCCCAATCCAGGGCATTTCTCCGCCGCCGAACTTGAGCGCCGGGGCTACCTCACGGGGCTCATCACCCAGAATGTCGACAGGCTGCACCAGGATGCGGGCAGCTCAAACGTCGTTGATCTCCATGGCAGGTATGACCAGGTCATCTGCCTGGACTGCGGCCGTACCTACTCCCGCCGCCTGCTGGCAGGTGTTTTCGAGGAGCTCAATCCCGGGTTCCTGGAGCGGGCAGCAGCCAGCGGGCTGGTGGAGATGGCCCCGGATGCCGACGCCACCGTGGAGGACCAGGCCCTCATCAGCAGTTTCGTTGTGGCTGTTTGTCCTGCCTGCGGTGGCACCCTGAAGCCTGATTTTGTCTATTTCGGGGAAAACGTGCCAAAGGACCGGGTGGAGCGGTCATATGCAATGGTGGACCGGGCCGAAGCGCTGGTGGTTGCGGGCTCGTCGCTGACCGTTATGAGCGGCCTTCGGTTTGTCAGGCACGCAGCCAAGGAGGCCAAGCCGGTGGTCATCATCAACCGTGGCGCCACCCGCGGCGACGACAAGGCAACCATCAAGCTTGAGGCAGGCGTCAGCCAGGCGCTGGCCTACCTCGCGGCCGAACTCCCGGCACTGTAGCGGACCGGCGTACCGTTCGTGGATTGGCGTTTACCGTCCTTGGTCGGGTAGAGTCTATGTTCGTTGGTTGCGGCGGATTGGCCGTCAACAGCGCACATCAGGGTCTTTAGCTCAGCTGGTAGAGCGCCACGTTTACACCGTGGATGTCATCGGTTCGATCCCGGTAGGACCCACGAACGGAATACCCCGTTGCCCACGCCTCCTGGCCAGGGCAGCGGGGTTTTTGCGTTCCGCCACCAATGTCAGTGCCCTGCCATAGCCTGCCGGAATGGAACACGTCATAGTGCGCACGGACAGTGAGGGACGGCCGACGGCGGTCGTGGGCAAGGGCAGGGAATGGGCCGTGGGTGCGCCCCCGGTGCGCTGGTTCGAACGCATCAATTGGTGGGAAAGCAGCCGCCGCATGCCCAAGGGCAGGGGCGGCGTCGACGTCGAAGTTCTGCAGATCCAGGTCAGGCTTGGTGCAAACAGCAGGTCCGCGCTGACCACCATGTACCTGGAACGCGACGGGGTGGGCGGCAGTTGGCGTCTTCGGGAGTCCGTGGCGGGTGCGGCCTGACAGCTTGGCGCCTGCTCCCGGCTCCGGGCTGCTCCGCCTGCTTCCTGGCCCGGCCACTTCACGGGCATTGGAAAACCCTCCACCGCGACTATTGGGGGATGCCGCGGTGGAGGGCCTGCGACGAATATACCGTGAACTTCCGGAAACAAAAAGTCATGCCGCGGCTGAGGCCTTCCGCTGTGGTCACCCCGCGTAATGACCCGCAAAACAGCCATTATGATGGTTTGTGTTCAGCAGAATGGACAGCATAGCGACGAAGCGCAAGCGCCTTATTAAGGAGAATCATGGCCGATTCCCGTACCCCACGCTCCTCCGACGGACAGGGGAGCGCTTCGCCGGCGCCGGCGGTCACCCGCGCTGCGGCAGTGCTCGAAGCGCTGGCTGCCTCCCCAGGTGGAAGGCTCACGCTCAGCGACCTGGCGCGCGAACTGGGAATTCCGAAATCCTCAACGTCGAACCTGCTGCTGGCGCTGGAGGAAGCGCGGCTTATTAACCGGCAGGGCGCCGAATTCACGTTGGGGCGCAAGCTTGTCGAACTCGGCGCCGCCTACCTGAGCCGGATGGACGAGGTCCAGGAGTTCTATCGGTACTGTGAGCAGGCCCCCACCCTTTCCGGCGAGACGGTTCGGATCGCCATGCTGGACGGGACCAATGTCATCTATCTGGCCCGCTATGAAGGCCACCCCGCTGTCCGGTTGACGTCCAATATCGGCGACAAGATGCCGGTCTCGCTCTGCGCGGTAGGCAAGGCCCTGATCGCCAGGCTCCACGACCATGACATTGAAGACATGTTCCCGGACGACGCCGAACTGCCCGTCCTGACGCCCAAATCCCTGCGGACGGGACGTGAGCTGAAGGACCAGCTCCAGGCCATCAGGGAACAGGGCTACGCCTTCGAAGATGAAGAATCAACCACCGGAGTGGTTTGCCTCGGGGTTGCCGTGCCCACCAGGGGCTCGCACGGGCCCAGCCTGGGATTGTCCGTGACGGCGCTCAAGGCTACCTATACGGAGGAGCAGGGAGCCCGGATGGTGAAGGAACTCCAGGAGCTTGCCCGGTCCCTCGGCAACCCCATGGGCTAGGAGGAGCTTCCAGGAAAACGGCCTGGGCGCATTTTGCGCAAAGTGCTATTGCTGGATGTCCATTATGTTGTACTCTGTTCAACATGGTGATCGGCACTACTGGTGCTGTCGCTGACCCGCCCGGCCAACGGGGGCCTGGCGCGTGATGAGGGAGTTCTTGTGACAACTCGTACTAATGCACCGCATGCCGCGGACGGCACCATCGTCGACGCGGACCAGCTGCGGAGGGCAACTCTTGCCAGTTCCGTCGGCTCCGCCCTGGAGTACTACGACTTCTATATCTACGGCCTGGCGTCGGCCCTGATTTTCGGACCGCTGTTCTTCGCGCCACTGGGCGAGAGCGGCGCCGTCATCGCTTCCTTTGCCACCTACGGAGTGGGCTTTGCCGCCCGGCCCTTCGGCGGCGTGGTCTTTGGCCACATCGGTGACCGGTTTGGCCGCAAGATGGTCCTGATCCTCACCATCGGCCTGATGGGCATGTCCAGCTTCGCCATTGGCCTCCTGCCCACGTTCGAACAGGCCGGAATGCTGGGAGCAGTCCTGCTGGTCACCCTCCGCATCCTCCAGGGCCTCGGCGCCGGAGCCGAACAGGCGGGCGCTACAACCCTTATCTCCGAGGTGGCACCGCGCCGCCGTCGTGGTTTCTTCGCCTCACTGCCGTTCGTCGGCATCCAGCTGGGCACCCTGCTCGGAGCCGGTACGTTCGCGCTCATGGCGCTGGCGGACAAGGCCGTCCTGCAGGGCTGGTTGTGGCGCGTGCCCTTCCTGGCCAGCGTCATCCTGATCGCCATCGCGGTCTTTATCCGCCTGCGCCTGAAGGAGACCCCGGTCTTCCAGGAACTGGAGAAGCACAAGGCGGTTGTGAAGAATCCCGTAGGCCAGATTTGGAAGCATTCCCGGAAAAACGTCCTGGTGGGCATCGGGCTGCGCATGGGCGAGAACGGAAATTCCTCCATCTACTCGGCCCTGCTGGTCTCCTTCATCAGCCTGCCTGCCGGCGTCTTTGCCGGTGACAAGTTCGTTGGCCCCACCGGGCTGCTCATTGCTGCCGCCTTCGCCGCCGTCATGGTGGTCGCCTTCGGTGCCCTTTCCGACCGCTACGGACGCGTTCCGGTCTACCGCTACGGAGCCCTGTTCCAGGCGGTCATCGCGCTGCCGGCCTTCTACCTGGTGACCCTTGGCAACGCCACGCTCGTGTGGGTGGTCATGGTGGTCGGTATTGCCCTGGGCGTGCAGGCCATGCTTGGGCCCCAGTGTGCCCTCCTGCCTGAACTGTTCGGGTCCCAGCACCGCTTCACCGGCGTCGCCCTGAGCCGGGAGATCTCCGCGGTCTTCGCCGGTGGGTTCGCGCCGATGATCGGTGTGGCGCTGCTGGCTGCCACCAACCACTCCTGGCTGGTTCCGGCGATCTACTCGCTGGTGCTGGCGTTGATTTCCTTCGCCACCACCTTCTTCACCCCGGAAACCGTAGGGCGTGACCTCGTCCTCATCGAGGACGCCAGCTAGCCTTACGCCCAAGGCCCGGCCGGTCCATCCGGCCGGGCCTTTGCCATGCCCAGGGACTGTCCCCCGGTATGCCGCCGGCAGGGCCCTGGCAACCGGGGCGTTAGAGCAAAGGAATGCCGCCGGCAGGGCCCTGGCAACGGCGGCGTTAAAGCAAAGGACGGCCGCGGCCCCTGCAGGGGGAGCCGCGGCCGTCCGGTGCCTGGCCGGCGGGCCCGGAACGGCAGGCGTTGCTTAGTAGAAGTGGACGGTGTCCACCAGGTGCGGCAGCTCGCCACCGTCAAGGAAGGTGCGCAGGTTGCTGCAGAACCGCTCGGCGATGAGCCGGTTCTCCGCGGCGCTGAGCGCCGACGTGTGCGGTGAGACCAGGACCCGGGGGTGACTCCACAGCGGGCTGTCGAGGGGGAGCGGCTCCACCGCGAACACGTCCAGGCAGGCGTAGGATACCTGGCCGTTGTCAAGGGCCTCCAGCAGCGCCTCCTCGTCCACCACGGTGCCCCGTCCGACGTTGACGAAGACAGTTCCCGGCTTCATGGCTGCGAAGATGGCGCGGTTGAAGAGCTTGTCGGTGTATGGCGTGCCGGGCAGGGTGTTCACCACCGCGTCGGCGCTCGCCAGGAGCCCGGCGAGGCCGTCATTGTCCGTCACTGCTTCGATTCCCGCCAAAGGCTCCACGGTCCGTTTGGTTCCGCTTACTGTCATGCCGAGGGCGCGGGCAAGGCGGGCCGTCTCCAGGCCAATCTCCCCGAGGCCGGCCACCACCAGCTTTGAGCCGCTGACCAGCCGGGTGGGGGTGCGCAGTTCCGGCCAGGATTTTGCCTGCTGGTCGCGTACCAGTTCGCCGGTCCGCTTGAAACCATTGAGTATTCCCATGGCGGCGAACTCTGCCAGCGGGAGGGCGTGGACACCGGCGGAGGTTGTGATCTGGAATTTCTGCAGGGTCTTCCGGTCCAGGCCTGATGCCTTCACGGCGCCTCCCGCCCCGGCAGCCATGGCATGGACCCACTGCAGGTGCCCGTTCTCTTTTGCGACCCGGGCCAGGCCTGCCGGGCTTTCATTGGGGAAGCCGTACAGTACCTGGGCGCTGTTGAGCATGTGCCAATAGCGCTCCTCCTGTTCGGGGGTCCGCTGGAATCCGGGATCCCCTGCGTGGTCGGCCGGAAAACGTTCCGGCGGCAGCAGGTCCGGCTGGTACAGGACGGTTACGGACGGGTCGACGGCCCGGATCTGGTCCACAAGCTCTGCTTCGAGCGGGACAGCGATGGCCACGGTAAGTGCAGATGTCATGGTGTTCATCATACTGAATGGCGGCTAGGATATTGAACAGCTCTGATGAATTACGACGACGTGAGGCTGGACATGGAGGACAAGCAGGCGGGCTTTGCAGGCCTGGGGCTGATGGGGAGCCTGATGGCGGAAAATGCCGTCAGGCAGGGATGGCGCATCACCGGCTGGAACCGGTCGCCGGGCGCCGTGGCCCGGCTGCTGGATCAGGGTGGTACTGCGGCCGCCACCGTGGCGGACATGCGCGACCTGCCTGTCATCATCTTCATGCTGCCGGACCTGCCCCACATCGAGGAAGCGGCGGCAGGCCTTTTGCTCAGCTGGCAGCAGCGGCTCCCGGCTCCCGGTACCGTCCTGCTGGTTATGAGCAGTGTCTCGCCAACGGGCATTCGGAATTTTGGGCAGCATGTCCGTCTCGCCAGCGGCGGCAACGCGCAGGTGGTCGATGCCCCGGTCAGCGGCGGCACCAAGGGCGCTGCCGACGGCACCCTGGCAATCATGGCCGGCGCCGACGACGCGGCAGCGTTCCAGCATGTTGAGCCCCTCCTTCGGACCATGGGCACCACAGTCCGCCACCTCGGCCCCCTGGGGGCAGGATCGCTGGCCAAGGCGTGCAACCAGCTGGTGGTGGGAACCACGACGGCGGCCCTCGCCGAAGCTGCCGAACTCGCCGAGTGTTCCGGGCTCGATCCCGCGGCCCTGTTTGACGTGCTGGCCGGTGGCCTGGCGGGAAGCCGGGTCCTGGACATCGTCGGGCCCCGGCTGGCCCGCAGGGACTACGCCCCCACCGGCCCGGCCAAGTTCATGCACAAAGACCTGTCCTTCGTGCTGGACGCCGCCAACGCGGCAGGAACAGCGACACCCATGGCGGCCGCCGCCGTCGAACTGTACGCAGAACTGGAGCGGCAGGGCCTGGGCGACCAGGACCTCGCCGTCGTGCGCCAAACCATAGCCAACCTCAGCCATCAAGCCGCAGCAGCGGCGGAAGGAACAGTTGCACCATGACATCGCTTTTTGATTTGACCGGCCGGGTGGCGTTGGTGACTGGGTCGAGCCGGGGTATTGGTTTGTCGTTGGCGCGGGCGTTGGCTGAGGCGGGGGCCACGGTGGTGCTGAACGGCGTCAACCCCGAGCGGCTGAAGGAAGCCGAAACGGCGCTCGCGGCCGATTATCCGCCCGGCCGGGTGCACAGCGTGGCGTTTGACGTCACCGACGGAGACGCCGCTGCCCGCAGCATCGCCTGGATCGAGGAGAACGTTGGTCCGCTGGAGATCCTGGTGAACAATGCCGGGATCCAGCACCGCGTGCCGATGCTGGACCTGGACGTCGCTGACTGGGAACGGGTGCTCTCCACGGACCTGACCAGCGCGTTCCTGGTGGGCCGCGAGGCCGCCCGGCGCATGATTCCCCGGGGCCGGGGCAAGATCATTAATATCTGCTCGGTGCAGGCGGACCTGGCCCGGCCAACGATCGCCCCTTATGTGGCGGCGAAGGGCGGTCTGCGGAACTTGACCCGGGCCATGACCGCGGAGTGGGCGGCCTCCGGGCTGCAGGTCAACGCGATCGCGCCGGGCTATATCCATACCGAGATGACGCAGAACCTGGTGGACGACGGGGAGTTCAACTCCTGGATCCTGGGCCGGACCCCGGCGCACCGGTGGGGCACCGTCCAGGACCTCGCGGGCCCTGTGGTGTGGCTGGCATCTGAGGGGTCAAACTTCGTGAACGGGCAAACCATCTTTATCGATGGCGGAATGACGGTGGTGGTCTGATGACTCTGCAAACTGGGAACCTTCCTGCCTCCGGCCCGGCCCTGGTGGCCCACGCCGCCGGGGACCTGCGCATCGACCAAGTGCCGCTGCCCCAACCAGCGCCCGATGAGGCGGTGGTGGAGGTCGCGTTCGGCGGGATCTGCGGCTCGGACCTGCACTACTGGCTGCACGGGGCCGCGGGGGAGTCCATCCTGAAGGCCCCGCTGGTCCTGGGCCACGAAATCTCCGGCGTGGTGGTCCGGGCCGCGGCTGACGGGTCAGGGCCGGAGGCCGGGACCGCCGTCGCCGTCCACCCCGCCACCCCGGGCCCGGGCGCAGCAAAATACCCGGCGGACCGGCCGAACTTGTCCCCGGGCTGCACCTACCTGGGCAGCGCGGCCCGCTACCCGCACACGGACGGGGCGTTCAGCCGGTACGTCACCCTGCCGGTACGGATGCTCCGGGCCCTTCCGGAGGGCATTGACCTGCGCACGGCGGCGCTGATCGAACCTGCGTCCGTGGCCTGGCATGCCGTGTCCAGGGCGGGGGATGTCCGCGGGAAGACGGCGCTGGTGGTCGGGTCCGGGCCCATCGGAGCCCTGGCCGTCGCGGTCCTGAAGCGTGCCGGCGCGGCCCGCATCACCGCCGTCGACCTGCATGCCAGGCCGCTGGAGATCGCCAGAGCCGTGGGCGCGGACGACGTCATCCACGCGGCCGACGCCGCCGCGATCGCCGCCGTCGAGGCCGACGTCGTGATCGAATCCTCCGGCAACCACCACGGCCTCGCCTCCGCCATCAACGGCGCGGTCCGCGGCGGCACCGTGGTGATGGTGGGGCTGCTGCCCACCGGCGCCCAGCCGGTCCCCATCTCGCTGGCCATCACCCGCGAACTGGACCTCAAAGGCTCCTTCCGCTTCAACGACGAGATCGACCAGGTCATCGCCGCCCTCGCGGACGGCTCCCTGCACATCGACCCCGTCATCACCCACGAATACCCCCTCGCAGACGCATTGCACGCCTTCGAAACCGCCAAAGACTCCACCACCTCCGGCAAAGTCCTCCTCAGCTTCGGGGCTGGGCCCTGACGGTTACTGCCTCACGGGGATGAAGACGCGGGGCTGCTCGGTCCACGTGTCGGCCATCTGGGACATGGTGCGGCGCATGATCCGGTCGGAGGCCTCGCGGGCGGACGCGGCGTCACCCCTGGCAATTGCCTCGGCCACGTCCTGGTGCCACTGCAGGGCGGCCTGGTGCGGGTGGTCGGGCATCAGGCCGTGGACGGTTCGGCCGGTCAGGGTTTCGGCCACCTGTCCCATCAGGTTGGCGAACATTTCGTTGCCGGAGCCGGAAAGCAGCAGCGAGTGGAAACGGATGTCCAGTTCCAGGAAGCGTGCAACTTCGCCGTTGTTGCCGGCTTCCCGCATGGCCCGGGCCACGTCCACCAGTTCCATCCGCAGCGGCGCCGGCGCGTTTTGCGCTGCCAGCTCCGCGGCTGCGGGTTCTACGGCGGCACGCAGCTCGGCAAGGGACCGCAGCTGGGCGCCGCGGGCGTCACTGGCCAGCCGCCAGCGGATCACCTGCGGATCGAAGGGGTTCCAGCGGCTGGCGGGAAGGACCCGGATGCCCACGCGTTTGGTGGTTTCCACCAGTCCCAGGGACTGCAGGACGCGCACCGCCTCGCGGATCACCGACCGTGACACCTGGAGTTCGTCCTCCAGCTGTTCGGCGAGCATCACGTGGCCCGCGGGGAGGTCCCCCGAGATGATCCGGGTGCCCAGGTTGTCGATGGCACGGTGATGCAGGCTGCTGGTCATGCTGCTAAGCCTAGTTGTTGCCAAACCCCGGATTGAGCGCGTGTCCTCCGCGGCTGGGTGCGGCAGGGGTCGCGGCGCGGGGCCCGGACCGACACAATGGGTTCCATTACGCGGCCGTTACTTTCGCGTCACCGCCAGAATATATATGCTTTATTCCGACCCCCTGAATGACCCGGTGCCTTCCCGCCCTGCGGAAACGGGCGCCCGGGGCAAACTACGAATTGGAGTTATTGATGTCTGCACACATCGGTGTCACCGGCCTGGCCGTCATGGGCGCCAACCTCGCCCGCAACCTCGCCCGTAACGGCTTCACGGTTGCCCTGCACAACAGGTCGGTGGAGAAGACGGACGCACTGCTGGAAAAGCACGGCTCGGAGGGTGACTTCATCCGGACCGAAACCCTGCAGGAACTGGTTGATTCGCTGGAGAAGCCGCGCCGTGTCCTGATCATGGTCAAGGCCGGCAAGCCCGTGGACTCGGTCATCGAACAGCTTGAGCCGCTGCTGGAGCCGGGCGACATCATCATCGACGCCGGCAACTCGCATTACGAGGACACCCGCCGCCGGGAGGCCGCGCTGGCCAAGAAGGACCTGCACTTCGTGGGCGTCGGTGTGTCCGGCGGCGAAGAGGGCGCCCTGAATGGCCCCTCCATCATGCCCGGCGGCTCCAAGGAGTCCTACAAGGCCCTTGGCCCGCTGCTGGAAAAGATCTCCGCAAAGGTCGACGGCGAACCCTGCTGCGCCTGGATCGGCACCGACGGCGCGGGCCACTTCGTCAAGATGGTCCACAACGGCATCGAGTATGCGGACATGCAGGTCATCGGCGAGGCCTTCGACCTGCTGCGCTCCGGTGCGGGCATCGAGCCTGCCGAGCAGGCAAAGATCTTCTCCGAGTGGAACCAGGGCGACCTTTCGTCCTTCCTCATCGAAATCTCCGCCGAGGTCCTGGGCCACGTTGACGCCAAGACCGGCAAGCCGTTCGTCGACGTCGTCGTTGACGCTGCCGGCCAGAAGGGCACCGGCCGCTGGACCGTCATCTCCGCACTGGAACTGGGCTCGCCGGTTTCCGGCATCGCAGAATCCGTCTTCGCCCGTGCTCTCTCTTCCCAGGCCGGGCAGCGCAAGCTGGGCCAGGAACTGCTGGCGGGCAACGAAGCCACCGTGGAAATCCCGGAAACCTTCGTCGAGGACGTCCGACAGGCCCTCTACGCCTCCAAGCTGGTGTCCTACGCACAGGGCCTGGACATGCTCACGTCCGCCGCCAAGGAATACGGCTGGGACCTGAAGCTGGACGAAATCGCCTCGCTGTGGCGGGCAGGCTGCATCATCCGCGCTGAGCTGCTCAAGGACATCACCAAGGCCTACGCCGCGGACCAGAAGCCGGCGAACCTGCTGTTCGCTCCGGCGTTCACCAAGGCCATCGCCGACGCCCTCCCCGCATGGCGCCGCGTGGTTGCCACCGCCGTCCAGCTGGGTATCCCGGTGCCGGTGTTCTCCTCGTCGCTGGCCTACTACGACGGGCTGCGCCGCAAGCGCGTGGCCGCCGCCCTCATCCAGGGCCAGCGCGACCTCTTCGGTGCGCACACGTACGGCCGCGTCGACGCTGAAGGTACCTTCCACACCCTGTGGGGCGAGGACAAGTCCGAGGTTGAAGCGGTGGACACGCACTAGCACCTGCTGACGGCAAAGGCGGGCCATTTCCCGGTAATCCGGGGAATGGCCCGCCTTTTGCTGTTGCTGCCGGAAGATCAGATCCGGTATTCGATGTCGTATTCGGCCGGGTCCACGGCGGGCTTGGTTTCCCGCTGGGCATCCCGGTGCCGCCACTTGGCAGGAACGCCGGTGACGATGGATTCCGGCGGCGCGTCCTTGACCACAACGGCATTGGCGCCCACGGCGCTGTCCCGCCCGATGGTGATGGGTCCCAGGATCTTGGCGCCGGCGCCGATGGTGACGCGGTCACCGATCGTGGGGTGGCGCTTGATCCTGGCCAGCGAGCGGCCGCCGAGCGTCACACCGTGGTAGATCATCACGTCCTCGCCGATCTCGGCGGTCTCCCCAATCACCACACCCATGCCGTGGTCAATGAAGAACCGCCGGCCGATCGTGGCGCCCGGATGGATTTCGATGCCGGTCCAGGAGCGGCCCAGCTGTGACAGGAGCCGGGCCGGAAAGCGCAGCGAGGGGTTCTGCCACATGCGGTGCGTCAGCCGGTGGATCCAGATCGCATGCAGGCCGGAATAGGCGAAAAAGTTCTCGAAAGAACCTCGAGCCGCCGGGTCGTGGGACCGGGCGGCGTCGAGGTCTTCCTTTAATCTTGCGAAAAAGCCCACAAAGTTCTTTCTACAGGAAACGGGCGGATGGCGGTTTGATCAGCCGCGGATGTCGTCATAGAGGACGGTGGAGATGTAACGCTCACCGAAGTCGCAGACCACGGCAACGATCAGCTTGCCGGCATTTTCCGGCCGCTTCGCCAGCTCGAGGGCGGCCCAGACGATGGCGCCCGAGGATATGCCGCCCAGGATGCCTTCCTTCACGCCGAGTTCACGTGCAACGCGGACAGACTCCTCGAGGGGAGCGTCAATGACCTCGTCATAGACATTGGTGTCCAGCAGTTCGGGGATGAAATTGGCACCCAGGCCCTGGATCTTGTGCGGTCCGGGGGCACCGCCGTTCAGGATGGGGGAGTCCTTCGGTTCCACGGCCACGATCTGTACGCCGGGCTTGCGCTCCTTCAGGACCTGGCCCACGCCGGTAATGGTTCCGCCGGTGCCCACGCCTGCCACAAAGATGTCCACGGCACCGTCGGTATCCGCCCAGACCTCCTCGGCAGTGGTCTTGCGGTGGATCTCCGGGTTGGCCTCGTTGGCGAACTGCTGGGCCCAGATGGAGTTTTCCGTGTTGGCCACGATTTCCTGGGCCTTCTCCACGGCGCCGCGCATGCCTTCGGATCCGGGGGTCAGCACGATATCGGCACCGAAGGCGCGCAGCATGACCCGGCGTTCGGTGGACATGGTTTCGGGCATGGTGAGGATGACCTTGTAACCGCGGGCCGCGCCCACCATGGCCAGGGCGATGCCCGTGTTGCCGGAGGTGCCCTCGACGATGGTGCCGCCGGGCTTCAGGGCACCCGACTTTTCCGCGGCGTCGATGATGGCAACACCGATGCGGTCCTTGACGCTGTTGGCCGGGTTGTAGAACTCCAGCTTCACGGCAACGGTGGCGTCCAGTCCCTCGCTGAGCCGGTTCAACCGAACCAGCGGGGTCCCGCCGACCAGCTGCGTTACATCGTCATAGATCCGTGCCATGTACATACGCCTATCTCTAAGGGGTGAATACTGAGGTCAGCCTAACGAGGCCGCGTAACGCTGGCTAAGCGTTAAGCCATGCAGAGTAATATTTCCGGGCCTTGGCCAGCTTGGGGTTGATGATCACCTGGCAGTACCCCTGTTCGGGATGCTTGGCGTAGTAGTCCTGGTGGAATTCCTCTGCCACGTGGAACCGGGGCAGCCGGCTCACCTCGGTGACGATCGGATGCGGCCACAGCGCCTGGTTGCGTTCGATGGCTTCCTCAAACAGGATCTTTTCCTCAGTGGTCTCGTAGAACATCGCGGAGCGGTACTGGGTGCCCACGTCGTACCCCTGGCGGTTCAGCGTGGTGGGGTCGTGCAGGGCGAAGAACATGTCCAGGATGACCTCGGCCGGGATGACCTTCTCATCGAAGGTCACCGCCACCACCTCGGCGTGCCCGGTGGTTCCGCTGCAGACCGAGTAGTAATCCGGATGCGGGTCATGCCCCCCGGTGTAGCCTGACACCACCGAGGTGACGCCCCTGGTCTTCTGGTAAACGGCGTCGAGGCACCAAAAGCAGCCCCCGCCCAGAACAAAAGTTTTCATGACCTCTTCAATGGTTGACGGCGCCGGATCATTCCCCGCCGGCATTCCCGGCAGCCCGTTCCCGGCCGCAATCTGCGGCCGGGAACCGGCCATGGGGTAAAACTAAGACTATGGAACCTGTGGACACCGACGTTACCGGCCAGGAAGATCACGACGGCGGAACCTCCTCCGGCACGCCGGCTCCGGCCGGGTCCGTGGACGCCCCCACCCTGGCGGAACTGCTCCTTGCCGTCGAGGAACTGTGGCCGGAGTCCCTGGCGGAGAACTGGGACGAGGTGGGCCTCGTGGCCGGCCACCCATCTGCGCCCGTCAGCAAAGTGATGTTTGCGGTGGACCCCACCCTGGAGGTCATCGACGAAGCCGTTGAGTGGGGCGCCGAACTGCTCATCACCCACCACCCCCTCCTGCTCAAGGGTGTGACGTCCGTCGCGGCCACCACGGCGAAAGGCCGGGCGGTCCACCGGCTCATCGAGGCGGGGACGGCACTGCTGACGGTGCACACCAACGGCGACTCCGCCGTCGGCGGTGTTTCCGATGTCCTGGCCGATGCCCTGGGGCTCCAGGACGTCGCGCCGCTGTCCATGGCAGCCAACGGGCTGCCTGAGGAAGGCATCGGGCGCGTTGGCGACCTTACCGACGCCATGAGCCTGGGCGACTTTGCCGCACGGGTGTTCGGGATCCTGCCGTCGGTTGCCGGGGGAGTGCGGGTGTCTGGCGACAAGGACGGACTGGTGCGGCGCATTGCAGTGTGCGGCGGTGCCGGCGACTCGCTTTTTGACCAGGTGCGGGCCAGTAACGCCGATGTCTACGTCACCGCCGACCTCCGCCACCACCCTGCCTCCGAGGCGCGCGAGGCGGCACTTAATGGGCGGCCCTACTTGGTGGACGTCTCGCATTTCGCGAGCGAATGGCTCTGGCTTCCAGCCGCGGCAGGGGCACTGGGCAACGTGCTGGCGGACCAGGGGCACGAGGTGGAGATCCGGGTCAGCACCACCAACAGCGATCCGTGGGACTTCATCCTCACTCCGGGGTGACTCGCCGCCGGTCAGCGCAAGCTTCCGGTCCGGACATTTCATCCGCCCGGGCACGGCCGGCAGGGCCAGGCGCTAGAGTCTAGGAAGCGCCGATTCGGTGCCCGGCCCACAGCCGGTAGGGATCAAGCGGAGGTAGAAGTGGCCAAGGCAGCACCGGCGGAACAGTTGAAATTGCTCGAACTGCAGGGCTTTGACGCCAAGCTCAAAGCCCTGGCCACCCGCCGCCGCTCGCTGGAAAACGATCCCCGGATCAAGGACCTCGAGGCCGCGCTCTCCGTTGCGAACGGGGAACTGGGCGCGGCGAAGGTAGCCGTGCACGACGCCGAAGCCGCGCTGAAGCGGGCGGAGGCCGACGTCGAACAGGTCGCCTCACGGATCGAACGCGACGAAGCCCGGCTCAACAGCGGCACCGGACTGTCCAAAGACCTGGTGGCCCTGCAGAAGGACATCGCCTCGCTCAACAAGCGCCGCTCGGACCTGGAGGACGTGGAACTCGAAGTCCTGGAGCAGCTGGACACGCTGCGGGCGCGGCAGGCGGCGCAGCAGCAGATCGTTGACGACATCCAGGGCTCCTTCGGCGCCATCAGGGCTGAACTCGATGCAGCCCTGGCAGAGGTTGAAACGGAAGCCTCCGGGCTGCGGGCGCAGCGCAGCGAATTCGCCGCAGGGCTCGACGGCGGGCTGCTCGGCGTCTACGAAAAAACCCTGGCCCGGCGGGGGGTGGGCGCGGCACGGCTTTTCCACGGCACTTCCGAAGCCTCCGGCATGAAGCTCAGCCCGGGCGACCTCGCTGAAATCAAAGCCGCCGCGCCCGAGGACATTGTCTTTTGCCCCGATTCCGGCGCCATCCTGGTCCGCTCCGACGAGTGGTCCTGACGGCCGGGGACATCAGCCCGGCAGGATGATGTTCAGGGCATGCGGCTTCCGGGCCGTGCCCGGCACCAGCTCGGCGTCCCACTTTTCGCGGACGGCCTTCAGCAGGTCCGACGGCGTCCCGGGAGCTTTTCCGCGGCGCACCAGCAGGTGCCGCGCCAGTTCGCCCCGGGTGTGCTTGGCGAAATGGCTCACCACCTTCCGGACGCCGGCTGCCTCCGTGAAGACATTGACCGAGACGGTCTGCTCGGCCGGCGGCGCCCAGGCGGCGGCGTACGTGCTGGACCGGCAGTCCACCAGCAGGTGTCCCTCTGCCGCGGCCCCCAGCGTGTCGCCGAGCTGCGCCTTCCAGAACGGAGCCAGGCGGCCGACGTCGGGCAGTGCCGCAGCCATGGACAGCCGGTAGGCAGGGACGCGGTCGGCGAAGCGCAGGGCGCCCCACAACGCCGAGATGACCAGCACCGAATCGTCCGCCTTCCGGCGCTGCGCCGGGGCGAGGCTTCGGTAGCCAAGGGCGTCGTACAGGACGCCCGAGTAAATGCTGTGTGCCGGCGCGGCAGGCTCGGCGTGCAGCCGGGTATTGCGTTCAACGTCACCGCGCAGCGAAGCGCCGACTCCCAGCAAGGCGAGGGCGTCCTGGTGTGCGCTGGCCGTTCCCAGCGCCTCCAGGACCTTGGCCCGGTATGGATTGAGTTCCGGAAAGCCCAGGGAGGACCAGTCGACGGCGGGACCGCGGAGGGCGGGTGTCTTGCCTTCGGAGGGGGGAAGCAGAATCAGCACCGTCCGATCCTACCGGCGACAAAAGCGGCGGCCTGCGCCGGTAGACTGGACGCGGATGGGACAGCCAGACGGCCGCGCGCCACGCAAGTGGCTCGAGGAACGTCCGGGCTCCGCAGGGCAGGGTGGTGGGTAACGCCCACTCGGGGTAACCCGCAGGCCAGTGCCACAGAAAACAGACCGCCTGCAGTTCCGGCTCCGGCCGGGGCGGCAGGTAAGGGTGAAACGGTGGTGTAAGAGACCACCAGCTTCCCGGGTGACCGGGAAGGCTAGGTAAACCCCACCCGGAGCAAGGCCAGACAGGACACGTTTGAGGGCTGCCCGCCCGAGTGTCCGGGTAGGCCGCTGGAGGGTGCCGGCAACGGTACTCGTAGATGGATGGCCGTCGCTCCCGTGGCCGGCAACGGCAGGGAGAACAGAACCCGGCGTACCGGCTGTCCCATCCACCACCCCCGTTTGACCTCGGGCTTTGTGTTCGCGATGCTGTACCGTGCCCGTAATTCCTGACACGCATCCAGCAGCCCCCAACGGCTTCCCCGGTTTCCGTTCCCAGATCATTGCCCTCGCCGGATTCCTGGCGCTGTCCGCCGCGGCCTGGACCCTCGCCTCGGTTCCCATCATCCTGAATTCGAACGGCTGGTACGCCGGTTCGGTGAAAGCGCCGTGGATGCCGCCCTCGTGGATGTTCCGGACCACCTGGATGCTTCTCTACGCCGGCGTGGCCGCAGCGGCCTGGCTGGTGTGGCGCAAGGGCGGACTGACGGGGGGCGCCCGTGCCGGGTACGTGGTCCAGCTGCTGCTGAACACTGCCTGGCCGGTGGCCTTCTTCGCCATGTACCCCATGCTCGGCACGGCAGCCCTCTGGACTGCGTCCTGGTGATCTGCGTCCTCACGGCAACCCTGGCATTCCTCATTCTGCGGTTCGGGCCCGTGGACGCCGCCGCCGGGATCCTGGTGCTGCCCTACTTCTCCTGGCTCGTTTTCTCCGGAAGCCTGAATCTCTATTCAGCCCTTCATAACTGACGAACGACCGCCCACCGGCCCAGGCGCCCGTGTGAGTGATTTCACGCAGCGCAAGCGTGTTCCCTGCACCCGGCCAAATTAGAATGGATTCCGGACGCAGGAGTTCTACCGCCGAAAGTTGCGTTCGCAACCGGCGGTTTTTCTTTGCACGCGATCCAGGTGCCTGGGGGCCATCCCTGCAGGCGCCGGTGCCCCTGGACATCATCAGGTGGCCTACATCTGTGTACGAGGACGTACACGGCTGAACCGAGGAAGGTATTTCTGTGAGCCAGACGTCTGATTCTTGTCTTGATACGTGGATGGGCCGGGAGGCCCTCGCCGAGGCCATGATCCCGGTGATCGGCAGGCTGTACCGCGAAAACAACGTGGTGACCAGCATCCACGGCCGGAGCCTGATCAACAAGTCCACCATGAACATCCTCAAGGCGCACCGTTTTGCACGCCGCATGAGCAAGGATGAACTGCTCCTGGAGGAAACCGCGCCCCTGCTGAACACCCTGGCCGGACTCGAACTCGGTGCAGCCGCGATCGACATCGCCCGCCTGAACCAGAAGTTCAAGGAAGAAGGCAACGGCGCCACCCTGGAGGAGTTCCTCCGCGAAGAACTCGCCGACATCGTGGGCAAGCGCGGCGGCGACGACCGCACCAGCACCGACGTCGTGCTCTACGGCTTTGGCCGCATCGGCCGGCTCCTGGCCCGCCTCCTCATCGAAAAGGCCGGTGGCGGCCACGGCCTGCGCCTGCGCGCCATCGTGGTGCGCCGCGGCTCCGACAACGACCTCTCCAAGCGCGCCAGCCTGCTGCGCCGCGACTCCGTCCACGGCTCCTTCGAGGGCACCATCCGCATCGACGAGGCTGCCAACACCATCACGGCCAACGGCGTCCAGATCCAGGTCATCTACTCCAACGACCCCGCCACCATCGACTACACCGCCTACGGCATCAACGACGCCCTCGTGGTGGACAACACCGGCCGCTGGCGCGATGCCGAAGGCCTGTCCCAGCACCTGCAGAGCAAGGGCGTGGCCCGGGTCCTGCTGACCGCACCGGGCAAGGGCGAGCTGAAGAACATCGTCCACGGCATCAACCACGGGGACATCACCGACTCGGACCGCATCGTCTCCGCCGCGTCCTGCACCACGAACGCCATCACCCCGGTCCTGAAGGCCATCAACGACAAGTTCGGCGTGGTGCACGGCCACGTGGAAACCGTCCACTCCTTCACCAACGACCAGAACCTGATCGACAACTTCCACAAGGGTGACCGCCGCGGCCGGTCCGCAGCCCTGAACATGGTCATCACCGAAACCGGTGCCGCCAAGGCAGTGGCGAAGGCCCTGCCCGAACTCCTGGGCAAGCTCACCGGCAGCTCCATCCGCGTCCCCACCCCGGACGTGTCGCTGGCCATCCTGAACCTCAGCCTGGAAAACGGCACCACCAAGGACGAGGTCAACAACTACCTGCGCGAGATGTCGCTGCACTCGGACCTGCGCAAGCAGATCGATTACATCGATTCACCCGAGGTGGTTTCCACCGACTTCGTGGGCTCCCGCCGCGCCGGCATCGTTGACGGCCTCGCCACGGTCTCCACCGACAAGAACCTGGTCCTGTACGTCTGGTACGACAACGAATTCGGCTACAGCTGCCAGGTGGTGCGCGTGATGGAGGAGATGGCCGGTGTGAACCCGCCGTCCTTCCCCGCCAAGGAAAGTGCCGCGGCACTCGCCGCGATTGCCGTCTGACCGGTTCCGACACGTTCGGCGAATTCCCGGCTGGTTCTCTGGAATCAGCCGGGAATCGGTACCACACTGGTGGCATGGACAACGAATCGACACTTCAGCACGAAACCACCCTCGAACACGCCCTGGACGTGGCGAAAGCCAACCACAAGGAAGCGGTGCGTCTTCTTGAGCACGCCCGCGCGGCACAGAAGACCGGAGACGTCAGCGAGGACCGCGTGCGCCAGCTTGAGGGGCTGCTGGCCATCGCCGAGGAAGACCTCCGGCGGGTAACCAGGGAGCAATAAGCCAGGGTGCAGCCCCGGCCGTGTGACCCATCACTCGTCCTCAACAGTGTGGATATCAGCGGCCGGGGCATCGCTTTGTCCTAGGCTCTTGGGGTGCCCGACATTCCCCATCCGGCGTCAGCGCCATGAGCATCAAGTGGTCCGCCTACCGCCGCACCCGGCGACGTTCCCGGCAGGCCTGGGCATTCCTCGGCACCGCTGCTGCCGGCATCCTTGCCGTTCTCTTCTGGTTCTTTACCTCCGGCCAGTTCGGCGCGGCCGCCCGGCCTGACGGGCCAACGGAGGCCCCCGTCTTCGACAGTGCGTGGATGAAACCGGTCCAGGAGCCCCGCCCGGTGCCGGAGGGCAGCGCCCTCGCGGCCCTGGACGGCCTGGCAGTGAAGGGCAGAGCCCCGAACACCGGCTACAGCCGGGAGGCCTTTGGCCAGGCCTGGCTCGATGTGGACCGGAACGGCTGCGACACCCGCAATGACATCCTCCGCCGCGACCTGGCCGGCGTGGTCTTTTCCGAGGGCTCCACCTGCAAGGTTACGGCCGGGCACTTCCGCGAACCTTATACCGGCCGGGACATCGACTTCCGCCGTGGCCAGGACAGCAGCCGTGAGGTCCAGATCGATCATGTGGTGGCTTTGGGCGACGCCTGGCAAAAAGGGGCGCAGGGCCTGGACCCAGTGCAACGGCAGAGCCTCGCGAACGACCCCCTGAACCTCATCGCGGCGGAGGGTGCAGCGAACCAGCAAAAAAGTGCCGGAGATGCTGCCACCTGGCTGCCGAAGAATACGGCCCTGCGCTGCCACTACGTGGCCCGCCAGATCTCGGTGAAGTCCGCCTACGGGCTGTGGGTCACGGCAGCCGAAAAGGACGCCATGAAGAAGGTCCTCTCCACCTGCCCCCAGCAGCCGACCATCAGAGTCCAGCCCGCCCACGCCGCCGGCTGACCCGCGGGGAGATCCGGGGAAAGGCTCGTCCGGGAGGTCGCGGTCAGTGCCCGAACGGGTCCGGATCAACGCCGGGCAGCCAGGTCAGCCCGGGCACACCCCATCCGTTCTTCTTTGCCTGCTTCATGGCCTTGCGGGAGTAGCGGTCAATCAGCCGGTTGACGTACAACTTGCCGTCCAGGTGGTCGTACTCGTGCTGGATTACCCGCGCAAACCAGCCCGTTGCCTCGAACTTCACGGGATGGCCGAACCCGTCAAAACCCTCAACGCGTGCCCATTCCGCACGCTTCAGCGGATACTGCTCGCCTGGAAAGGACAGGCAGCCCTCTTCCTCCTCATCGGGGTCCGGAGCGGCGCCGGAGACCTTTGACAGGGTCAGGACGGGATTCACCAGGACCCCGGCGGGGGGAGCGCCATCATCATTGGCGTACTTGTAGACAAAGATCCGCTTGCCCACGCCAACCTGCGGGGCGGCGAGTCCCACACCGTTCGCGGCTTCGTTGGTTTCGAACATGTCGGCAATCAGGGTGCGGAGTTCGTCGTCGAAAACTTCCACCTCGGCGGCACGCCGGTGGAGGACGGGCTCACCCCAGATGGTGATCGGCAGAACAGTCATATCAGTAGTCCTTCGGCTTTCGCGGTGTCCCCGGCTCGTGTGGACGCGCCCCGTGGGGCACAACAAAGGAGGCCGCACCGGATATCCGGTGCGGCCTCCTTTGTTGACGGCTGCATGTGCCGCCCCGTGAGGGTGAGCGACGGGGGTTGAACCCGCGACCTCCTGGACCACAACCAGGCGCTCTGCCAACTGAGCTACGCCCACCATGTGCCTCAGGGGATTTCCGCCTTAGCGGCTCCCCGGAAACGCAACTCAAATAGCTTACCTGCTCAACAGGGGTGCTTTGTCCACTTTCGGTGATTTGCGGGAAAAATTTGTGCAAACGTGGCGCAGATTACTCGCCGGGCTGCCCGCCGGGTCCGGCGCCGGTGATTCCCTTCGCGATTTTCTGCGCCGTGGCACTGTCCGGGCCGGGGGAGGGGACAAACACCGCTTCACGGTAGTAACGCAGTTCGTCGATCGAGTCCTTGATATCGCCCAGGGCCCGGTGGCCGCCCTTCTTGGCGGGCGACTGGAAGTATGCCCGCGCGTACCAGCGGCGGGACAGTTCCTTGATGGTGCTGACATCGATGACCCGGTAGTGGAGGTGCTCCACCACGGCGGGCATGTCGCGGGACAGGAAGACGCGGTCCGTCCCCACCGAGTTTCCGCCCAGGGGTGCCTTGCGGGGATCCGGAACCCAGGTCGAGATGTACTCCATGACGGCTGCTTCCGCCTCCGCCATGGTCTTGCCGTGCGGAAGTTCCGCCAGCAGCCCGGATTTTGTGTGCATGTCGCGGACGAAGTCGGACATCTGGGCCACGGCTGCATCATCGGGTTTGATGACCACGTCCACACCGTCGCCGAGGATGTTCAGTTCTGAATCGGTGACCAGGGCTGCCACTTCGATGAGGGCGTCGTTCTTGATGTCCAGGCCGGTCATTTCGCAGTCGATCCAGACGATTCGTTCGTTAGATATAGGCACCGGTCCAGCCTACCGTTACACTCCCGGGCGCCCGGCCGATGCTAGGATTTCGGATACGCGGCGGGTCGCACTTCCGCCCTGAACCATGCCCCGGCCGGGCCGCGTGTCCCGCCGGGCAAACCGCGGAGACGCAAGACGATTGGACGTTCCTGAAATGACGGCGCCTCGGCCCGCAACGGGCGAACTGGCGGCGGCGGGCATCGCCGGGGCAGGCAGTGCCGAGGTGGACAATCCGCGGTCGTCCCTGCTGGCCGGTTTCCTGGGCTCCGTATTCATGCTCATTGGATCCTTCGGGGTGGGCTGGCTGGCCCCGGTCTCGGAACTGCGGCGGATGCCGCTCTTCATCTGGATGCGCACCGAGGCCCCGGGCGTCGCCCTGTCCATTGTCCTGGTGGCTGTCGGCGGCATGCTGCTGGTGCGTGCCTGGCTTCGGCTGGGCCAGAAGGTGAGGGTGTGGGGGCTGGAGGCGCGCAGGGCAACTCTGGCGGCCCTGGCGGCGTGGGGGCTGCCCATGATGTTCAGCGTGCCGCTGTTCAGCCGTGACGTCTATGCCTACATCGGGCAGGGACGCCTGATGGTGGAGGGCTTCAATCCCTACGAAAACGGCATCTCCGCCCTCTCCAACTACTTCCAGCTCGGGGCCGACAAGATGTGGACCGAGGCCCCGGTTCCCTATGGGCAGCTGTTCCTGTGGATCGAGCAGTTCGTCGTCTGGATCACCAACGTCCAGCCGGAGGCCTGTGTCATGCTCTTCCGGCTGGTGGCGGTGGCGGGCGTGGTGCTCTGCGTCATCTACGTTCCCCGGCTCGCGGAACTCCATGGCGTCAATCCGCACCGGGCCCTTTGGCTGACGGTGGCCAACCCGCTCTTCCTGACCAATTTCATCGCCAGCGTCCACAACGACTCCCTGATGATTGGACTGGCCCTGGCCGGGCTTTACTACTCCGCCACCAGGCGCGAGGTGCGCGGCATCGTGCTGGTGGCGCTTTCCATCGCGGTGAAGCCCATCACCATCGTCTTCCTGCCGTTCATCGGCCTTCTGTGGGCAGGAAAGGGGGCGGGGTGGCTGCGGAAGGGTGCGTTCTGGGCCCTGACGGCCGGGCTTAGCCTGGGGGTCCTGACGGCGATGAGCATGGTGAACGGCTTCGGCTTCGGCTGGATCAACGGGCTTTCCGCTCCCGGCAGCATCTCGATCTGGTACGCCCCGGTTGGCCTGATCGGCATGGTGGTGGACTCCCTCGCCAGCGCCTTCGGGCTGGACGGTTCCATCCCCGCGGGCTGGGTGTTCGACGCCGGGAAGCTGCTTGCCGTGGGCATGGTCGCCTGGCAGATCTTCAAGGGTGACTACGACCGGCTCATGCGCCGGCTTACGCTGGCCCTGGCGGCCGTGGTCCTGCTGGCCCCCATCATCCAGGCCTGGTACGTCGTGTGGCTCATACCGCTCTTTGCCGTGACCGGCATCAGGAATGACTGGCAGGTCAAAGCCCTGTACTTCGTGGTGTCCTTCTTCATGATCTATGCCATCTCGGACCAGCTGGATGTCTTCCCCTACCTGCAGACGCAGGACCTCGGCTTCGCCCTTGCCCTTGCCCGCGTGGCCGCCGCCCTGACGGCCCTCCTCTTCGCCCTGTACCTGATCTTCTGGGATCCGGGCACCCGGCGGCTGTTCCGCAAGACCCACCAGCCCGTCGTCGAACGCCCGGTCATCTAGTTCGCAGCTGCTGCCCCACGCCGGCGATCCTGCGCAGGGCTTCGTTTGTGGACAGGGGACTCAGTTCGCCGGCATGCCGCGCCACGAACACACCGACCCACTCCGGATCCGTCTTGGCGTATTCACGCAGCGCCCAGCCGATGGCCTTGCGGATGAAGAACTCCGGATCCGCCATGTTCGGCTCGATGACGGCTGCAAGCAGGGCCGTGTCGGTCGCCTTCTTCGCCTTGAGCTGCGAGGTGATGGCAGCCCTGCGGATCCACAGCTGCGGATCCCTGCTCCAGCGCCGAAGCACCGCCGACATCTCCCGGGGGTGCGCCAGCAGCAGGCCGCACAAACGGCCAGCCACGCCGTCGGCATAATCCCACCAGGCGCCCGTGCGGATGATTTCCTCGTATACCGGCAGCATTGCAAGGTCGCCGGCGACGAGACGGTGCGCCGTCAGGTCGATGGCGGCGTACCGCTCCTCGCGGAAGCCGGAGCTGCGCCACAGCTCCAGTACCGTGGCCCGCAGCTGCCCGGCGGATGCGGGCGGAAAGTCCCGGGCCGCTGACGCCGCGATGTGCCGGACCTCGGGAACCCGGACGCCCAGCGATGGCAGGGAAGACTTCATGTACGTCTGGGCTCCCGCCGCGCGCACCGGATCGGCGCGCTTTCCCAGGGCTTCCCTCAGGGCACGGATCAGGGCGTGATCGGCGGAGTCTTCCATGGGGTTACTCTAGCCAGCGGTGCCATCCGGTGAGGTACGCTGGTGAGCGCTAACACCGCAATAGTCAAAGGGGACCCATGTCCGGAACCGATATCCAGCTTGCCCGCGGATCCTACAACGCCACCGTCACCCCCCGCGGCGGGGCGCTGCGCGAACTGCGCTACGGAAACAGGGACCTGGTGGTGGGTTTTGGCCCGGACGGTCCGGTCCCCGATTACCGGGGCGTCATCTGCGCACCGTGGCCCAACCGGCTTGCCGACGGCACCTACACCTATCTCGGCACGTCCTATGCTGCCGCAGTCAACGAACCGGAACGTGCCGCAGCACTGCACGGACTGGCCATCCACCAGGCCTGGGACGTGCTGGAGGCAGCCTCAGGCCACGCTGTCCTGGGCTGCCGCATCCCTGCCGGCCCGGACTACCCCACCGACCTGGAACTCACGGTCACCTACCGGCTCTCCGACGACGGCTTCCACGGCACGGTCCAGGCGGTGAACGCCGGCCCCTCGTCCGCACCCTACGGCGTGTGCCCCCATCCCTACCTGGTGGCCGGCCCGTCCCCGCTCGACGAATGGTCGCTGGAGCTGCCGGCCGACGCCTATCTGGAGGTCACGCCGGACCGGCTGCTCCCGGTGGGTATGCGGCCGGTGGACGGGGACCCGTTCGACTTCCGGGCCCCCCGGCGGCTGGGTGCAGTCAGGATCGACCACGCGTTCACGGACCTCCGCCGGGACAGCGGCGGGACGGCACGGGTGCGGGTGCTGGATCCGTCGGGGACGGGTGTTGAGCTGGAATGGGGAAAGGAATGGCCCTGGGTCCAGGTGCACACCGGGGACAAGCCTGTGGGCCCGGACCGGCTGGGCCTGGCCGTTGAGCCGATGACCTGCCCGCCGGACGCCCTGAACTCCGGCACGGACGTGGTCCATCTGCAGCCGGGTGGCTCCCACTCCGCCTCCTGGACCATCAGGGCCGTGCGCTAGCCGATGCGTCCTGTGGCCGCCTGCGTAACTGCGGGGGAGTCCGCCCATCCCGCACGGTGCAGCCATGCGGCGCAGAGCCCGGTCCATTGCGCGGGGCCGGGTTCGTCCGCTGCCAGGCCCAGGCCGTGCCGCCCTTCCGGGAAGATGTGCAGTTCGGCCGGCACGCCGGCGGCGATGAGAGCCCTGGCGTAGTTCAGGCTGTTGCCCACCGGTACGGCGTCGTCGTCCGCGGTGTGCCACACGAACGCCGGCGGCGTCCGGCGCGTGACGTTCAGTTCCGCTGAGAGGGCCTGGACAAGGTCCGGCGACGGCGCGTCCCCGAGGAGGTTCGCGAGCGATCCCTGGTGCGTTTCATGCGTCAGGGACGCCACGGGGTAGCACAGTACCGAAAGGTCCGGAACGGCCCCGGGCACGTCCAGGTCCGCGTTGCCGGTGGCTGCTCCCGTCGCCAGGGTCGCCGCCAGATGGCCGCCCGCCGAGAAGCCCAGAACGCCGACGCGGTCCCGGTCCACCTCGAGACCGTGCTGCCCGCCGCGGATGTGGAGCATGGCTTCCTTGGCATCCGTCAACGGGGCCGGGTGCCGGTCCGGGGCCACCCGGTAGCGGAGCACGAAAGCATGGATGCCCAGCGAGGCGAGCCATTCGGCCACCGGTTCCGCTTCATGGTCCGCCTGGCGGGCGTAGCCTCCCCCCGGAAGGACCAGGACAGCGGGGCGCCGCCCGGGCGCCCCGCCGTCCTGGCGGGCCGGAACAGCGGTAAGTCCACGCGGGCCCGTCATGCCGCCGGCTCCGTGCTGCGCCGCAGCGTGACCTCGCCGGAGATCCCGCCAGGGGACGCTCCGTCGTCGTCGCCGTTGTCCTGGTGCCGGCCGGTGGCCCGGGTGGCCAACCGGCCGATGTCCTCCAGGGGCAGGCGGACCGTGGACAGGGCCGGGCGGAAATCGCGGAGGGTCTCGATGTCGTCAAAGCCGGCAATTGCGGCGTCGCGGGGGATGCGCAGCCCTTCCGACCGCAGCGCCGCTGCGGCCCCAATGGCCATTACGTCGTTGACGGCGAAAATGCACAGCTTCGGCGCGGCCGCGCCCCCGGAGGCCGCCGCCGTGATCCGTGCAGCCAGCTGCAGGCCTGCATCGTAGCCGCCGGACCTGTTGAAGGTGGTCCGCAGCACCTCTGCCGCCCGGTGCCCGGCCTGCTCCAGGCCTTCCTGGAAGCCGCGGACGCGGTCATCGGAGGTCAGCAGCCCTTCGGGCCCGGCCACGATCACGAATTCTCCATCCCAACCGGCGGCAAGTTCGGTGGCGAGCTGCCCGGCCAGCTCCTGGTTGGGAACCTTCAGTACGTGGTAGCCCTCCTGCGCGGCGGCCCCCACCACCGGATGCCCCACAACGGCGACTTGGCCTCCGTTGCGGCAGTACCGGTCCAGTTCGGCCGCGAGTTCGGCGTTGCCCTCGGCGTCTTCATCCCGGGACGAACGCGAGCCGGCAATCACAATGGAGTCGGCGCGGCGGGCCGCGAATGCGGCCACCGCTTCCTTTTCCTCGGCAGGGCCGCCGCCGGTGGTGGCGAGCAGCACCATCTTGCGCTGCTCCCGGGCAGCCTCCTGCACGCCCCTGGCAATCGCTGCGAAGTAGGGGTCGGCGATGTCATGGACGATCAGGCCGATCAGGCCGGAGCTGGATTTCGCCAGCCCCTGGGCCTGGGCATTGGGAATGTAACCCAGGGAGTCCGCTGCCTGCCGGACCCGCTCGGCAATGTCCTTGCCAGGCTTGCGCGCTGACCCGTTCAGCACGCGCGACGCGGTAGCGGGGGAGACGCCGGCCAGGCGGGCCACCTCGGTAAGGGTACTTGCAGCCACTTCATCTCCTGCGGTTCGGGGGAACTCAAGGCCTCTGCACATTATGTCAGTTCAAACTACTTCCGGAAAGCGCTTGCCAACCGCAAGCGCGCCGTGCATCATAGAAGCAGTGGGAATGCGCTTTCCCAGTTAGCTTGAGTTACTTGCTCACTCACCGTGGAGGACACATGGGCTTCGAAACGAAAACAATCCGCATTGCCATGAACGGCATCACCGGCCGGATGGGCTACCGCCAGCACCTGCTGCGTTCCATCCTGCCCATCCGCGATGCCGGCGGCTTCACGCTGGAAGACGGGACCCGCGTCCAGGTCGAGCCCATCCTGGTGGGCCGCAACGAGGCCAAGATCCGCGAGCTCGCCGAAAAGCACAAGGTCGCCGAATGGAGCACCGACCTGGACGCCGTGATCAACGACCCCACAGTCGATGTCGTCTTTGATGCCTCCATGACCAGCCTCCGGGCCGCGACGCTGAAGAGGGCCATGCAGGCCGGCAAGCACATCTTCACCGAGAAGCCCACGGCGGAAACGCTGGAGGAGGCCATCGAGCTGGCCCGCATCGGCAAGCAAGCCGGCGTCACGGCGGGCGTCGTGCACGACAAGCTCTACCTCCCCGGCCTGGTCAAGCTGCGGCGCCTGGTGGATGAAGGCTTCTTCGGCCGCATCCTGTCCATCCGGGGAGAGTTCGGCTACTGGGTGTTCGAGGGCGACGTGCAGGCTGCGCAGCGGCCGTCGTGGAACTACCGCAAGGAAGACGGCGGCGGAATGACCACCGACATGTTCTGCCACTGGAACTACGTCCTGGAAGGCATCATCGGCAAGGTCAAGAGCGTCAACGCCAAGACCGCCACCCACATCCCCACCCGCTGGGACGAGGCAGGCAAGGAATACAAGGCCACCGCGGACGACGCCTCCTACGGCATCTTCGAGCTCGAGACCCCCGGCGGCGACGAGGTCATCGGCCAGATCAACTCCTCCTGGGCCGTGCGCGTGTACCGGGACGAGCTGGTGGAATTCCAGGTGGACGGCACCCTCGGTTCCGCCGTGGCAGGCCTGAACAAGTGCGTCGCCCAGCAGCGCGCCCACACCCCCAAGCCCGTCTGGAACCCCGACCTGCCGGTCACCGAATCCTTCCGCGACCAGTGGCAGGACGTTCCCGCCAACGCCGAACTCGACAACGGTTTCAAGCTGCAGTGGGAGGAATTCCTCCGCGACGTCGTGGCAGGCCGGGAACACCGTTTCGGCCTGCTTTCCGCGGCCCGCGGTGTCCAGCTCGCCGAACTTGGCCTGCAGTCCAGCGCCGAACGCCGCACCCTCGACATCCCGGAGATCACGCTCTAATGACTTCCCTCATCCTTCCCTCCGAAGACGGCGGCACCAGGGAGTACCGCCTGCAGGGCGGCACCACCTGGGCCCGCCCCACTGCCCCGCTGACCGCGCGCCGCGCCTACGCGGCCGCCCACGTCATCCCCGAAGTGCTGGCCGACAACACACCCGGCGCCCCTGCCCGGCTGGACTGGGACGCCACCATGGCGTACCGGCACGAGCTGTGGTCCTACGGCCTGGGCGTTGCCGATGCCATGGACACTGCGCAGCGCGGCATGGGCCTGGACTGGGCTGCCACACAGCAGCTCATTAAGCGCACCGGTGTGGAAGCCGCCTCGGTGGTGTCCGCCGGCAACCCGGCCACCGCCGGAAAATCCGTCCGTGACCTCGTCTCCTGCGGCGCCGGCACCGACCAGCTCGACCTTGACGCGGTGCCCACCGGCGAAGCCGGGCTCAAGGCTGTGCTCGAGGCCTACCGCGAACAGATCGCCGTTATCAGCGAGGCCGGTCCCAAGGTCATCCTCATGGCATCCCGGGCCCTCGCCAAGGCAGCCCGCGGGCCCGAGGACTACCTGGCGGTGTACTCAACCCTGCTGCAGGAAGTGGACCAGCCCGTCATCCTGCACTGGCTGGGCACCATGTTCGATCCCGCGCTGGCCGGCTACTGGGGCTCCGACGACGTTGCAGCCGCGACCGACACCTTCCTCGGCCTCATCCGGGACAACGCGGACAAGGTGGACGGCGTCAAGGTCTCGCTGTTGGATGCCGGCCACGAGGTTGCGCTGCGTGCGGCACTGCCCGAAGGGGTCCGCCTCTACACCGGTGACGACTTCAACTACCCGGAACTCATCGACGGCGACGGCACGCACCACTCCGACGCCCTGCTGGGTATCTTCGCGGCCATCTACCCTGCAGCCTCCGTGGCCCTGCAGAACTACGACGCCGGAAACGCCGCCAAGGCGCGGGAAATCCTTGACTCCACCCGGGAACTGGGCAAGCACATCTTCAGCGCCCCCACGTTCTACTACAAGACCGGCATCGCCTTCATGTCGTGGCTCAACGGCAAGCAGCCCGGCTTCCAGATGGTGGGCGGCCTGCATTCCGGGCGTTCGGTGTGCCACCTCGCCCGGACCTTCGAACTGGCAGACAAGGCAGGCCTGCTCAAGGATCCCGCATTGGCCGCCTTCCGGATGTCCGACTACCTGCGCATCAACGGGGTGGGAGTATGAGCGACTTTTCCCGCCTGTCCATCAACAGCGCCACCACCAAGAAGTGGACCCTCGCCGAAGTGGTGGAGGGCTGCGTCAAAGCCGGCATTCCTGCCATCGGCCCATGGCGCGACCGCGTCGAAGAGGCCGGGCTGGACAAGGCAGCACGCCTGATCAAGGACGCGGGATTGCGCGTTTCCTCGCTGTGCCGGGGCGGCTTCCTCACCGCCCCCGACGCCGACGGCCAAGCCGCCGCGCTCGCCGACAACCGCGCCGCCATCCTTGAGGCCGTGGCCCTGGACACCCGGGAACTCTTCCTGGTGGTGGGCGGGCTGGCCCCGGGGGAGAAGGACGTGGTGGCCGCCCGGCAGCGCGTGGCTGACCGTCTTGCCGACCTCGTCCCGTTTGCGGAGGAAAACGGGGTCCGCCTGGTCCTTGAGCCGCTGCACCCGATGTACGCCGCGGACCGTGCGCTGATCTCCACCCTTGGCCAGGCCCTGGACCTCGCCGCACCGTTCGACGCCGCAACCGTGGGCGTCGCCGTCGACACCTTCCACGTCTGGTGGGACCCGGAACTGAAGGGGCAGATCGAACGCGCCGGCCGGGAACACCGGATCGCCTCCTACCAGGTGTGCGACTTCACCATGCCCATCGCCGCCGACCCCCTGCTCTCCCGCGGATACATGGGCGACGGCGTGGTGGACTTCGCCACGATCAGCACCTGGGTGCGCGACGCCGGCTACACGGGCGATATCGAAGTGGAGATCTTCAACCAGAAGATCTGGGACACGGACGGCAACACTGTCCTGGCAACGGTCAAGGAACGCTACGCGGAGCTCGTCCTCCCGTACGCCTGAGTGGCCCGGACCCAACAGACCGCGGGTTCCTGCTACGTCACGGCAGGAGCCCGCACCACATGGAAGGACCCGGCCCCTGCGGTGGCTTACCACCCCCGGGGCCGGGTCCTTTCTTTGTGCTCTCTCTTCCTCGTACTGCTTGTCCCCGTCCCTAGGCGTACAGCGCGGCGAACCGGCGGTACCTCGCCAGCAGGCCGGCGTCGTCCTTCCCCGTTGGAAGGTCGACGGCGTCTGCCGCCCAGGCAGGGAAGCGTCCGGTGAGTGCCGCGGCGGCCTGCCGGGCCGCACCGTCGGCCACGTATTCCCCGGGCCGGGGAACGGTAACGGGGGCTGACAGCAGGGCTGCCGCAACTTCCTGGACGGCGGTGGACTGGGCGCCCCCCCCCACCAGCAGGATCCGCCGGGCGGCAACCCCCTGCGCCTGTAGTGCCGCCAGGCCGTCCGCCAGGGAACAGACCACGCCTTCGACGGCGGCACGCGCCAGGTTGGCGGGGGTGTAGTTGGCGCGGGTGATGCCGTGCAGCGATCCCGTGGCGTCCGGCAGGTTGGGCGTGCGCTCGCCGTCGAAGTATGGGACCAGAGTCAGGCCGCCCGCTCCGGGTGCTGCCGACAGGGCCAGCCGGTTGAACTCCGGCAGGTCCACGCCCAGCAGCCCGGCTGTGGCATCGAAAATCCGGGTGGCATTCAGGGTGCAGACCAGGGGCAGGTAATGCCCTGCTGCGTCGGCAAATCCGGCCACCAGTCCCGAGGCATCCGCCGCCGGCATCTCCGAAACGGCAAACACGGTCCCGGAGGTACCCAGCGACACCACGACGTCACCTAATCCTGCGCCGGCACCCAGGGCGGCGGCCGCATTGTCACCGGCGCCGGCGGCCAGAAGGCTGCCCGCCGGTGTCCGTCCCGCCGCTTCAAGGGGGCCCAGCACCCTCGGCAGGACCGGGACATGCCCCAGGGCCGCGGACACGGCGTCGTTGAGGTAAGCACCCTCCGCTGCCGAGTAGTACCCGGTTCCCGAGGCGTCTGAGCGGTCAGTGGCAAGCGCGGCCAGGCCGTCCTTGCCGCTGCCGGGGCCGTAACCGGCAAGCCGCCAGGTCAGCCAGTCGTGGGGAAGGCATACGGCGGCTACTTTTGCCGCGTTGTCCGGTTCGTTGGCCGCGAGCCAGTGGAGCTTGGTCAGGGTCAGCGAGGCCACTGGGACCGTGCCCGTGGCGCCGGCCCAGTAGCGGGCGCCGGCGGCGGGATCGCCACCGCCCGCGCTCTCGATCAGCTGCGCCGCTGCGCCGGCGCTGCGGGTGTCATTCCACAGCAGCGCCGGCCGGACCACGGCACCGTCCGCATCAAGGCAGACCATGCCGTGCTGCTGGCCACCGACGGAGACCGCGGCGACGTCATCCAGCCCACCGGCGTCGGCCACCGCTTTTTGCAGCGCCGTCCACCAGTGGTCCGGATGGACTTCCGTGCCTTCGGGATGGCTGGCACGGCCCTGCCGCACCAGTGCTCCCGTGTCCGCGTCGCGGATGACGACTTTGCAGGACTGGGTGGAGCTGTCGATGCCTGCAACGAGCACCATGGCCTAGCGGGATCCCAGCAGGTGTTCGATGGCGAGCTGGTTGAGCCGGACGAAGGCAAAGGAGCGTTCGGCGGCCTTGTCGGCGTCGAAGTCCTCGAACGAGGCGGCATCGGCGAGCAGGTCGGCGGTGGTCTCGCCCGCGGTGAGGGTGGGCTCACCGAGTTCGAAGACGCCGGATGCCTTGAGTGCTTCCTGGACCTCGGGGTCTGCGCGGAAGGCCAGTGCGCGTTCCTTGAGGAGCAGGTACATCGCCATGTTGGCCTTGGCGGATTCCCAGACACCGTCGTAGCCGTCGGTGCGGGAGGGCTTGTAGTCGAAGTGGCGCGGGCCGTCGTACTTCGGGCCACCGCCCGGGAAGCCGTTTTCGAGCAGGTCCACAGTGAAGAAGGCGCTGGTCAGATCGCCATGGCCGAAGACCAGGTCCTGGTCGTACTTGATGCCGCGCTGGCCGTTGAGGTCGATGTGGAAGAGCTTGCCCGCCCAGAGGGCCTGGGCGATGCCGTGGGTGAAGTTCAGTCCTGCCATCTGCTCGTGCCCGGTTTCCGGGTTGAGGCCCACGATGTCGCCGTGCTCGAGCTGGGCGATGAAGGCCAGGCCATGGCCCACGGTGGGCAGGAAGATGTCGCCGCGGGGCTCGTTCGGCTTGGGCTCGAGGGCAATGCGCAGGTTGTAGCCCTTGTCCTTGATGTAGCCCGCCGCTGTGTCCACGCCTTCCTTCATCCGGTCCAGGGCAGCGGCGAGGTCCTTCGACCCGTCGTACTCGCTGCCTTCCCGGCCGCCCCACATGACGAACGTTTCGGCGCCGAGCTCGGCGGCAAGGTCGATGTTCCGCAGGACCTTGGACAGGGCGAAACGGCGGATGGAGCGGTCGTTGGACGTGAAGCCGCCGTCCTTGAAGACAGGGTGGCTGAACAGGTTGGTGGTGACCATCGGAACCTTCAGCCCGGTTTCCGCCAGCGCCGAGCGGAAGTTCTTCAGGATCAGCTCCCGCTCGGAGGCGGAGGCGTCGAACGGGACCAGGTCGTTGTCGTGGAAGGTGATGCCGTACGCGCCCAGTTCGCTGAGCTTGTGCACGGCTTCCACGGGGTCAAGGGCCTTGCGGGTGGCCACACCGAACGGGTCGGCGCCGGTCCAGCCGACCGTCCAGAGGCCAAACGTGAACTTGTCGTCGGGAGTGGGGGAGAGAGTCATGATGCGTCCTTGCGATCAACGCTCCGCGGGATTGCGAAGCTTTAGTTCATTGCCTGAACTTTATGAGCCGACGTAGGGTGGGGTCAAGGGTCAGCTCGAAACAACCCGAAAATTGAGGGATGTCCAGCCGGGAGGTTTGTGATGGTAATGCCGGTGCCCGCAGCGCCCATGCCCGGAGGCGCCCCCGGGAACGTGGGCGATGTGCGCCGCAGCAACCTCGCCCTGGTCCTCGGTGCCATCGCCGAATTCCCTCCCGGCCTCAATCCCAGCCGCGCACAGGTGGCGGCCGCCACGGGACTGACCAAGGCGTCGGTGTCCAGCCTGGTCCTCGACCTGCTGGACACCGGGATCATCCGCGAAATCGGCCTGAACCCGCAAGGCCGCGGCCGTCCCGGGGTGGGGCTGGAGCTCAGCCCCAGCCGTGCCGTCATGGGAATGGAGATCAACGTCGACTACATTTCGGCCGCTGTGGTCGGCCTGGCAGGCACCGTCCTTATCCGGGAAGTGCAGGAACGCGACAACCGCAACAGCCCGGACGGGCCGGTGCTGGCGGCGCTGGCGGTCCTCGCCGCCAAGGTGCGGAGCGCTGCGGGGGAGCGGGGTATCGAGGTCCTGGGCGGAGGCCTGGCCGTGCCCGGACTCGTAGACCCCGCACGGTCGCGGGTGCTGACTGCCCCCAACCTGGGCTGGGCCAACGTGGACCTCGATCCCGACGCCCTGCTGCCCGAATCACCTTTGGGCGTCGCACTCTTCAACGAAGCCAACGCCGCCGCGCTGGCAGAACTGCGTCACCGGCCGGACGGCGCCTCCACCTTCCTCTTCGTCTCCGGTGAGGTGGGTGTCGGCGGTGGCATTGTCATCGGCTCCGAACTCTTCACCGGACCCGGCGGGCATGCGGGCGAGGTGGGCCATATCGTGGTGGACCCCGACGGCGGCCGCTGTTCATGCGGGGGAACAGGCTGCCTGGAAACCGTGGCCGGCCAGGACGCCATTGTCGCCGCCGCCGGCGTGGCCCCCGGCGGTCTTTCACGCTCTGCGGCTGTGTCCCTGCTCCTGCAGGCGTTGGAAGCGGGCGAGCCCCAGGCTGTCGCCGCCGTCGAGCGCGCCGGCCGCTGCCTGGGCATTGCGCTCGCCTCCACGGCGCGCGTGGTCAATGTCGAATCAGTGGTCCTGGGCGGCCACTTCGCCGTCCTGGAACCCTGGCTCCGCGTCCCGCTGCTGAAGAGCCTGCAGAAATATGCGCCGGGGAAGTTCGGGCCCGACCAGGTGTCGGTGTCGGCTGTGGGTGAACCGGGCGCCCTGCTGGGAGCCGCCGGCAGCGTTGTCAGATCCCTCATCGACGCGCCGCACCGGTTGCAGGCCTAGCAGGCAACAAAAGACGCCCCGGTGCAAAGACCGGGGCGTCCTCCGCACGTGCCCCAGGAGGGAATCGAACCCCCGACCGGCGGATTAGAAGGCCGCTGCTCTATCCCCTGAGCTACTGAGGCATGGGTTTCCGGCCTTCCGGCCGGCGCCTCAAAAAGTCTACATTGCCCGGGCTGCCGGCGGCGTCATCCGGCCCCACTGCCCCTCCACAGGCTTTGCCTGCACCGGCGTTGTCCACATAGGGAGAACCGGGACTCCTGCCCCCTGCCGTCCCGGCGCCATGCTGGTCATGCCTGCTAAGGGCGCCACCATCCAGACAGGACGTAGACATGAGCGACACGACCATTACCATCCGGGGCTTCGTGGCCACGGAGATAACAAGTTCCACCACGCCGGGGGGAGTGGCAACAGCCTCCTTCCGGCTCGGTTCCACCGCCCGCCGTTTCGACCAGGCATCCAAGACCTGGGGCGACGGACACACCAACTGGTTCACGGTCCAGGGCTACCGCAACCTTGCCGGAACCCTCGGCTGCAGCATCAGGAAGGGGCAACCCGTCATTGTGGTGGGCAAGCTGAAGATCCGGACCTGGGAAAAGGAAGGGCGGGTGTACCACTCCACCATCATTGACGCTGAGGCCGTCGGACACGATCTCACTTTCGGGTCGGCCAACTTCATCCGTACTGCTGCCAGGCCCGCGCTCTCCCTGGTGGAGCAGCCGCCTGCCCCGGATGCGGCTGCAATGGATCAGTTCCCGGACGATGAACCGGAGGACCGGGACAACGAACATCCGGACGATCCGGGCCAACCCGCCGTCATCATCGAAGACAGCGACGGCAGCCCCGCCTCGCTGGACCTGGAGACAGGGGAGCTCGCCGAGGTCTGAGGGAAGCACCTGCCAGACAGCAGCGTCCCGTTCAGTCCCGTTCAGTCCCGGGCGGACGGAGGGCGGCACCCCCGGCCGTCCTCCGTCCGCCCGCCAATTCCGGAACCACTGCATGCGCCACGGGACCGTGGCAGATCGCCCGTCCTGGACCGGGCTGTCCCGGCCGGCATGGCACAATGGCACCATGCTTCCCACCCCCAACAGCCGGCAGGGCAGTGCTGCAGGAGCAGTGCTGGCATGCGGTGTCCTTTCTGTTCTCCTGGCCGGCTGTGGTGCCGGCGGGTCAGCAAACCAGCCGGCATCCGGAAACACGAACGGGTCTCCAGCAGCACCGGAATCCCCTGCCGCCCCACAAGGCCAGGCGGCCGCGGTATCCGGAGCGTCCCCGCAGGCGACGGGCTCAACAGGAGATCCACTGGGCGCAACGCCGGACGGTGCGTCGGCGCCTACTGCCACCGACACGGTGAAGCGGACGGTTACAGACACCCTGTCCACCCTGGCGGCGGGAACCCCCAAGCCGGCCACCGCGCAGGTCACTGACGCGTTGACCGGAGCGGGCATCGCCCCGGCAGCCCTGCAGGTCTCGCAAAGCCGCACGCCCACAGGGCTGGAGGCGGACGCCATCGAAGCCGCCGTACTGCAGGGCAGCGACTGCGTGATCGGACAGGTGCGGGAAGGCGCCGTGACTGTCACCGTCCTCCCGGTTCTGGCCAGCGGCAAGTGCTTCGTAGGGTCCTGAACCCGCCGGTCGTCCCGCAGCAAAATGTGAGATCTGCCCGCCAACCCACTAGATTTGAGACCATGGCGGAATTTATCTACACAATGACCAAGGCCCGCAAGGCCGTTGGCGAAAAACTCATTCTTGATGACGTAAGCATGTCTTTCTTCCCGGGCGCCAAGATTGGTGTTGTGGGCCCGAACGGTGCCGGTAAGTCCACCATCCTCAAGATCATGGCCGGGCTGGATACCCCCTCCAACGGTGAAGCCAGGCTGAGCCCCGGCTACAGCGTGGGCATCCTGCTCCAGGAGCCGCCGCTCAACGAGGAAAAGACCGTCCTGGGCAACGTGCAGGAAGGCGTTGGCGAGATCTACAGCAAGATCCAGCGCTTCAACGAGATTTCCGAGGAAATGGCCAGCCCGGACGCCGATTACGACACCCTTCTCGAGGAAATGGGCAAGCTCCAGGAAGCCATCGACGCCGCCGATGCCTGGGATCTCGATTCCCAGCTCGAACAGGCCATGGACGCGCTCCGCTGCCCGCCGGCGGATGCCGATGTCACCAACCTCTCCGGTGGTGAGCGCCGCCGCGTCGCCCTGTGCAAGCTCCTCCTGCAGAAGCCGGACCTGCTGCTCCTCGACGAGCCCACCAACCACCTGGACGCCGAAAGCGTGCTGTGGCTGGAGCAGCACCTCTCCAGCTACCCCGGCGCCGTGCTGGCCGTTACCCACGACCGGTACTTCCTGGACCACGTGGCGGAATGGATCGCCGAGGTGGACCGCGGACACCTCTACCCGTATGAGGGCAACTACTCCACTTACCTGGAGAAGAAGCGTGCCCGCCTCGAGATCCAGGGCAAGAAGGACGCCAAGCAGGCCAAGCGCCTCGCCGAGGAACTCGATTGGGTCCGCTCCAACGCCAAAGGCCGCCAGACCAAGTCGAAGGCCCGCCTGGCCCGGTACGAGGAAATGGCTGCGGAAGCAGACCGGACCCGCAAGCTGGACTTCGAGGAAATCCAGATCCCGCCGGGACCGCGCCTGGGTGGCCTGGTCCTGGAGGCCAAGAACCTCCAGAAGGGTTTTGACGACCGCGTCCTGATCGACGGCCTGTCCTTCAGTCTTCCCCGGAACGGCATCGTCGGCGTCATCGGCCCCAACGGCGTGGGCAAGTCCACCCTGTTCAAGACCATCGTGGGCCTGGAACCGCTCGACGGCGGCGAACTGAAGATCGGCGACTCCGTCAAGATCTCCTACGCCGACCAGAGCCGCGGCGGCATCGACCCCAACAAAACCTTGTGGGAAGTGGTGTCCGACGGACTCGACTTCATCCAGGTGGGCAACGTCGAAATGCCGTCCCGCGCCTACGTGGCAGCCTTCGGCTTCAAGGGCCCGGACCAGCAGAAGAAAGCCGGCGTGCTCTCCGGTGGTGAGCGGAACCGGCTGAACCTGGCCCTGACCCTGAAGCAGGGCGGAAACCTGCTGCTGCTCGACGAGCCCACCAACGACCTCGACGTCGAAACCCTCAGCAGCCTGGAAAACGCCCTGCTTGAATTCCCGGGCTGCGCCGTGGTGGTTTCGCACGACCGGTGGTTCCTGGACCGTGTGGCCACCCACATCCTTGCCTACGAAGGTGACGACGAGAACCCCTCCAAGTGGTACTGGTTCGAGGGCAACTTCGAATCCTACGAGGAAAACAAGGTTCAGCGCCTCGGTCCCGATGCCGCCAAGCCGCACCGGGTCACGCACCGCCGCCTGACCCGCGACTAGCGGCAGGCCGCTTCGGCATAAGCAGGCACAGGGAGGCCGGCAGCGTACGTGATCACATCACGTACGCTGCCGGCCTCCCGTGTTTAAGCAGGCCATGCGGCAGCCACCTCCGGGCCGCCCCCTCCCGCACTGCCCCTCTCTCTGACCGCCCGCCCGGCCGTCCGTGCAGTCAGGGAAAGCGGCAGGAATACAGGCCTTAAGGCCCCAGCCGGTACCGGCGGACGCGCCTAACGTCAGAGGTGTTGGCACCGTATGACCCGAGCAGACAGCTGTCCGCGCGGCGCCGCTGTTGATGGAATCGAGCCCGCCGTGGCCACCACCCCACAAACTCCTGCACCAATTGAACAACCGGCCGGCAAGGGCCGCAGTGTGGCCCGCCCACGGCCCGGGGGACGCATCGGCTGGATAGTCGGCGTCTCCCTGGCCGCAGGGTTCCTGGCAGCCCTCCTGCTTGCGCTTGCGCCCTTCATCCGGAACCAGGAAAGCGAAGTCACCGGGGCCGTCCTCTGCGGCTTCGCCCTCGGGTGGGCCCTGCTGGCTTTCCTCTCCGTTCGTTTCACCGCGCAGCCGCAACTCTGGGCGGTGGTCCCGGCGCTCTTCATGGGCGTGTGCGGCCTCCTCCTGGTGCTGTTCGGTTCTCCAGCGGACCAAGTCCTCGGCTGGGTATGGCCCCCGGCCCTTTTGGTGTTGGCGGCCTGGATGGCCATCCAGGCCAGAAGGAGGCTGCACAGCCGGAGCCGCTGGCTGCTCTATCCGGTGATCGGGGTATTGGCCCTCGCCTGCCTGGGCGGTGCATACCAGACCATTGGTGCCCAGGCGGATGCAGCGGCCTTCCCCGTGCCTGGCCGGCTGGTCAATGTCGGCGGATACAGCCTGCACCTGAACTGCACAGGCTCGGGCAGCCCCACCGTGGTGCTCCAGCCGGGCGCCGGCGAGATCTCCTCGAACCATGGATGGATTGCGGCGGCTGTGGCCAGGGACACGAGGGTGTGCGTGTATGACCGTGCGGGCCGGGGGTGGAGCGGGCAGCCGGACACCGACCAGGACGCAACGCAGATAGCCACCGACCTTCACACCCTGCTGCAGGCAGCGGATGTCCCCGGACCCTACGTCCTGGCAGGCCATTCGTTCGGCGGCCTCTACGTCCTTACCTACGCCGCCCGCTATCCCGGGGAGGTCGCGGGAATGGTCCTCGTGGACTCCACCGCACCCGCAGGCGGCCCCATCCAGCCGCCGGCGCCACGCGCCGCCCCAGGCTCCTACGACCCGGTGGACCGCCTCTGCGTCCTGCTCTCGACACCGGCCCGGCTCGGTCTCGCCCGGCTCTATGCGCCGCTCGAAGTCGGCACCCTCCCGCCGCGGTCACGCGACGAGGTCCGCGCCAACATTTCCATACCAAGGAACCTGCGCAGCACACTGGAGGAGTACGTCCGGGCGAACGACTCGATGAAGGAAGCAGCATCGCTGCGCGGCTTTGGTGACAAGCCCCTGGTCGTCCTGACCGCCGGATCAGGCAGCGACGGCAAACACCTGGCAGACCAGGAAGAACTCGCCACGCTGTCCACGAACAGTGCGCACCGAACCATCAGCGAAGCATCCCACGAATCACTCGTTGCAGTGGAAAAAGACGCAGCGGGCACCACGCAGGCCATCCTCGACGTCGTCTCCTCAGTGCGCACGGGGGCACCGCTGCCGCGGTAGGCGCAGGGACGCCGGCTACGGCGCCTGCTGGAGGTCCGGGCCCGAAGGGATCCGCACCATGCCTTCCTGGGCCACCGACGCCACATGCTGCCCGTCACGGCTGAAGATCCTGCCGGTGGCCAGGCCCCGGGCTCCCTGCGCACTGGGGGACTCCTGGACGTACAGAAGCCATTCGTCCACCCGGGCCGGACGGTGCCACCACATGGCGTGGTCAAGGCTGGCAACGTTCATGCCGGGGGTGATCCAGCTCAGGCCATGCCGCCGGAGGATCGATTCGAGGAGGGTGTAGTCACTGGCGTAGGCCAGGGCGGCGCGGTGCAGGTTGGGGTTGTCCGGCATCGGTCCGAACGTTTTCATCCACACGGCGTTGCGGGCCTCCCGGGGCCCGTTCGCCGACACGTACAGCGGCGGGTCGACATGCCGAATGTCGAAGGGGCGCTCATAGGCCCAGTGCCGGGCCACCGGATGGTCGAACTTGCCCAGCAGGTCTGCGGTGCTGGGCAGCGATTCGGGGTCGGGGATGCCGGCCGGCATGGCCGCGGAGTGCTCGATTCCTTCGTCCTCACCTTGGAACGAGGCAATCATGGACAGGATGGGCACGCCGTCCTGGTACGCGTGGACTCGCCTGGCGGAAAATGACCTGCCGTCACGCAGCCGCTGCACCCCGAAAGTGATGGGCTTGTTGGCGTCGCCGGGCCGCAGGAAATAACCGTGCATGGAATGGACGAACCGTTCCGGATCAACGGTCCGGATGGACGCTACCAGCGACTGGGCCAGCACCTGGCCGCCAAACACGCGGTGGTGCGGCTGCTGCTGCGAGGGACCCAGGAAGATGTCCTCGTCCGTCCGCGCGCCCTCGAGTTCGCCAAGGTCCAACAGTTCGATCAGCGACGCGGTGGGGTCTCCGCTGGGCGGCGCCAGCAATCCGGCTTCGGCTTCAGTCATGGTCCGACTCTAGACGGCGCCCGGGGAACCACTCAACCGCGGCGCAGCCGGTAGTGTTTTAGGTGTGTCAGATCTTCTCACCTCGTCCTTCCGCTTCGCCGATCCCCGGGATCTCGCCGACCTGAAGACGTTCGCCACCCGCGCCAAAGCCATCGACGACGGCGCCATCCGCCTGCAGGCCGCGGGGCCGGTCCTGGCCGCCTACGTGTGTGTCCTGCGGCCCCGGCTCCTTGGGGAATCGACGCCCACTATCCTGGGCCTTCGCACCATGGCCCTTGCAGAACCGTCCGCCACGGACGTCACCGTGTCCGTGTCCGCCGTCCTGGACCGGCTGGCACGGTCGGGGGAACACGACGTCGAACTGCCAGTGCCGCCCACCAGGGTCACCGAGTCCTGGACCGGCGTGGGAGCACCCCGCGGCGGCTGGGAACTCCTGGGCGCGGTCAGCGAC
This sequence comes from Arthrobacter sp. NQ7, assembly GCF_029581595.2. Lineage (NCBI taxonomy): Bacteria > Bacillati > Actinomycetota > Actinomycetes > Micrococcales > Micrococcaceae > Arthrobacter > Arthrobacter sp. NQ7. Next base: position 260,579 of record NZ_JARFXU020000003.1, on the reverse strand, counting down.
GCCGGCCTGAAAGCGGCGGCGGAAGCAGGGATCGCGGAAGTGGCTGGCATCGTGCCGGACAAGCCGGGGGCCCTGATCGTCAACAACGCCCGGGCAGCGGTGTGGGGGCGGGCACTGGACGACGCCGGCCTGCCCGCCGGCGCTGCCTTCGCCGCCTTCGCGCTGGGCTTCCTGGCCGACGGCGACCAGAAGCTTTACCGTGCCGGCCGCTGGTTCCGGCTTACCGGCCCGCGCGGACACGTCCTGGCGCGGACCGGCAGCGCATTGCTGTAGCAGCCGCCTTCCGCGCGGAGGAAACGCTGGTCCTGGCCGGCCTCAGGCTCCGGAGGGGCTGTTCACCATGGACAGCGCCGCCCGCTCCATGTATTCCCACAAGGTGCCCTCGTAAAGCGGCGGCAACTCGAGCGCATCCACGGCGGTCCGCATGTGGAACAGCCAGCGGTCCTTGGCCTCGGGCGTGACCTTGAAGGGCATGTGCCTCATGCGGAGGCGCGGATGTCCCCGTTCCTCGCCGTACGTGGTGGGGCCGCCCCAGTATTGCTCGAGGAACATCAGGAACCGGCGCTTCGCCGGCGCCAGGTCCTCCTCCGGATACATGGGCCGCAGGACGGGGTCGGTGGCCACGCCGTCGTAGAAAACGTCGATCAGCTTGACGAAGGTGTCGTGGCCGCCCACGGCGTCGTAGAAGCTGTCCGTGTACGCCGGCTTGCTGAAGGGATCGTTCTGCATCAGCTGGGGCCGCTGCCCGGGGCGCGGTTCGATGGGAAGCGACATGCTAGTCTCCGGCTTTCTGGTCTGTCTTCTTGTCGTCGGCGTGGGCCGAGCCCTGGTCGGTAGTGCCGTCTTCGGATTCGTGCAGCGGGACGTACCGCCCCTGGGACCGGTTGCCCACGCGCAGGATCTCCCCGTTGCGCAGGTACCAGATGGCGCCGTCGTCCGACCGGACCCGCGTGATGCGCAGCCCCATGGACTCCACGACACCCACCACTTCGCTGGTCTCGATGACGTCACCGATGCCGTACTGGTCCTCAATGGTAATGAAGATACCGGCCAGGAAGTCCCGGATCAGCTGCTGTGCACCGAAACCGATGGCGACACCGAGGATACCGACGCTGGTCAGCAGCGGGGCAATGTTGATGTCCAGGTTCTGCAGCACGTACATGCCGGTGATGATGACCACCAGCACGCCGACCACGCTGTTGAGGAGCGAACCGATGGTTTCGGCGCGCTGGACGCGCCGTTCGTGGTCCAGCGCGCGGAAGGCGGGTGCCACCCACTTAAACGTGGGCTTCTTGAAGAAGTTGCTTCCCGAGGCCACCCGCTTGGTGATGCGGGAGATGATGAACGTCGCCACGAGCCAGACGGCGACCCCGACGCCAAGGCTGATCACGATGCCGGGAATGCTCACGCCGCTTGGCTGGCTGGTGGCAGGGGGAAGGATGGACAACATACTGACCATGAATGGATATAGCTCCTCGGAATATTGCTCTGTTCCCTTTCAACCCTAGCGCCGTAGCGTGGAGCAATGCGCATCCTCATCCTCGGCGGAACAGCCTTCCTTTCCCGCGAAATTGCCAGGCAGGCGGTCGCCGCCGGCCATGAAGTGACATGCCTGGCCCGGGGGACAACGGCTGAACCGCCGCCCGGCGCGGCATGGGTGCGGGCGGACCGCTCCATCGGGGCTGCTGCGTATGCCCAGGTGAAGGGGGAGTGGGATGCCGCCGTCGAGGTGGCGCGCGACCCCGGACCCGCCCGGGACGCCCTGGGAGAACTGGCCGGCAGGTCGGCGCACTGGACCTTCGTGTCGAGCTGCTCCGTCTACGCCGACCACTCCGTTCCTGACGCCGCGGAAGATGCCGCCCTCCTTCCGGCGCTTCCCCCGGGGACGCCTTCCACCCCCGAGACCTATGGCGAATCCAAGGCGGCCATCGAGGAAGCAACCCTGGCGGCCGCCGGGGAACGGGCACACCTGTGCCGGGCGGGGCTGGTCGGCGGTCCCGGCGACCCCACCGACCGCTACGGCTACTGGCCGGCGCGCTTCGCCAGGACCTCCGGGCCGGTGCTGGTTCCGGACACCGGCCACCAGCCCACCCAGGTCATCGACGTGCGGGACCTCGCGGCCTGGATCCTGCTCGCGGCCGAACGCGCTATCACCGGTGCGCTGAACGCGGGCGGGGACCAGGTGTCCTTTGCCGATCTCCTCACCGCCTGCCGCGCATCATCCTCCGGCAGCCCCGCCACTGTGGTTGCCGGTGAAGACTGGCTGGTGGAGCAGGGGGTGGGTTACTGGTCCGGGCCCGATTCGCTGCCGCTCTGGCTTCCGCCCCGCCACGAGGGCTTCATGGCCCGCAGCAACCGGGCCGCCAAGGCCGCAGGCATGGTGCTGCGGCCCTGGCAGGAGACCGTGGCGGATACCCTGGCTGATGAACGCACCCGCGGACTGGACCGGCCGCGCAAGGCCGGCCTTTCGCCCGGAACCGAGGAACAGCTCGTGGACCTGCTCCGGACCGGCAGACCGGCCTAGGCCGCCACCGTCACCGGCCGGTGCTCCACCGGGAAGTTCACGCTGCGGGCAATGAAGCACACCTGGTTCGCCTCGTGGTGCAGGGAGGCCGCCAGGTCCGCCTGGCCGGAATCGGCCACCGTCACGCGCGGATTCAGGACCACGCGCTCGAACTGCCCGCTGCCGTCCCGGTTGAGCCGCATCATCCCGGTGGCCTCGTCCCGGTAATCCGTTACCACCACGCCATGTTTCACCGCCACGTGCAGGTAGGACAGCATGTGGCACTGTGCCAGCGCAGCCAGGAGCAGCTGCTCGGGGTTGTAGCGTTCACGGTCCCCGTGGAAGGCGGGGTCCGCCGACCCCTTCAGGGGCGGCAGGCCCGGAATCAGCACGTCATGGTCCCGGGAATAGCTCCGGTACGACGACGTGCCGTCACCCCGGTTGCCCGTCCACTGGACCGTCAGCGCATAGCGGTGTTCCGAAAGGTTCACTCCGGGCCGCCCTCCCCAACGACGTCGGCGGCCCGGGCACGCATGGCGCGCGCCACGCCGTCGCGGTTCTCCAGCATCATGCGCCGCAGTGCGGCGCTCTCCGCCGGCAACGAGGCAAGGAACCCGTCGGTCCGGTCGATGGTGGCCTGCGTGGTCAGCAGCGCAGGGTACAGCCCGACGACGATCTGCTGGGCCAGTGCGTGCGTCCGGGTTGCCACGATGCCCGGCACGGCCGCGAAATACTTCTCCGCGTACGGTTCCAGCAGCGAACGGTCCAGCACCCGCATAAATCCGGTCACGGCCGATCCCTGCAGCGCGTTGGACAGCTCGCCCTTGACCACGATCGATTCCCAGGCCGCCGCCTTCGCCTCCGCCGTGGGAATCGCAGCCTTCGCCAGGGAGGCTGCGTTCTGGCCGCTGGAGGTGTTGTCCCGCTGCAGCTCGGCGTCGATACCGTCCTGCCCCATCCTGCCGCCGGCAACCAGCGACGCCACCAGTTCCCAACGCAGGTCCTGGTCAACGGTGAGCCCCTCAAGGACGGCGGAACCGTCCAACAGTCCGGCCACCCTGTCCAGCTGGGACGCGCTGCGGGCCAGGAGGGCGAAGGACTTGATGAACTGCAGCTGCGCGTCCGATCCGCCCGGCACCGTGGACGCCAGCTCCCACAGCCGGTCCACGGCCGAAACCGTGGTGGCTTCGCGGTGCTCCTCCGCCACATAGAAGTTCAGGGTGGTGGCCAGCTGGCGGAGCTGGACCAGGATCACGGAGGAGTCCGTTTCCGCGGCCACGTTGGACAGGATCAGCTCAACGTACTTGCGCGCCGGCGTCTCACCGTCCCGCGCAGCGTCCCACGCGGAGTTCCATACCAGGGTCCGCGGCAGGCTGTCGGCGAAGTCCTTCAGGTGGGCGGTGGCGGTGGCCAGCGACGTCGGATCGAGCCGTACCTTGGCGTAGGCGAGGTCGTCGTCATTGATGAGGATCAGGTCCGGCTGGTCCAGGCCGGCCAGTGCCGGCACTTCGGTGCGTTCGCCGTCGACATCCAGCTCCTCACGATGCACCCGGGTGAGCCTGCCGCCGTCCAGGTTGTAGAAGCCCACGGCGAGGCGGTGCGGCCGGATGGTGGGCCACTCCGGAACAGCGGACTGCAGGATGGCAAAGGAGCGCAGCTTCCCGTCAGAATCCACGTCCAGCTCGGGGGCCAGGGTGTTGACGCCCGCCGTCTCCAGCCACTGCCGGCCCCAGCGGTCCAGATCGCGGCCGCTGGCCTTCTCCAGCTCCACCAGCAGGTCGCGCAGCTCGGTGTTGTGCCAGGAGTGCTTGGCGAAGTACTCCCGGACCCCGGCCATGAACTGTTCCGGCCCCACCCAGGCCACCAGCTGCCGGAGCACCGAGGCGCCCTTGGCATAGGTGATGCCGTCGAAGTTGACCTCCACGTCCTGCAGGTCGTTGATCTCAGCGAAGATGGGGTGCGTGGTGGGCAGCTGGTCCTGCCGGTACGCCCAGGACTTCTCCACCGAAGCGAAGGTGGTCCAGGCACTGGTGAACGAGGTGGCTTCCACCGCAGCCAGGTGGGACATGTACTCCGCAAAGGATTCGTTGAGCCACAGGTCGTTCCACCACCGCATGGTCACCAGGTCGCCGAACCACATGTGCGCCAGTTCGTGCAGCACGGTGATGGCGCGGCGCTCGATCTGGGCGCCGGTGACCTTGCTGCGGAAGACATAGCCCTCCAGGATGGTCACCGCCCCGGCGTTCTCCATGGCCCCGGCGTTGAACTCGGGGACGAACAGCTGGTCATACTTTTCGAAGGGGTAGGGGCAGCCGAACTGCGCCTCGAAGAATCCGAAGCCCTGCCGCGTCAGTTCGAAGATGTTGTCCGCGTCCAGGTACTGCATCAGCGACTTCCGGGCAAAGACGCCCAGTGGAATGACGCGGCCGTCCGAGCTGGTGACCTCGCTGCGGACCGACTGGTACGGCCCGGCGATCAGCGCGGTGACGTAGGAAGACAGCCGCGGCGTCGGGGCAAACGTCCACACCGACCTTGCGCTGCCGTCCTCTGCGGCCCCGGCCTCCACGGGGAAGGGGGTGGGCGAGTTGGAAATGACGTCCCAGTGGGACGGCGCCGTGACGGTGAAGGCGAAGGTTGCCTTCAGGTCCGGCTGCTCGAAGACCGTGAACATCCGGCGGGAGTCGGGGACTTCGAACTGGGTGTAGAGGTAGACCTCGTTGTCCACCGGGTCAACGAACCGGTGCAGGCCCTCACCGGTGTTCATGTACGGCATCTCCGCCACCACGGTCAGCTCGTTGTGCTCCGCCAGGTCAGGCAGCTGGATCCGCACGCCGTCGGCAACCGTTCCGGGGTCCAGGCTGCGTCCGTTGAGGGTGACGCTGTGCACGGTGCGGGTCACGGCATCGATGAAGCTGGCCGATCCGGGCGCCGCGGTGAATTTCACGGTGGTGGTACTGCCAAAGACCTCTCCGCCGCGGGTCAGGTCCAGGCTGACATCGTAGGAGTCGACGGTGATCAGTTCGGCGCGCTCACGGGCTTCGGCGCGCGTCAGGTTCATGCCTGGCAAAGGAGGTCCTCCAGAGAAGTTTCGGCTGCCGTCCGGTGGTCCCGGTACGGGCACTGTGTTGCATTCTTTCATCCTTGGGGTCCTTGGCAAGTTGCGCAGCTCACAGCGGCCCCGCGCGCCGGGGAGGGGGTTGGACGGGGCGCCGCAGGGGTAGCGTTAAATGCATGGGAAAGCTGTTGGATTCGGTGGACACCAAGGCCCTGCGCTTCGCCGTCGGGTTCCCCGTCGTCCTGGCCGCTGCCTTCGTATACTGCGCCACGCTGCTGCGCCCGAACCTTCCGGAGCCAGTCGCCTTCATGTGGACGAACGACGGCGGGACCGCCTTTGCGCCGTTCGGCGCCTACGTCGGCGTTGGGGCGGCCGGGCTCATCGCCGCCGGCTGGCTGGTGCTGCTGCAGGCCGTCCCGCTGGGCAGGCCCGTGCTGATGCGCAGGATCATGATGGGCGCAGGCCTGTTCCTCAGCCTCTTCCTCACATCGGCCCTGGCCGCCGGCCTCATCGGCCAGACCGGCCTGGCCGACGCCCGGCAGTCCCACGTGGACATGACCGTCCTTGCGCTCGGCAGCGGAGCCGCAGTATCACTCGGCGTCGCCATGGCCATGGTCTACAAGGCAGACCGGCAATGGTCACCTGACGACGACCGGGCGCTGCAGGCCGCGATCGCCAGGGAACTGGACCCCGACCTCACCCGGGACAGCATCCGGCTGTGGGTCCACGCACGGAGCTCAGTCTTTGTCATGATCGCCATCGCCTCGCTGTTCCCGGCGGCCCTCATCGCCGTCGTGGTCCCATGGCTGGGCATCCTGCTCGTGGTGCTGGCCCTCGTAGGCGCCGCCTTCCTGTTCGCCCGGATCAGGGCGGACCGGCGCGGACTGAAGGTCCTGCTGGCCGGGTTGGTACCGGTCATGGATGTGCCCGCCGGGGCCATCTCGAACGCCAGCGCCGAGGATGTCAGGGCCGCCGACTATGGCGGGTGGGGCTACCGGCACCACGGCGGCACTGCCGCCATGCTCGTCAGCAGCGGGCCCGCCGTCGTCGTCAGCAGGACGGACGGCCAGCGCCTGGCCGTCAGCGGCGGCAGCCAGGACTCCGCTGCCCGGCTCGCCGAAGTCCTCACCCGGGTCGCCGCCCGGGCCCGCAAAAGCGGCGGAGCGCCGCCTGCGGCCCAGGATTCCTGACCGCGGCAGTCCTATATCCTTATCCGTGTCGTTCCGGCCTGCACCCGGCGGGCCGCCAGCTCCCCACAACCGAACGGACTTTGCACGTGACAACAACCCCTGCCTTCCCTCGGGTCCACATCGCCACCGACCACGCAGGCATGGAACTCAGCGCCCACCTGGTGACCCACCTGACCGGGAAGGGGTATGAGGTGGTGGACCACGGTCCCACGTCCTACGACCCCCAGGACGACTACCCCTCCTTCTGCATCAACGCCGCGCTCGCCGTGGTGGCCGACCAGCAGGCGGGCATCCACGCCCTGGGCATCGTGCTGGGCGGATCGGGCAACGGGGAGCAGATTGCGGCCAACAAGGTCAAGGGCGTGCGCGCTGCCCTCGCCTGGAACCTGTCCACCGCCACCCTGGCGCGGGAGCACAACGACGCCAACGTGGTGGCCGTGGGCGGCCGCCAGCACTCGGTGGAGGAAGCCACCGAACTGATCGAGGCGTTCCTGAACGAACCCTTCAGCAACGACGAACGCCACGTCCGCAGGATCGGCAAGATCGCTGCCTACGAAACCACCGGCGAGGTCATCGAGTAGTGCCTGAGGGCCATTCCGTCCGGCGGCTCGCGCGCCAGTTCGGCGACGTGTTCCTCGGAGAGACGCTTGCTGTGTCCAGTCCCCAGGGCAGGTTCAGCGGGGGAGCGGCGCTGCTCGACGGGCACGTCCTGGCCGCAGCCGAAGCCCACGGCAAGCACCTCTTCCTGCACTTCGACAACAGCCTGGTGCTGCACGTGCACCTCGGCCTGTACGGTGCGTGGAGCTTCGGCGGCGACGGCACGTTCGCCGGCGCGTCGAGCATCGGTGCCCCCAGGCGGGTAGGGGAGCAGGAGGCTTTTGCGGAGGACGGCGACGGCGGTGCCGCCTACGCCGGGCCGCCGGCCCCGGTGGGAGCCGTCCGTGTCAGGCTCGCCGGCAGCCACGGCTGGGCCGACCTCCGCGGTGCCACCACCTGCGAGACCATCACCGCGGCGGAGGCCGGCGCGGTGCTGGCCCGGCTGGGACCGGATCCGCTGCGCAACCTCCGCGGCGATGCCGCCCGTTTCGCTGCCAACGTCCAGGCCAGGAAGACCCCGCTCGCGGCGCTGCTCATGGACCAGAAGGTGATTGCCGGCGTCGGCAACGTGTACCGCGCCGAAGTCCTCTTCCGGCGCCGCCTGGACCCGTGGCTTCCCGGCACGGCACTCGCCGACGGCGACGCCCGGAAGCTCTGGCGCGACATCGTGGCCGTCATGGCCGACGGCGTGGCGGACGGCAGGATCATCACCACCCCGCCGAAATACTGGACCCTTGACGGCACCACCGCTGCCCGGGCCGCCAGGGCAGGTATCGAGGTGCCGCGAAAGAGTGCCCGGTTTCCGCACCGCGAGGACGTGCACTTCGTCTACAAACGCCACGGGCTGCCGTGCCGGGTGTGCCGGACCATTGTGCTCATGGCCGACCTGGCCGGACGCAACCTCTACTGGTGCCCGTTGTGCCAGCAGCCGCAGGACTAGGAACGGCCTGGCGCGCGGCGAAAACGGGGCACTTCGACACTGACACGCCGTGTGCTGTCCCGTATCCCGGCTGCCGCCCCGTCAAAGTGCCCCGCGACAGGGGGGGGCGGCACGGTTAAAACCAAAAGGACCCCTCTGCTGAGGGGTCCTTCGCGGTGGAGGGGACGACGGGAATCGAACCCGCGTAATCAGTTTGGAAGACTGAGGCTTTACCATTAAGCTACGTCCCCGAAGGAAGATCCGGTATTCGCGGAAACTCCGGGCTGGCTGTTCAAGCCGGATACAACTAAACCTAATCCATGGCCTACGTGTCAAATGTGCATTCGCGACGCGTATCACCGTAGACTTGCCTGTGCACTTACGGGGTGTAGCTCAGCTTGGCTAGAGCGCCTGCTTTGGGAGCAGGAAGTCGCAGGTTCAAATCCTGTCACCCCGACTCTGCGGCCAGGACCAGTCGGCCTGGACACATATGCGTTGCAGAAACCCATCCCACAACCCAGGAGTACTTAGACCGTGAAGAGCGCTGTCGAGAACCTCACCCCCACGCGGGTCAAGCTCAATGTTGAGGTCCCCTTTGAGGAACTGAAGCCCAGCATCGACTCGGCCTACAAGACCGTCGCTTCGCAGATCCAGGTCCCCGGGTTCCGCAAGGGCAAGGTTCCCGCCCGGATCATCGACCAGCGCGTCGGCCGCGGCTACGTCCTGGAGACCGCCATCAACGACGGCCTCAACGGCTGGTACCAGGCTGCCGTGCAGGAATCCGGCATCCGTCCCCTGAGCCGTCCCGAGGTCGAGATCACCGAGGTCCCCGACCCCTCCTCAACCGACGGCGGCCTGAAGTTCGCCGCCGAGGTTGACGTCCGCCCCGAAATCGAACTCCCGGACTACGCCGGCATCGAGGTCCAGGTTGCCGCAGCGGAATCCTCCGAGGCCGACGTCGACAAGGCCCTGGATGAACTGCGCGGCCGCTTCGGCACCCTGAAGTCCGTTGACCGCCCCGCTGCCGATGGCGACTTCCTCACCATCGACATCACGGCCAGCATCGACGGCGAAGAAGTCGACAACGCGTCCGGCCTGTCCTACCAGGTTGGCGCCGGCACCATGCTCGAGGGCATGGACGAGGCCGTGACCGGGCTCAGCGCCGACGAGGACGCCATCTTCGACACCACCCTGGTGGGCGGTGACCACGCCGGCGAAGCCGCGCAGGTCAAGGTTGTCGTCAAGGCCGTCAAGGAACGCGAACTGCCCGAAGCGAACGATGACTTCGCCCAGCTCGCCTCCGAGTTCGACACCCTCGCCGAACTGCGCGAGGACCTGGCCAAGCAGGCCGCCGACTCCAAGATCGTGGAGCAGGGCGTCGAAGCCCGCGACAAGGTCCTGGACAAGCTGGTCGAACTGGTCGAGGTTCCGGTTCCGGACTCGGTAGTCGAAGAGCAGCTCGAAGCCCACTTCCAGGAGGGCAACGGCCACGGCGACGGCGAGCACGACACCGAGGAACACCGCGAAGAGGTCCGTGCCAACACGGCCCGCGCCTTCCAGAACGAGATCATCCTCGACGCCATTGCGGAGAAGGAAGAAGTCAACGTCAGCCAGAGCGAGCTGATCGACTACATCGTGAGCACCGCCAGCCAGTACGGCATGGACCCCAACCAGTTCGCCCAGATCATCGACCAGAGCGGCCAGGTCCCCATGATGGTCTCCGAGGTACGCCGCCGGAAGGCCCTGGCCGTTGTCCTGGGCCAGGCGACCGTCACCGACACCGAGGGCAACGCCGTTGACCTGAGCGACTTCGTGCGCCCCGCCGGTGAGGAAGCGCCCGCCGCCGACGCAGCAGACACCGAAGCAGCCGACGCCGCCGAGGCTGAGGCCGCCGGGACCGAGGCTGTCGAAGCCAAGGACACCAAGGAAGACGCCAAGGCCTAGTCCCCACAGGCCCGATGCAACGGCCCCTGGATCAATTGAGATCCGGGGGCCGTTCGCGTTGCAGCGCAGCCATGGGCCGGAGATTCGGGGATCGTGCGCCGTCAGCGAACAGCCGTCAGTGCGCGAACAAAACACCGTGGAAACCGGTTAGTGTCCAAGTAGTGATTTTCAGTGATGTCACCGTCACCAGTGAGAGGTAAGTAAACATGTCACAGCACTCAGAGGCCCCCCGGATGGCGACCGTCGATCCTGCAGCCCAGGACAACTACATTTACAACCGCCTTCTCAAGGAGCGGATCATCTGGCTGGGCTCGGAGGTGCGTGATGACAACGCCAACGCGATCTGCTCGCAGCTGCTCCTGCTCTCGGCCGAGAACCCAGAAAAGGACATCTACCTCTACATCAACTCGCCCGGCGGCTCCGTCACCGCAGGCATGGCCATCTACGACACCATGCAGTTCATCCCCAATGACGTCGTCACTGTCGCCACCGGCCTGGCAGCATCGATGGGGCAGTTCCTGCTCTCCTCGGGCACCAAGGGCAAGCGCTACGCCACCCCGAACGCCCGCGTCCTGATGCACCAGCCCTCCGGCGGCATCGGCGGCACCGCGTCCGACATCAAGATCCAGGCCGAACTCATCCTGCACATGAAGAAGGTCATGGCGGAACTGACCGCCGAGCAGACCGGCCAGACCGTTGAGACCATCCTCAAGGACAACGACCGCGACAAGTGGTTCACGGCCACCGAGGCGCTCGAGTACGGCTTCTTCGACAAGATCGCCGCCCACGCCGGCTCCGTCTCCGGCGGCGGCGGAACGTCCAACGGATCCTCCGGCGAATCAGCCTCCCAGAACTAACCGGCACTCAGAACCCCTTCGATCAGGAGCAAACACAATGAACTACAACTTCGGGTGGTCAGCCGGCAATCTTCCGTCCAGCCGCTACGTCCTGCCGCAGTTCGAGGAACGGACCCCCTACGGCTTCAAGCGCCAGGACCCCTACACCAAGCTCTTCGAGGACCGCATCATCTTCCTCGGCGTCCAGGTTGACGACGCTTCCGCTGACGACATCATGGCCCAGCTGCTGGTCCTGGAATCAACGGACCCGGACCGCGACATCACCCTGTACATCAACTCGCCCGGCGGCTCCTTCACGGCCATGACGGCGATCTACGACACGATGCAGTACATCCGCCCCGAGATCCAGACCGTCTGCCTGGGCCAGGCCGCCAGCGCGGCCGCCGTCCTGCTGGCCGCCGGTACCCCCGGCAAGCGGCTGGCACTGCCCAACGCCCGCGTCCTGATCCACCAGCCGGCACTGTCCGGCGGCCAGGGCGGGCAGGCCTCCGACCTGGAAATCCAGGCCGCAGAGGTCATGCGCATGCGCTCCTGGCTGGAGGATACGCTGGCCCACCATTCGGGGCGCACGTCCGAGCAGGTCAACAACGACATCGAGCGTGACAAGATCCTCACCGCCGAAGAGGCCCAGGCATACGGCCTGATCGACCAGGTCCTCGATTCACGCAAGATCAAGCCGCAGGCAATTACGCGGTAGCAGTACGGAAAGCCGGTGCGGCCCAGTTCATTTGGCCGCACCGGCCTTTTCTTTCCACCCTTGGCGGCGAATGTGACCTAGAGTGGATGTTGTCACAATCCGGTCTGCGATGGCCGGGAAGATTTCAGCAATGGTGCAGAGCTGCCTGGCAGCAGGATACTAAGGGGTTCACATATGGCTCGGATTGGCGAGAGCACGGATCTGCTGAAGTGCTCTTTCTGCGGAAAGAGCCAGAAGCAGGTGCGCAAGCTCATTGCCGGGCCCGGTGTCTACATCTGTGATGAATGCATCGAGTTGTGCAACGAAATCATCGAAGAGGAGCTCGCGGAGGTCGCGGATCTCGGCAGCTTCGAACTGCCCAAGCCGCGTGAAATCTTCGACTTCCTGCAGGAATACGTCATTGGCCAGGAACCTGCCAAGCGCTCCCTCGCCGTCGCGGTCTACAACCATTACAAGCGCATCCAGGCCGGCCACGCGCCCAAGTCCGGAAGCCTTGGCGACGGCGGGCACCATGACGACGTCGAAATCGCCAAGTCGAACATCCTCCTCATCGGCCCCACCGGCTGTGGAAAGACCTACCTCGCGCAGACCCTCGCCCGGCGCCTGAACGTACCGTTCGCCGTCGCCGACGCCACGGCTTTGACCGAGGCCGGCTACGTGGGCGAAGACGTGGAAAATATCCTCCTCAAGCTCATCCAGGCCGCGGACTACGACGTCAAGAAGGCCGAACAGGGCATCATCTACATCGACGAGATCGACAAGATCTCCCGCAAGAGTGAGAACCCCTCCATCACCCGGGACGTCTCCGGTGAAGGCGTGCAGCAGGCGCTCCTGAAAATCCTGGAAGGCACCGTCGCCTCTGTGCCGCCGCAGGGCGGACGCAAGCACCCGCACCAGGAATTCATCCAGATCGACACCACCAACGTCCTGTTCATCGTCGCCGGCGCGTTCGCCGGCCTTGAGGAGATCATCGGCTCCCGCTCCGGCCGGAAGGGCATCGGCTTCGGCGCTCCGCTCAACGAGGCCAGCAAGAAAGTGGATTCCTACGGCGAGGTCATGCCTGAAGACCTGCTCAAATTCGGCCTGATCCCCGAATTCATTGGCAGGCTCCCGGTGATCACCACCGTCTCCAACCTGGACCGCGACGCCCTGATCCAGATCCTCTCCACCCCCAAGAACGCCCTGGTGAAGCAGTACCAGAAGATGTTCCAGATCGACGGCGTGGAACTCGTGTTCGACGACACCGCCCTGGAAGCCATCGCGGACCAGGCACTGGAACGCGGCACGGGGGCACGCGGCCTCCGCGCCATCCTCGAAGAGGTCCTGCTTCCCGTGATGTTCGACCTGCCGAGCCGCGAGGACGTGGCCAGCGTGGTGATCACCGAGGACGTGGTCCTGCGGGGGGCTGAGCCCACCATGATTCCGCACGTGGCCAAGCGCCGTAAGTCTGCCTGACCTGGAGGAAAACCCTTGACTTCACCTGCCAAGAACAAAGCCGATTTCTGGTTCGACCCCCTGTGCCCGTTCGCGTGGGTCACCTCCCGCTGGATCGGTGAGGTGGAAACCGTCCGCGACATCGAGACGGAGTGGCACGTCATGAGCCTGGCCGTCCTGAATGAGGGACGCGACCTTGAACCCGGCTACCGCGAATCCATGGACAACGCCTGGGGGATGGTGCGCGTCATCATCGCCGCCCGGGAGGAGCACGGGCCGCAGGTCATCAAGCCGCTGTATGACGCCATGGGCACGCTCATCCACAACCAGGGTGAAAAGGACCGCACGCAGGTGATCACCAAGGCCCTGGCCGAGTGCGGGCTGCCCGCCTCCCTGGCCGAGGCCGCCACCACAGACGCCTACGACCCCCAACTCCGTGCCAGCCATGAGGAGGGCATCTCGCTGGTGGGGCAGGATGTGGGAACGCCCGTGGTCGCGTTCAACGGCACCGCCTTCTTCGGGCCCGTCCTGACCCGCATTCCGCGCGGCGAGGAAGCCGGCAAAATCTGGGACGCCACCACCGCCATCGCCGCGTACCCGCACTTCTTCGAGCTCAAGCGCAGCCGCACGGAGAGCCCGGAATTCGACTAGAGACCGGGCGGCGTCCGGGCTCACCTCACGCGCAAAGGGCCCCGGGATAACTACCGTTGTGTAGTTATCCCGGGGCCCTTGTGCATGCCCTGGAGCAGGAGAACAATGGTTTTTACCCACTTCGAAAGAAGCGGGACGCAGGAACCAAAGATTCAGTGATATGTAGTTTGACGCAGCCATCGGCAAAGTTGAATGCAAGCTACCAGTGACGGTGTAGTAAGACCTGAAGATCAGCGGATCCTGCCAGACCATCAGAGTTCGTCACCAGATGGCCGAAAAGTCGAAGCCCCACCAACGGCAAAACGCTGATGGGGCTTCCCCTTTGCCCGGAAACGGGCCACTCACTGGACCGCGTCAGGCCTTGGCGGGTTCGTCGCTCGGCGCCAGGGCCACGCCGGTGACGGCGAGCTCGCCCTCACCCACCACCAACGTGATGTCCCGTGCGTTGGACGCAGCCTTCAGGTCGGCCAGCCCCGCCCGGAGCTGTGCCGTCAGTGCTTCCGGAGCGGTGATGGTTGCGGACAGCACCTCGGTGCGCTGCTTGACCTTCGCCTCCGACTTGGCCTTGCGGACACCGCTGAGGGCCACGCCAACGGTGGCCAGCATGGTGGTGTCCCCGCCGGGAATCTCCAGCGCGGCCGGCCATGCGGCCCGGTGCACCGACCCGCTGCGCCACCAGCTCCAGACTTCCTCCGTGGCGAAAGGCAGGAACGGGGCGAACAGCCGCAGCAGCGTATCCAGGGTGGTGGCCAGGGCGGCCAGCACGGAGGCCTGCTCGGCCCCGCCCGCGGCCCCGTAGGCACGGTCCTTGATCAGCTCCACGTAGTCATCGGTGAACTGCCAGAAGAACGACTCCGTGAGCTGCAGGGCGCGCGCGTAGTCGTAGTTGTCGAACGCCTTGGTGGACTGCGCGACGACGTCCGCCAGCTGGGCCAGCAGCGCCCTGTCCAGGGGGTTGGTCAGGACAGCCAGGTCACCGGAGAGCACGGAGTTCTCTGTGGCGCCAAGGTTCAATACAAATTTGGACGCGTTGAGCAGTTTGATGGCCAGGCGGCGGCCGATCTTCATCTGCGCGATCTCGTAGGCGGTATCCGCGCCAAGCCGCGCCGAGGCAGCCCAGTAGCGGACGGCGTCGGAACCGTATTCGTTCAGCACATCCGTGGGGACCACCACGTTGCCCTTGGACTTGGACATCTTCTTGCGGTCCGGATCCAGGATCCAGCCGGAGATGGCCGCGTGCTTCCAGGGGGCGTTCTTCTGCAGCGCATCCGCGCGGACCACCGAGGAGAACAGCCAGGTCCTGATGATGTCGTGGCCCTGGGGCCGGAGATCGAACGGGTACACCTTGGCGAACAGGTCCTCGTTCCGGCTCCAGCCGCCAACGATCTGCGGCGTCAGTGACGACGTGGCCCAGGTGTCCAGGACGTCGGCGTCACCGGTGAAGCCGTTCGGCTGGTCACGCTGCGACTCGTCAAAGCCCGGCGCAGCGTCAGCCGCCGGATCGACGGGAAGCAGGTCGTCGGAGGGCAGGATGGGGTTGTCGTAGTCCGGGTTGCCCTGGGCATCCAGCGGATACCAGACGGGGATGGGCACGCCGAAGAACCGCTGCCGGGAGACCAGCCAGTCGCCGTTCAGCCCGGCGATCCAGTTCTCGTAGCGGGAGCGCATGAACGACGGGTGGAAGTCGATCTCCTTGCCCCGGCCGATCAGGCGTTCGCGGCGGTCCTCGTCGCGTCCGCCGTTGCGGATGTACCACTGGCGTGAGGTGACCACTTCCAGCGGCTTGTCGCCCTTTTCGAAGAAGTTCACCGGGTGGGTGATCTTCTTGGGTTCGCCGTCCAGCAGCCCGGCTTCCTTGAGCAGTTCAACCACTGCTTCCTTGGCGGAGAAGGCGGTCTTGCCGGCAATCGCCGCGTACGCTTCCCTGCCGGCTTCGCTGGTGATCCACTCCGGGGTTTCGGCGATGATGCGCCCGTCGCGGCCCATGATGGCCCGGGTGGGAAGCTGCAGCTCGCGCCACCACGTGACGTCGGTCAGGTCACCAAAGGTGCAGACCATCGCGATGCCGGAGCCCTTGTCCGCCTTGGCCAGCGGGTGGGCCTTGACCTCAAGCTCCACGTCGAACAGCGGGGACCTCACGGTCTTGCCGAACAGTGGCTGGTACCGCTCGTCGTCGGGGTTTGCCACCAGCGCGGCACACGCTGCGAGCAGCTCCGGCCGGGTGGTTTCGATGAACACCTTGCCGCCGTCCTCGGTGAGGAAGGGGTACCGGTAGTAGGCGCCCGGGACCTCGCGGTCCTCAAGCTCGGCCTGGGCCACGGCGGTGCGGAAGGTGACGTCCCACAGGGTGGGGGCTTCGGCCATGTAGGCGTCCCCGGCGGCAAGGTTGGCCAGGAAGGCGCGCTGGGACACTGCGCGGGAGGTGTCGTCGATGGTGCGGTACGTCAGGTCCCAGTCGACGGAGAGGCCCAGCGTCTGGAACAGGTTTTCGAAGACCTTCTCGTCCTCGACGGCCAGTTCCTCGCACAGTTCGATGAAGTTCTGGCGGGACACGACGTCGAAATCGCGCTGGTTCTTGGCGGGCTGCGCCGGTGGCCGGTAGTCGGCGTTGTAGGGGATGGCGGGATCACAGCGGACACCGTAGTAGTTCTGGACGCGGCGCTCCGTGGGCAGCCCGTTGTCGTCCCAGCCCATGGGGTAGAAGACGTTCTTGCCGGTCATGCGCATGTAGCGTGCCTGGACATCCGTCTGGGTGAAGGAGAACATGTGCCCCACATGCAGGGATCCCGACGCCGTGGGCGGGGGAGTGTCGATCGAGTAGACCTGCTCCCGGGTGGTGTCGGGGTTGAACTTGTAGGTGCCCTCGGACAGCCAGCGCTGGGTGAGCGCCGCTTCGAGGCCTTCGAGGGCCGGCTTGTCCGGAACGTTGATGGGGGCGGTGGTGGGCGTGTCTGTACCCTGCGTGTCTTCAGCCATTGGGCAATTCTTTCATGCCTGGTTCCATCCCACCCAACCCGTCACCCGCGGCCGGGCCCCAGTGGGGGTAGCATGCCGCCTATGGGCCGGATCCGGGGAACCTTTGGCGTGAAGCGCATCTATGAGCCGCCTGCGGACGACGACGGCTGCCGGGTACTGGTGGACCGGCTTTGGCCGCGGGGGATGCCCAGGGAAAGGGCCGCCGTCGACCATTGGCTCAAGGAGGTCGCGCCGTCCACCGCGTTGCGCAAGGAGTTCGATCACCGGCCTGGGCGGTTTGCCGATTTCGGTGCACGCTACCGGCTCGAACTGGACTCCAATCCAGCGGTGGAAGAGCTGCTCGAACTGGCCGCAGACCATCCCCGGATCACCCTGCTCTACGCTGCCCGGAACACGGAGGCCAACCATGCCCTGGTCCTGCTGGATTACCTCCGGGGACGCCCGGCGGACTGATCCGGCTAGGGTGGTGCCATGACTGAGCACTTGCAGAAAAAGGCAGCACTGGTGACCGGCGCGAGCAGCGGCATCGGGGAAGCGACCGTGCGCGCGCTGCGCGCCGACGGCTGGACGGTCTTCGCCGTGGCCCGCCGGGCCGACCGTCTGGCCGCCCTGGAAAGCGCGACGGGCGCCGTCGCCATTCCTGCCGACATTGCAGAGGACGACGACGTGTCCCGGCTCCTCGCGCAGGTCACGGAGGCGGGCGGCATCGACACGCTGGTCAACATCGCCGGCGGCGCCCGCGGTGCCGACCGGGTGGGCGATGCCAGCACCGACGACTGGGAATGGATGTACCGCGTCAACGTCCTGGGCACCATGAAGCTGACCCGCGCGTTCCTGCCCATGCTGCGCGCCACCGGCGGGGGAACGGTGCTGAACCTGACCTCCACGGCCGGGCTGGACGCCTACGAAGGCGGCGGCGGATACAACGCCGCCAAGTTCGGCCAGCACGCCCTGACCAATGCGCTTCGGCTGGAGGAAGCCGAGCACAACGTCCGCGTGATCGAGGTGGCCCCCGGCCTGGTGCAGACCGAGGAGTTCGCCCTCAACCGGCTGGGGGATGCCCAGGCCGCGGGCAAGGTGTACCAGGGCGTGGAGAAGCCGTTGACGGCAGAGGATGTAGCCGACGTGGTCCGCTACGCCGTCACCGTTCCGCACCACATCAACCTGGACCAGATCGTCATCCGGCCCGTGGCGCAGGCGGCAACGCACAAGCTGATCCGCAAGGGCTGACAAGGGACGCTAGGGGACCCGGATGTTCAATGTGGCGGACACCGCGGCGTGGTCCGTCCCCTCCAGCCTGTCCACCGAATACCCGGACGCCTGGATGTCCGGGCTGGTGACCAGGTGGTCAAGGGCGATCCCCGGGAGATGGTAGCCCCGCATCGGCCAGGTGGGGACCAGCCTGCTGCCCAGCGATGCCGCCACGTCCAGGAGGGGGCGGCCTCCTGTTCCTCCCAGCAGCGCCCGGAATTCCCGGTGGTCGTAGGTCGCGTTAAAGTCCCCGGCCAGCAGCAGGGGACCCGACCCCGGGTCAGCACCGGCTGCGGCAACCAGGTCGCTGCGCCATTGGCCGAGGCCCTTTCCCACCGGCGCCAGGGCGTGCACCGCTGCCACGCGCAGGACGGTACCGTTGCCGGCTCCCAGGTCCACGTCGGCCAACGGCATGCTGAACCGGGTGCCGGGCAGCGCGCCGGCCTCCTGCAGCGGGTAAGAGGAGTAGATGGCGCTGCCGGCGGCACGGTCCCGCGGACGGGCAACCCGGTGGGGGAGCACGCCGTCCAGTCCCGCCGCCGTGAACCTTCGTGCGAGTTGGGGTGTGTACTCCTCGACTGCCAGCAGATCAACACGCCGTTCACGGACCAGCTTCACCAGGGCCGCCGCGTCAGCCCCGCCCAACTCGGCGTTGATGCTCAGGACAACCAGGGACACCTGGCTGCCGGCGGCCTCGGGGGCCGGTTCACGGATGTCCAGCGGGAACAGCCAGAACGCCTGGCAGCCCGCCAGCGCCGCGGCCAGCACCTGCTGCCACCTGCTCCGTCCCAGGAACGCCAACAGCAGGGCTGCGGCGGCGGGCACCGCGGCCCAGGGCGTGAACGCCACCAGCTGCACCGCGAACACGGGCCAGTCGGCGGGTACCGCCCGGATCACGGATACTGCCACGACCGGAAGGGCGGCGGGAACGAACAGCCATCTGCACGCCACAGCCGCACGCCTGCGCGCAACCGAATCCCCGGGAGCTGCCATGAGGCGAGTCTAGGCACACCACCGGGTCCGCGTCAGGCCCTGAATGGCACAGGATGCCGGTGGAATAGTAGACTCAACAGTGGCTATGACCCGGCAATCACCGGTGAGCTTCCGGAAGAACGTGCGGCCGCGCCATGCAGGGCGGGCGGCATTAGTAGAACCGGACGGGTAAGCCCGTTACAGCAGTAATGAGAGGCCGGGGCCAGCGGCCGTTCCTTCGGGAACACGCAGCGCCGGTAAGTGAGGTGGTACCGCGGTAGGCGTGCAGTCTTCGGACCGTACGGCAGCCGTCCTCGCATCCTGAACGGAACCTCCGGCCCGTGCCGGAGGTTCACCCGCGCTCAACCCAGGATGTCGAACATGACGTTTTACCCCAAGGCCTCAGCCAGTACCTCTGCCAATGGCAGCGCCGGCGTTTCCGCCTCCGTGAAGTTCCCGGAGATCGAAGAGCGCATCCTGAAGTACTGGGACCAGGACGGCACCTTCCAGGCAAGCATCGACCAGCGCAGCGCCGACGTCCCCGGTGGTGAGCCCGGCAGCAACGAATTCGTGTTCTACGACGGCCCGCCCTTCGCCAACGGCCTGCCGCACTACGGACACCTGCTGACCGGCTATGCCAAGGACCTGGTGGGCCGGTACCAGACCCAGCGCGGAAAGCGCGTGGAGCGCCGCTTTGGCTGGGACACCCACGGCCTTCCCGCCGAGCTCGAAGCCATGAAGCAGCTGGGGATGACCGACAAGACCCAGATCGAAGCCATGGGCATCGACAAGTTCAACGACGCGTGCCGCGCCTCGGTGATGAAATACGCCGACGAGTGGCGCAGCTACGTCACCCGCCAGGCCCGCTGGGTGGACTTCGACAATGACTACAAGACGCTCAACGTCGAATACATGGAGTCGGTCCTCTGGGCGTTCAAGCAGCTGCACGACAAGGGCCTGACCTACAACGGCTACCGGGTCCTGCCGTATTGCTGGAAGGACGAAACGCCGCTGTCCAACCATGAACTGCGCATGGACGACGACGTCTACAAGAACCGCCAGGACCAGACGGTGACCGTCACGTTCCCCATCCTCGCCGGGAAGTCGGAGCTGTCGCAGAAGCTTGCCGGCGTTCAGGCCCTGGCCTGGACCACCACGCCCTGGACGCTGCCCACCAACGCCGCGCTCGCCGTCGGGCCTTCCATCGCGTATGCCGTGCTGCCGGCCGGCCCCAACGGCATCAAGGCGGCCTCGCCCGACGCTCCCGTCGGCGGCAGCTTCCTGCTCGCCGCGGACCTGCTGGGCAGCTACGCCAAAGACCTCGGCTACGACAGCTTCGAGGACGCGGCAGCCGCCGTCGTGGCCACCTACGCCGGTTCCGAACTCGAAGGCCTCGAGTACCAGCGGCTCTGGGACGACTTCGCCGACAACGAGAAGTACGGCATGGAGAACGCCTGGCGCTTCGTGGTGGCCGACTATGTCACCACCACGGACGGCACCGGCATCGTCCACCAGGCGCCCGCCTACGGTGAAGACGACCAGAAAGTCTGCGAGGAGGCGGGTATCCCCGTGGTGCTCTCCGTCGACGAAGGCGCGCGGTTCCTGCCGCTGTTCAAGCACGGCGACCTTCACGGGATCGTGGGCCTGCAGGTCTTCGAGGCCAACAAGCCGATCACGCAGGTGCTGCGGGCCCAGGGCCGGCTGGTGCGCCAGGCCAGCTACGAGCACAGCTACCCGCACTGCTGGCGCTGCCGCAACCCGCTGATCTACCGCGCGGTGTCCTCCTGGTACGTGGAGGTCACCAAGTTCAAGGACCGCATGTCCGAACTGAACCAGGAGATCAACTGGATCCCCGGCAACGTGAAGGACGGCCAGTTCGGCAAGTGGCTGGAAAACGCCCGCGACTGGTCCATCAGCCGCAACCGGTTCTGGGGCAGTCCCATCCCCGTGTGGCAGTCGACGGATCCCGAATACCCGCGCACCGACGTCTACGGCTCCCTCGCCGAGATCGAGGCCGACTTCGGCCGCCTGCCGCTGAACAAGGACGGCCAGGTGGACCTGCACCGGCCGTTTATCGACGAGCTCACCCGGCCGAACCCGGACGACCCCCGTACGCCCGAAGAGGGCCAGTCCGTGATGCGCCGCGTGGAGGACGTCCTGGATGTCTGGTTCGACTCCGGCTCCATGCCGTACGGCCAGGTGCACTACCCGTTCGAGAACGAGGCCTGGTTCAACACCCACAACCCGGCCGACTTCATCGTCGAGTACATCGGCCAGACCCGCGGCTGGTTCTATATGCTGCACATCCTCTCCACCGCGCTTTTCGACCGGCCCGCGTTCCGCAACGTCATCAGCCATGGCATCGTGCTGGGCTCCGATGGCCAGAAGATGTCCAAGAGCCTGCGCAACTACCCGGACGTGTCGGAAGTCCTTGACCGGGACGGTTCCGACGCGATGCGCTGGTTCCTGATGTCCAGCCCCATCCTGCGCGGCGGCAACCTCATCGTCACCGAACAGGGCATCCGCGACGGCGTGCGCCAGGTCATCCTGCCGCTCTGGAACGTCTACAGCTTCTTCGCCCTGTACACCAATGCCGCCAACAGCGGCGCGGGATACGACGCCAAGCTGCGCTACGAGGGCTACCGGGACACCCTGGACCAGTACCTGCTGGCCAACACCGGCGACCTGGTCCGCAGCATGACCGCCCAGCTGGACACCTATGACATCTCCGGAGCCTGCGACTCGCTGCGCAGCTACCTGGACATGCTCACCAACTGGTATGTCCGGCGGAGCCGCCAGCGGTTCTTCGACGAGGACCAGGACGCCTTCGACGCCCTGTACACCGCCCTGGAAACCGTCACGCGTGCCGCGGCGTCCCTGCTGCCGCTGGTTTCCGAGGAGATCTGGCGCGGCCTGACCGGCGGCCGCTCCGTGCACCTTGCCGACTGGCCGGACGCGGACCTGTTCCCGGCCAACCCGTCCCTGGTGGAAGCCATGGACCGGGTCCAGCAGATCTGCTCCACCGGCTCCTCGCTGCGCAAGGCAGCGAACCTGCGGGTGCGCCTGCCGCTGCAGGAACTCACCGTCGTGGCACCCGGTGCGGACGCGCTGGAAGGATTTGCCGCCGTCGTCGCCGACGAACTCAACCTCCGTTCCGTCCGCCTCCTGGACGCCGCCACCGCTTCGCCCGAGGAGTTCGGCATCCAGCAGAAGCTGGTGGTCAACGCCCGGGCCGCCGGCCCGCGCCTGGGCAAGAACGTCCAGCTGGCCATTAAGGGCTCCAAGTCCGGCGACTGGTCAGTGGACGACGACGGTGTGGTCACCGCCGGGGGCCTCCAGCTGGAGCCCCAGGAGTACACGCTGGAGACCGTGGTGGCGGAGTCCGAGGGCGGTTCGGCCGCTGTTGCCGTGCTGCCCGGAGGCGGGTTCGTGGTCCTCAACACCGAGGTCACGCCGGAGCTTGAAGCCGAAGGACTGGCCCGCGACATGGTCCGCGCCATCCAGCAGGCGCGCAAGGACGCCGGCCTTAACGTGAGCGACCGGATCCGGACGTCCGTGACCGCACCGCAGAACGTGGTGGATGCCCTGCTGGCCAACGCCGGACTCGTCAAGGGCGAAACGCTGACGGTGCACCTGGACGCCCAGGCAGGCGCCGCGGCTGAACCCGCCGTCGCCGTTGAAAAAGTGGAGGCCTAGGACATGACCGACGAATTTTCCGTGGAAAGCGTCTATGCCGAGCTGCTGGGACGGGCGCCGGAAAACAAGATGGAGCCCCGGCTGGCGCCGCTGTTCCGCGCCATGGATGTCCTCGGGGAGCCCAACAAGGCGTACCCGATCATCCACGTGACCGGAACCAACGGCAAGACCTCGACGTCGCGGATGATCGAGTCCGTGCTCCGCGCCCACGGACTGAGCACGGGCCGGTACACCAGCCCGCACCTGTCCAAGATCACGGAGCGGATCAGCATCGACGGCCACCCGGTGCCGGACGAAACGTTCGTCAGGATCTGGGACGAGATCCGGCCCTACCTGCAGATCGTGGACTCCGAACTCGAGTCCGAGGGCCAGCCGCGGCTGACCTACTTCGAGTGCCTCACCATCCTGGGCTTCGCCATCTTCGCGGACCAGCCCGTCAATGTGGCCATCATCGAAGTGGGCCTGGGCGGCATCACGGACGCCACCAATGTCGGCGACGGCCAGGTCTCGGTCGTGACGCCGATTTCGCTGGACCACACCGACCTCCTGGGGGACACCACTGAGGACATTGCCCGCGAAAAGGCCGGCATCATCAAGCCCGGCGGGTACCTTGTCAGCGCTGCCCAGCCCCTCGACGCGGCGCAGGTACTGCTGGAGAAGGCCAAGGAAGTGGGCGTGCCGTTCCGCTTCGAGGGCGTGGAGTTCGGCGTCGAGTCCCGCACGGTGGCCGTTGGCGGACAGGTGGTGACCATCCAGGGCATCGCCGGCCGCTACCCGGACCTGCTGGTGCCGCTGCACGGCGCACACCAGGCACAGAACGCCGCCGTCGCGGTTGCCGCCCTGGAGGCATTCTTCGGCGGCGAAAAGGAACTCGACTTCGAGGTCCTGCAGGAAGGCTTCGCGGCTGTCACGTCCCCGGGCCGGCTGGAGGTGGTCCGGACCGCGCCCACCATCATCGTGGACGCCGCCCACAACCCCGACGGCATCAAGGCTTCAGCCGCCGCGCTGCAGGAAGCGTTCACGTTCACCCGCCTGGTTCCGGTGGTCGGCGTACTCAAGGAGAAAGACGCCGAGGAGATCCTCCGTGAACTCAGGGAATCCCTGGGTGACATGGCATCGGAGTACTGCTTCACCCAGTCCAACTCGCCGCGCGCCGTCCCGGCCGCCGAGCTCGCCGAGCTTGCGGTGGACCTCGGCTTTGGCGAGGACAACGTGCACATCGCGGAGAAACTGGACGACGCACTGGAATGGGCCGTTGAGCGGGCCGAAGCCAACGACGACCTCTCCGGCGGCGTGCTGGTCACCGGATCGATCACCCTGGTGGCGGAAGCACGCATCCTGCTCGGCAAGACGGAGGCGTAGGCATGGCCAAACTGACCAAGGCACAGCGGGAATGGCGTCCCGGGATGCCGAAGAAGCGCCGGTCCACCAAGGTGATGTTCGCCTCCACGGTGCTGCTCCTGGAAGCGTTCGTCATGTTCTTCGCCACCCTGGTGGTGTTCGGCCTGCGGCGCGGGGAATTTCCGCCGGCGCTGATCCTCGGCGTGGGCATTGCCCTCAGCGTGGTCATGGTCTTCGCCTGCGCGGTCCTCAACAAACCCTGGGGGATTGGATTGGGCTGGATCCTGCAGCTCGTCCTGATCCTCACCGGCATCTTTGAGCCGGCCATGTTCCTGGTGGGCGCGCTCTTCGCCCTGGCCTGGTGGTACGGCATCCGGACCGGCATCCGGCTGGACCGTGAAGCGGCGCAGCGTGCCCGCGAGCAGGCTGAATGGGAGGCGGCCCATCCGGACCAGGCCGCCGGCCCCGCGCAGCCCCAAACTCCGTAAACCAGTCCCCGTAGACTTATCCCGAAACCCCCACCAACCCATTGGAGCAGTTGTGACTACAGAGCGCACCCTCGTCCTGATCAAGCCCGACGGCGTCGCCCGTAACCTGAGCGGCGCCATCCTGGCCCGGATCGAAGCCAAAGGCTACAGCCTGGTCGAGCTGAAGAAGGTTGACGCCACCCGCGAACTGCTGGAGCAGCACTACGAGGAGCACGTGGGCAAGCCGTTCTACGAGCCGCTGGTGGAGTTCATGCTCAGCGGCCCGGTCGTGGCGGCCATCTTCGAAGGCCACCGCGTGATCGAGGGCTTCCGGTCCCTGGCCGGCACCACGGACCCCACGACGGCGGCCCCCGGCACCATCCGCGGCGACTTCGGCCGCGACTGGGGCCTGAAAGTCCAGCAGAACCTTGTGCACGGTTCCGACTCCACCGAGTCCGCTGAGCGCGAGATCAAGATCTGGTTCCAGGAGAACTAACAGCAGCAAAGGGGAGGGCCGGTGTTCGATGTGAACACCGGCCCTCCCTTTGCTGTAACTGCGGCTAGAACCCTGACGTTCCCGCGAAGATCTGGATGAACGCGAAGAAGATGGTGGCGATGACGGCCACGTACAGCAGCGCGGTGATGATCCAGCCGGAGTCACCCAGGACACGGGCTGCGCCTGCGGGCATCGGAATCACGCCGGCCGAGATGTTGCGGATGGTGGTCCAGACAAAGAGCGGAATCATGGCGGCCCAGACGATCATGCAGAAAGGGCACAGGACGTGGATGGCGTACAGCGCCTGGGACCACAGCCACACGACGAAGATGAAACCGAGGGTGACGCCTGCCTGCAGACCGATCCAGTACCAGCGGGCGAAGGTGGCCCCGGACAGCAGGGCCATGCCCACGGTGATGATGACGGCGAACGCCACGATGCCAATGAACATGTTCGGGAAGCCGAAGAGCGAGCTCTGCCATGTCTTCATGACTTCGCCGCAGGAGATCCAGGGATTCACGTCGCATACGGTGACGTGGTTGGGATCCTTGAGCACTTCCAGCTTCTCCAGTACCAAGGTTCCGGAGGCAAGCCAACCCACAAAGCCGGTGACGACCAGCAGCCAGCCGAAGGGCCGGTTGCGGGTCATCCGCGGGACATTCGCGGCAGGACTGGACTGCGGATCGGCGGCCCGTTCCTGGTGGTGGGCGCTGACGGGGGAGATGCTGGGCATTGGTGTGGCGTCCTTTTCGTCCGGTGCTCCTGTGCCTGATTGTAACGCCGGACCCTGAGGCCACCACACAACAACGGAAGAGCATCGGCTGCCTCCGCGGCGATCCGGCGCGGGTATGAGAGAATGAACGTGGCTGGAAGCCGATCCACATTCGGACTCCGGTCCGGTGGTTTGTTCCAAGACCGCCAATGATGAGCAGGGCAGGCTTCGGATTCTTCCGGCACTCCCGCGACTCCATTGGGCGGCACCTGGTTGTGGCACGCAGAACAACGGGTTTTCGAAACATCCGCCGGCTCCCACGGGCTGCCGCACCCCAACGACGGTGCGAACCTGGGAGTATCCACTTGACTTCTGTCAACGCCTGCGGGTTTTGACAATATGTGCCCCAATGGGTGCCGGATGTGGCGGTACGTCAGGGGCAGGAGTGTTGCCACATATGGACAATGATCAGGAACTGGCCGTTAACGAAGATGCAGCGGCCGCTGCACCCAAGAGGGCTGTGCGCACCCGCCGCAAGACGGCTCCCAAGGCCGAGGCCGCCCCGGCGGACGCCGGCGCCGTGGCGCCTGCGGAGGCAGCCGCCACCCCCGGTGCCGACGGCGGAGCAGTAGAGGCCCTCGCGGCGCCCAAGGCTCCGGCCCGGCGCACCCGCGCCCGGAAGAAAGTTGACGCCGCCGAGCCCCTGCCCGCCTTCGCCGGTGAAGCGGACGCCGCCTCGCCGGATACCGGCGTCGCCGAGGCTCCTGCGGCAGCGGCCGTGAGCCCCGCACCGCAAGCTGCTTCCGACGCCGCGGCTGCCCCCGAGGCGGCTGAGGCGGAGGCCAAGCCCGTGCGCCGCCGTCGCGTAGCCACCCGCAAGGCTGCGTCCCCCGCCGCCGCGCCGCAGCCAGAAGCAGAGGCCGTGGCCGTACCGGCGGAATCCGCTGTTGCGGAAGCGCAGGCTGGGGAACCAGCCGATGCCGAGGCGGCCGCCCAGGAAGCTCCCGCCCAGGAAGCGCCAGCCACGCAGGCCGCAGGCCCGGCAGCAGCCCCCGAACAGGACCAGGACCAGACCCCACAGGCCACCACCGCCGGTGGAGCTGCCGGCGCCGTGGAAGCAGCTGCCGCATCAGCCCAGGAGCGGACCCAGGAACCCGCGCCGGCACAGGAACCCGCGCCGGCACAGGAACCCGCCGCAGCCCAGGCGGGGGAGCCGTCCAAGGCCGGGTCCGCCCCGGCAGCCGCCAGCCCGTTCGGGTCCTTGTTCCTTGAACCCGCTTCCCCCACGTCCGTCATCTTCCAGGCACCCGACCTGAGTACCGTGGTCCGCCCCGCTGTGCCGGCTGTGGAGGAGCCTGAGGAAGACGAAACCGACGACGGCGACGACTCCTCCAGCCGCCGCAGGCGCCGCAGCCGGGGCCGGCGGGGCCGCAGCCGCACCGGCGACCGGGCCAGTGAGGACGCCGAGGCCGGCAGCTCAGACACTGACGCCGAGGACGAAGCCGACGAAGACAACGCCGCACAGCTGGAAGACGGTGTCACCTCCCGCCGCCGTCGCCGCCGCCGCCGCGGGGACCAGGACCTTGAACTGACCGGCGGCGGGGACGACGATCCGCCCAACACGGTGACCCGCGTCCGTGCACCACGGCCGGTGAGCGAAGCACCGGTGAACAACCGGGTCACGAGCGTAAAGGGCTCCACCCGCCTGGAAGCCAAGAAGCAGCGCCGCCGCGAATCCCGCGACACGGGCCGCCGCCGCACCGTCATCACGGAAGCCGAGTTCCTGGCACGCCGCGAATCCGTCGACCGGCAGATGATCGTCCGCCAGCGCGACGACAGGATCCAGATTGCGGTCCTCGAAGACGGCGTCCTGGCTGAGCACTTCGTGTCCAAGACGCAGCAGGACTCGCTGATCGGCAACGTCTACCTGGGCAAGGTCCAGAACGTGCTGCCGTCCATGGAAGCGGCGTTCGTTGACATCGGGCGCGGCCGCAACGCCGTCCTGTATGCCGGCGAGGTCAACTGGGAGGCAGTGAACCTCGAAGGCAAGCAGCGCCGCATCGAAAACGCGCTGAAGTCCGGGGATACCGTGCTGGTCCAGGTCACCAAGGACCCCGTGGGCCACAAGGGTGCCCGCCTCACCAGCCAGATCTCGCTTCCCGGCCGCTACCTTGTGTACGTGCCCGGCGGATCCATGACCGGCATCTCCCGCAAGCTGCCCGACGTCGAACGCAACCGCCTCAAGCGCATCCTCAAGGACCGGCTGCCCGAGCACGCCGGTGTCATTGTCCGCACCGCCGCCGAAGGCGCGTCCGAGGAAGAGCTGACGCACGACATCAACCGGCTGCGCGCCCAGTGGGAAGGCATCGAAAGCCAGGCGGCGTCCACCAAGATCCTTGCCCCCGAGCTGCTTTACGGCGAGCCGGACCTGACCATCAAGGTTGTCCGCGACGTCTTCAACGAGGACTTCTCCAAGCTCATCGTTTCCGGCGAGGAAGCCTGGGACACCATCGAGGCCTACGTCACCTACGTGGCGCCCGATCTGGTGGGCAGGCTCGAGAAGTGGACCAAGGACCAGGACATCTTCTCCGCCTGGCGCATCGACGAGCAGATCCACAAGGCCCTGGAGCGCAAGGTCTTCCTGCCCTCCGGCGGCTCCCTGGTGATCGACCGCACCGAAGCCATGACCGTGGTGGACGTCAACACCGGCAAATTCACCGGCAGCGGCGGCAACCTCGAGGAGACGGTCACCAAGAACAACCTCGAAGCCGCCGAGGAAGTGGTCCGCCAGCTGCGGCTGCGCGACATCGGCGGCATCATCGTGATCGACTTCATCGACATGGTGCTCGAATCCAACCGTGACCTGGTCCTCCGCCGCCTGGTGGAATGCCTGGGCCGCGACCGGACCAAGCACCAGGTCGCGGAAGTGACGTCACTGGGCCTGGTCCAGATGACCCGCAAGCGCATGGGCACCGGGCTGCTGGAAGTCTTCGGCGAACAGTGCGAGGCCTGCGCAGGCCGCGGTGTAGTGACCCACGACGATCCCGTGGAGCACCGCCGCGCCAACATCGTGGCCGCCGAGCACCATGTCCAGCGCACCGACAACCGTCCCGAGCCCCGCGGCGAAGCGCACCGCCCGGAAGGGCACCGGAACGACGCCGCCCAGCCCGGGGTCCGCCCGGAGCGCAAACGCCGCCGCGGCCGCGGCAACCAGCAGCCTGAAGCGGCTCCGGCCCCGGCAGTCCACGTCCACACCGTCCAGCCCGACCCGACAGATGCCGAGCGGCACGCCAAAGCGGAGGCCACCAGGCTTGCCCTGGCCAACATCGCAGCGGCCGCGCACGCGGCGCACCTGCACGACGACGAGGTGGCCGCTGCACGGCAGATGCCGTCCGTTCCGCCTGCTGCCGCACCCGACGGGGAGAAGCACGACGACGGCTCCCCGGCGCGTCCCGCGGCGGTCCTGACGTTCGGCGGCGAGCAGGTCCCGCTTCCGTTCGTGGAGCACGCTGAGGAGCACCAGCCCAAGCCGGCACTCACCTTGGACCGCCTGGCCGAAGCGTTCGCGCACCTCGGCCAGCCCGCCTCTGCCATGGAGGATGCACCGGCCAAGGACGCGGCTGCCCAACAGCCTGCCGAAGCCGAACAGCCCAGGAACGCCGAACGGCCCAGGGAAGAAGCGGCGCCGGTGCAGCAGCCGGCTGCGGTGGAAGCCCCGGCGGAAAATGATTACTCCGACCACACGCTGGAGCAGTCCCGCCAACGCCGGCCCCGGCGCCACCGGGCCGCCAGCCGTGCCCAGGGTGCCGCCAACGAGACCGCCGTCCAGCACCACGAGAATGTCCAGGCCACTGGCGCCGGGCACTCGCACGCCGCGAAGGCACCCGAGTCCGGCAAACCCGGGGCTGCCACGGCGGAACCGG
Organism: Arthrobacter sp. NQ7; assembly: GCF_029581595.2. NCBI lineage: Bacteria > Bacillati > Actinomycetota > Actinomycetes > Micrococcales > Micrococcaceae > Arthrobacter > Arthrobacter sp. NQ7. The sequence goes on along the minus strand of NZ_JARFXU020000003.1, from coordinate 230,898 downwards.
GCAAGGCGGCGGAGGAACCCATCATCCTCGGCGTCGGGGTGCCCGCCTCGGAGCTCTAAGCCCACGCCGGACCACCGCGCCGGGAAGTCCCCGTCCGGTGGACTGTTCCCCTCCGAATAACGGGGGAACAGTCCACCGGGCGGGGACTTCCTGCATGCCGGGGGCTGTCACCTTTCCCGCGCCCGGGCGTCAGCAGCTAGTCTGGAAACCGACACGGGGTGCCGCACAGGCCGGCTGAGATCCAGACCCGTTGAACCTGTCCGGCTAGTACCGGCGAAGGGATGTCTCTTGTCTTCGACCCTCTCCATGCCCCTCCCGGCTGTCCTGGAGGCTGCCCCGCAGCCCGCTGGCCGTGCCGTCCCCCGAGTGCTCTCCATCGCCGGTTCCGACCCGTCAGGCGGGGCCGGCATCCAGGCGGACCTCAAGAGCATCGCCGCCCATGGCGGCTACGGTATGGCCGCCATTACCGCGCTCACCGCACAAAACACCCGGGGTGTGCAGGACGTGCATGTTCCTCCCGCCGGGTTCCTGGCCCGGCAGCTGGATGCTGTCAGTGATGACATCAGCATTGACGCCGTCAAGATCGGCATGCTGGGTGATGAAGCGGTCATCCGCACTGTCCGCGGGTGGCTCGAAAAGGTGCGCCCCGCCGTCGTGGTCCTCGACCCGGTGATGGTGGCAACCAGCGGTGACCGGCTCCTGCAGGAATCGGCCGAAGCCGCGCTGCGGGAACTGCTGCCCCTTGCCCACCTCATCACCCCGAACGTGCCCGAGCTCGCCATGCTGGTGGGGGAGGACCCGGCGTCGGACTGGGAAGCGGCGCTGGACCAGGGCAGGCGCCTCGCAGCGGCCACCGGGGCCACCGTGCTGGTCAAGGGCGGCCACCTCGCGGGTCCCGGCTGCCCGGACGCCCTGGTCAACACCGGCGGCCTCCTGGGCCAGGAAGTGGTGGAAGTCCACGGTGCCCGGGTTGCCACCCGCAACAGCCACGGTACCGGCTGCTCGCTGTCCTCCGCCATGGCCACCGTGCAGGCGCGCGTGGGCGACTGGGAAGCTGCCCTCCGGACGGTCAAGCCCTGGCTGGCAGGTGCCCTGGAAAGCTCCGGCACGCTCGAGGTAGGCCAGGGGAACGGACCGGTCCACCACTTCCACCACGTCCGCCCGGCCCTGCCGGAAGGCGGCTTCGCGGCCCTCCTGTGGGCGGAAGCGCAGCAGGACCTCGAGGCTATCTACGCGCTGGACTTCATCAACGGCCTGGCCTCCGGCGGCCTCGCCGAAAAGGACTTCGCCTATTACCTGGCCCAGGATGCCCTTTACCTCAACGGCTACTCGCGGGTGCTTGCCCGTGCCAGCGCCATGGCCCCCTCCGAGGCCGAGCAGCTGTTCTGGGCCGGCTCCGCCCAGCAGTGCCTCGAGGTGGAATCGGAACTGCACCGCTCGTGGCTCAGCACCCGGCCCGCGCCCACCGGCTTGGGCCCCGTCACCAAGGCGTACGTCGACCACCTCACTGCGGCCTCGGCGTCGGGCAGTTATGCTGTCCTCGCCGCCGCGGTCCTGCCCTGTTTCTGGCTCTACGCGGAGGTGGGCGAAAAACTGCACGCCCGCTTCCTTGGCTCCGGCGAACCGGCCGGGCACGCCTACGCGGACTGGCTCCGCACTTATGCTGACGAGGGCTTCGCCGAGGCCACCCGCAGGGCCATTGCCATCGTGGACGCAGCGGGACGGAACGCGTCCGACCATGAGCGGTCAGCCATGGTCACCGCCTTCAAACAGTCGTGCCGCCTCGAACTCGAGTTTTTCGACGCGCCGCGGCTGCATTCCTGACCGCCGGCAGGCGGCGGCACCAGTATCATGGAACGGCACGGTGACGGCGCCGCCGCCGGCTTGTGGTTGCTATCACAGCCGGCCCGCCGGAACCAGCCTCATTTGCGGCCGGAGTCGGATTTAGCGTATTCTGGATCTTCGGTGCTTACGCCAACACTTGGGTTATGACCCCACGGCGTTGAGGCACAGCGAAAAACCAGGCTTTTAATGAGTCGGTTACGCACGCAAATTTTGTTATAAACGTCGAGAGAAGTGAGTTCCCAAGTGGTGTACGCGATTGTCCGCGCAGGCGGCCGCCAAGAGAAGGTTTCCGTTGGAGACTTCGTTACCCTGAACCGCGTCGCCGGTGGAGCCGGCAGCACCATTGAGCTGCCCGCACTGCTCCTGGTTGACGGTGACAAGGTCACCTCCGCCGCCGCCGACCTGGCCAAGGTAACTGTTACGGCTGAAATCCTCCAGGACCTGCGTGGTCCTAAGATTGTCATCCAGAAGTTCAAGAACAAGACCGGTTACAAGAAGCGCCAGGGTCACCGCCAGGAACTGACCAAGGTCAAGATCACCGGCATCAAGTAACCACCGGTTACTGTTCAGGTATTTCAACAGATTCCCCAGAATTTAGAGGCAGGCATTTCAGATGGCACATAAAAAGGGCGCGAGCTCCACTCGCAACGGTCGCGATTCCAACGCTCAGTACCTCGGCGTCAAGCGCTTCGGCGGCCAGGTCGTTTCCGCAGGCGAGATCATCGTCCGCCAGCGTGGCACCCACTTCCACCCGGGCGCCGGCGTTGGCCGCGGCGGGGATGACACCCTGTTCGCCCTGACCCCGGGCGCCGTCGAGTTCGGCACCCGCCGCGGTCGTCGCGTGGTCAACATCGTTGCTGCTGCAGCTGCAGAGTAACAACAAGTTCTGAACCGGTGGAGCGGGCCTGAGGGTCCGCTCCACTGTTCTTTTAACCGCATTACAATCGATGTGGCGTCCCCGGGCGCCATGTAAACAGCATCTGAGGGAGATCCACGTGGCCAGCTTTGTAGACCGGGTAGTACTGCATGTATCCGGCGGTACCGGCGGCCACGGATGCGTCTCCGTCCACCGTGAGAAGTTCAAGCCCCTCGGCGGTCCCGACGGCGGCAACGGCGGCAACGGCGGCGACGTGATCCTCCGCGTGGACCACCAGACCACCACGCTCCTCGACTACCACCACGCACCGCACCGCCACGCCAGCAACGGCGGGCCCGGCATGGGCGACTGGCGCGGCGGCAAGAACGGCGAGACCCTGGTCCTGCCCGTTCCGGACGGCACCGTCGTCAAGACCAAGGACGGCGAAGTCCTGGCCGACCTGGTGGGAGAAGGCACCGAGTACATTGCCGCAGCCGGCGGCCTGGGCGGACTGGGTAACGCCGCGCTCTCTTCGCAGAAGCGCCGCGCCCCCGGATTCGCGCTGCTGGGCCTCGAAGGCGAGTCCCGCGACATCGTCCTGGAACTGAAGTCCATCGCTGACATCGCCCTCGTGGGGTTCCCCTCCGCCGGCAAATCCAGCCTCATCGCCGCCATGTCCGCTGCCCGTCCCAAGATCGCCGACTACCCGTTCACCACCCTGGTGCCGAACCTCGGTGTGGTGCAGGCCGGCGACGTCCGGTTCACCATCGCTGACGTTCCCGGACTGATCGAAGGGGCCAGCGAGGGACGCGGCCTGGGCCACCACTTCCTGCGCCACGTGGAGCGCTGCGCCGCCCTGGTCCACGTGCTGGACTGCGGCACCCTCGAATCCGAGCGTGACCCCCTCTCGGACCTCGCCATCATCGAAGGCGAGCTGGAGAAGTATGCGGTGGACATGAGCTACGCGGGCCAGGACGGCGAGGTGGTTCCGCTGAACCACCGGCCCCGGCTGGTAGCGCTCAACAAGGTGGACCTGCCTGACGGCAAGGACATGGCCGAATTCGTCCGGCCGGAACTCGAATCCCGCGGCTACCGCGTCTTCGAGGTGTCGGCCACCAGCCATGAGGGCCTGCGCCAGCTGGGCTTCGCCATGGCAGAGATCGTCAAGGCGGCCCGCGACGCCATTGCCGCCGCCCCGCCCAAGGTCCAGCCCACCGTGCTGCGCCCCCGCGCCGTCAACGAGGCCGGGTTCAAGATCCGCCGCGAAGAGAAGAACCTGGAACCGCTCTTCCGCGTCCTGGGCGAAAAGCCCGAGCGCTGGGTCAAGCAGACGGACTTCACCAACGAGGAAGCCATCGGCTACCTGGCCGACCGCCTCGCCAAGCTCGGCGTGGAAACCGAACTCTTCAAGCAGGGCGCCAAGCCCGGCGACACTGTGGTTATCGGCGGCGAAGACGGCGTCGTCTTCGACTGGGAGCCCACCATGATGGCCGGCGCCGAGCTTCTTGCCTCCCCGCGCGGCACCGATGTGCGGTTCGCCGATATCGGCGACCGGCCCACGCGCAGCCAGAAGCGCGAAGAGCAGCAGGAGCGGCGGGATGCCAAGGCAGCCGCCCGCGCCGAGCTTGAGGCGGAACGGAAAGCCGGAATCTGGACCGAATCCGTCAGCGGGCGCCGCGCTGCCAAGCCGGTCAAGGAGAGCGGACTGGAAGCGGACGATGACCTCTAGGGGCATGACCGCGGAGCCGGCTGCGCGCACCGCGGACAGAAGTGCGCTGGCAGGAGCCCGCCGGATCGTCGTTAAGGTGGGATCCTCCTCGCTGACCAGCATCAAGGGCGGCATCTCGGAGGAGTCTCTGACCGCCCTGGCGGATGCGCTGGCGGCCAAACGCAACGCAGGTGCCGAAATCATCCTGGTTTCCTCCGGCGCCATCGCCGCCGGTCTCGCGCCCCTGGGCCTGGCCAAGCGTCCCCGGGACCTGGCCACCCAGCAGGCAGCCGCGAGTGTGGGCCAGGGACTCCTGATGGCCCGGTACACCCAGGCCTTCGCCGCGCACGGCGTCACCGTCAGCCAGGTCCTGCTCACGGCCGAGGACCTGATGCGCCGCAGCCAGCACACCAATGCCCTGCGCGCCATGGACCGCCTGCTCAACCTGGGTGTCGTCCCCGTGGTCAACGAAAACGACACCGTGGCCACGCACGAGATCCGCTTCGGCGACAACGACCGGCTCGCCGCCCTGGTGGCGCACCTGGTCCGGGCCGACGCACTCGTGCTGCTCTCCGACGTCGACTCCCTCTACGACGGTCCGCCCGCCCAGGGTGCCAGGCGCATCCCCCTGGTTACCGGGGCGCACGACCTCGAAGGCGTCTCCATTGGCAAGGCCGGCAAGGCCGGCGTGGGCACCGGCGGAATGATGACCAAAGTGGAGGCTGCCACCATGGCGGCAGGTTCCGGAATCCACGCCCTGGTGACGTCCACCCCCAACGCTGCGGCTGCGCTGAACGGCGAGGATGTGGGGACCTGGTTCTCCGTCAACGGCTCCCGGAAGCCGGTCCGCCTGCTCTGGCTGGCTCATGTCGCCTCGGTGCAGGGGCGCCTGGTCCTGGACGACGGGGCAGTACGCGCCGTCCGGCACCACCGGACCTCTCTGCTGCCCGCCGGCATCTCCGCGGTGCGGGGTGATTTCGAAGCGGGCGACGCCGTGGAGCTGGCCGGTGCCGACGGCACGGTCATTGCCCGCGGACTGGTGAACTACTCGTCGGAGGAACTGCCGCGGATGCTCGGCCGGTCCACGCGCGAGCTGGCCGAGGAAATGGGTACCGGCTACGACCGCGAAGTTGTTCATGTTGATGACCTGGTGCTGGTCTGAGCCGCGGGCTCGCCTAAACTTGGACCATGACTGAAGCCCTGATCCACTCTGCCGAACATTCCGGAACCACTGCTGCCCAGGCGCAGCCGGGCGGATCAGCAGAACCGGCGTCGGCTGGTGCTCCTGTTTCGGGTTCGGAACTGTCCGCCGCAGAGGTGGAAGCCGCAGTCCATGCCATCGCCGACCGGGCCCGGCACGCCGCCCGCCGCATGGCCACGGCCAACCGCGCCTGGAAAGACCGCGCCCTCCGGGCTGTGGGCGCGGCGCTGCAGGAAAACGTGCCCGCCATCCTTGCTGCCAACGCCATGGACCTGCAGCGCGGCAAGGACAACGGCACCTCCGCGGCACTCCTGGACCGCCTCACCCTCACCGACGCACGGGTTGCCGCATTGGTGGGCGCCCTGGAAAACCTGGCGAACCTGCCCGACCCCGTCGGCAACGTGGTGCGCGGCCAGACGCTTCCCAACGGGTTGCGCCTGCGCCAGGTGAACGTCCCCATGGGTGTGGTGGCAGCCATCTACGAGGCCCGGCCCAACGTCACGGTGGACATTGCCGGACTGGCGCTCAAGAGCGGCAACGCCGTCATCCTCCGCGGCGGCAGCGCTGCCGAAGCCACCAACCAGGTCCTGGTTCGGATCCTTCGCGAGGCCCTCGAGTCCGTCGGCCTTCCCGCCGACGCGGTGCAGACGGTCGACCAGTATGGCCGTGCCGGCGCCAATGTCCTGATGAAGGCCCGCGGCCGGGTGGATGTGCTGATTCCGCGCGGCGGCCGTGACCTGATCCAGACCGTCGTCACCAACTCCGCCGTCCCCGTGATCGAGACGGGGGAGGGGAACGTGCACATCTTCCTCGACGAATCCGCCGATGAGGACATGGCCGTCGAGATCCTGCTCAACGCCAAGACCCAGCGGCCCAGCGTCTGCAACACCGTCGAGACGCTGCTGGTCCACTCGGGCTCGACGGTGCTGCCCGCCGTCGCCACCGCACTGCGCGACGCCGGTGTCCGCCTCCATGTTGACGCCCGCATCAGTGCCGCGCTGCCCGCCGGAATAGACGCCCAGCCGGCAACGGACACCGACTGGGCCACCGAGTACATGGACCTGGACCTGGCCGTTGCCATGGTGGACAGCCTGGACGAGGCCGTGCAGCACATCCGCACCTGGTCCACCGGACACACGGAAGCCATCCTCACGAACAGCCTCGCCAATGCGGAGCGGTTCATTGCCGAGGTGGATTCCGCAGCGGTCATCGTCAACGCTTCCACGCGGTTTACCGACGGCGGGGAGCTGGGCCTGGGTGCCGAAGTTGGCATCTCGACGCAGAAGCTGCATGCCCGCGGCCCCATGGGCCTGACCGAGCTCACCACCACGAAATGGATCGTCCAGGGCGAAGGCCAGGTCCGCGCGTAGCGACGCGGTAACATAGACCAGAACCCGGAAAGCAGTGGAAGGTTCCGCTGCCCGTAAATCCTTGAATAGGGGAGAAAATGCTGCTCCAGCAGATCGCCATGTCCGTCGCCGCCGCAGGTGAAGAAGGCCACGAGGAGCTTGCTCCGCTGTGGGCCGCGCCCTGGGTCTTCGGCGTGTCCATGTTCGCCATCTTCGTGGTGCTGATGTTCATCACCTTGTCCTACACCAACCTGGGCAACCGGCACACCGCCACGGAGGAGCACGCGGATCCGCACCGCCAGCACCCCAACAAGCACGATCGCGGGCAGGGCCACTAACATTTCCCACACACTGCACCGCAATGGTGCCCGGGGGAGGCTGCGGCTGGGCGTGATGGGCGGGACATTCGATCCCATCCACCACGGCCACCTGGTCGCGGCCAGCGAAGTCGCGGCGGAGTTCGACCTTGACGAGGTAGTTTTCGTCCCCACCGGGCAGCCATGGCAAAAGTCCCATAAACAGGTCAGCGAGCCTGAACACCGCTACCTGATGACCGTTATTGCCACGGCCTCCAATCCGCGCTTCACCGTCAGCCGCGTCGACGTGGACCGTCCCGGTCCCACCTACACCATCGACACCCTGCGCGACCTCCGGGCCCAGCGTCCCGATGCCGACCTCTTCTTCATCACCGGCGCCGACGCGCTGGCACAGATCCTGTCCTGGAAGGACATTGACGAACTGTGGTCACTGGCCCACTTCGTGGGGGTCACCCGGCCGGGGCACGTCCTTGACGGCATGGGCCGCGACGACGTGAGCCTCCTCGAAGTTCCCGCCATGGCCATCTCGTCCACCGACTGCCGTGCCCGCGTGGCTGCCAACCACCCGGTCTGGTACCTGGTCCCGGACGGGGTAGTCCAATACATCGCCAAGTATGGCCTGTACGCCGACGCTGCCGCACCCGCGGATAACCCAACGTCCGAAGCACGCGAACCAGCCAGTACTGAATGAGTTCACAATGAGTCAGGAACAGCCCCCCATCCGCAGCCGCCGGGAACTCCGGAAAGCCAGGGACGCCCAACAGGCAACCCAGGCCGCCACGGAGCAACGTCCGCCTGTTGGCGACCGGGCGGCCGGAGGGCAGCCCATGCCGGCACCGCAGGACCAGGCGCCTGCCTCCGCTCCCCGTGAAGCTTCCCCTGCGCAGCCGCAGGTTCATTCCGACCCCACGCCTACCCAGCGCTCCTCACAGATCCGGGCCCGGGACCGTGCCGCCCTTCGCGCCATCAAGGAACTCGAGGAAAAGGAAGGCCAGCTCGCCGCCGGCGGCCCGCCCACCCGGCGCCAGCTCCGGCTGCAGCAGCTCAAGGAACAGGCGCTTACCGCCGCCAACCCGGTTGTCCCACCCGCCGCTCCGGCTTCTCCCACGACATCCGGCAACGCCAAGGACACCCGCGCCACTGGTCCTGCTGCCACATCCGGTCCTGACGTCCCGCAGCCGGCTCCCGGCAGCGCCCCCGCGGGCATGACCGTGGAGCAGGCGCTGGAAGCGCGGGCGCTCATCGCCGCGCAGGCCAGGAACCAAATCGCCAAGATGGAGCACATCGCCTCCACGGATCCGGAGGCGGTGGACCCGGAAATCCTGGCGGAGCAGATTGCCCTCGCCGAGCGTGCCGCTGTCATGAACCGGCGGGCTATGGCCCGGCAAAAGCTGGCCGAGCAGGCAAACAGCCCCGCCGCACCGGCACGGGAAACGGCTGCAAAGGACTCCGCTTCGCGTGACTCCGCAGCCAGGGAAAAAGCCGGCCCCTCCACCGCCAACAACCTGGCCATGGTGACGCCCCTGGAGTTCGTCCAGGTACCCGGCGTCGACCGTCCGGTCATGAAGCCGCCGGCAACATCGCATGTTCCCGTCACCACCCGGCCCGGTACCAAGGTCACTCCCGGCGGCGGCAAGCGCAAGCCTGCGGCCCGTCCCAAGGCACCCGCTGCCGACTCCGCCGCCGGCCGCTCCAAGGTCATCGCACGTGCGGAGGCCGCAGCAAAGGCCGCCAGCCGGCCCGTGCCGATGGCACGTCCCGGGAACCAGCCGGAGAACCCGTCGGAGGACCTGTTCGAGGACCTGCCGCGCGTTCCTGCCCGGTCTGCCTACGGCCTTGATCCGCTGGATGCCGCCACTGCCGGCCTCACCCGGGCCAGGCGCAACCGCATCCTCCAGTTCTGCATCCTCGCGTTCGGGATCCTGGCCCTCGTTGCCGGCATCATCCTGATCGTCAGCGGCATGTCGCGCTGACACCTGCCGGCCGGCACCACCATCTCTTCACCAAACCAAGGAGTCCCGTGACTGCAACAGAAACATCCATCGCCATAGCCCGCACAGCCGCCAAGGCCGCCGCGGACAAGATTGCCCAGGACATCGTCGCCATGGACGTCAGTGAGCGCCTCGCCCTCGCCGACGTCTTCCTCATTGCGTCAGCCCCCAGCGAACGCCAGGTCAACGCCATCGTGGATGGCATCGAGGAGGAACTCGCCAAGCAGGACCTGCGTCCGGTCCGCCGCGAAGGCCGTTCCGGCGGCCGGTGGGTGCTGCTGGACTATGCCGACGTGGTCATCCACGTCCAGCACGAGGAAGACCGCGTGTTCTACGCGCTGGAGCGTCTCTGGAAGGACTGCCCCGTGGTGGACCTGGAACTCGGCGACGACGCCTCGGCCAAAGCCGGCGCTGTTTCCGAGGGCGAATAGTCCCTCCGGGAACGTGAATATTCCCGATTTGGAATTTTCGGAATTGCTGTTCTAAGATATTTGAGTTGCTTCGGGGGAGACCCCGAAGGAAGCTCGGAAAGAGCAGCAACAATCCGGGGCTGTGGCGCAGCTGGTAGCGCACCTGCATGGCATGCAGGGGGTCAGGGGTTCGAGTCCCCTCAGCTCCACCGGAGAGTCCGCCGGAACCACTGAGGTTCCGGCGGACTTTTTAGTTTCCCCGGCAGTTTCCGGGGCGGAAACCTCCCGATTGGCGTCCAGCGGAAAAGTGCATTACTCTGGTCAGGTTGCTCCGGGGAATTCGACCGGAAAAGACAAGAGTACGGGGCTGTGGCGCAGCTGGTAGCGCACCTGCATGGCATGCAGGGGGTCAGGGGTTCGAGTCCCCTCAGCTCCACCGGTACAAGGAAAAAGGAACCATCACCACGGTGATGGTTCCTTTTTTGTTGCCATTGGCAACCGATAGTGGACCGAAGCCCTTCCGGCGCAGGTCAAAGCGCGGTACAACTGTGATTGAGGGCACATCGTCCCGCCTCCGGACTGCTTTCATCCAAGGCGGCGGCCGCGGGACAGGCTGACGAGGAGGTCACAGATGTCCCATGCACATGGTTCCGGCCGCGGCCCGAACGGTGATGCTTTTCCCGGCGACGCGCGCCTGACGCGCGATACCGCGATCCGCGGCCCGGCCCGGCCCGGGCCCTACATTGGTGCAGGCATCCTGCTGGCTGCCGCCATCATCTTCCCGCTGATGCCCCAGCTCTACTCCTTTGACGCGCCGCGGCTGGGCGGTATGCCGTTCTTCTATTGGTACCAGCTGCTCTGGGTGCCGGTTTCGGCCATCCTCACGGGCTCGGCCTATTGGCTGGTCACGAAGGAAGACCGGCGACGGCGGGCCGAGGCAGGTCCCGGCGGCCCACCCCGGGGTGGCGCCGCCTCCGCCGATGCCGGGGTGGGAGGGGACAGGCCATGAACGGGCGCGAGATCAACTGGGTTGCCTTGATCATTGTCGTCCTGCTCTTCGTGGTGGTTGCCGTCATGGGCTTCCTGGCTGCAAAGTGGCGGCGCAGCACAGAAGTGGAGGGGCTGCACAGCCTGGATGAGTGGGGCTTGGGCGGCCGCGGGTTCGGTACCTGGATCACGTGGTTCCTGCTGGGCGGCGACCTTTACACGGCATACACGTTCGTGGCCGTACCCGCAGCGATGTGGGCCACGGGGGCGGTCAGCGGCTTCTTCGCGGTACCGTACACCATCGTCCTGTACCCGATCATCTTCATCATCATGAGCCGCCTGTGGTCCGTGTCCCACCGCCATGGGTACGTCACCTCGGCCGACTTCGTGGGCGGCCGCTATGGAAGCCGCTGGCTTTCCCTGGCCGTCGCCGTCACGGGCATCGTGGCCACCATGCCCTACATCGCCCTGCAGCTGGTGGGAATTAAGGCGGTGCTCACCGTCCTGGGCCTGGGAAGTTCCGGCAACGTGCTGCTGACGGACCTGCCGCTGATCCTGGCCTTCGTGGTCCTCGCGGCCTACACCTACACCTCGGGGCTGCGCGCGCCGGCAATGATCGCCGTCGTCAAGGATTTGCTGATCTACCTTGCCGTCATCGTTGCCGTCATCTACCTTCCCATCAAGTTTGGCGGCTGGGACACCATCTTCGGTGCCGCCCAGTCAAAGCTGGGTTCGGTGAACCAGGCCACGGGCAAGCCGGCAGGGGTCTTCATCCCCGGCGCAGCGAACTATTCCGCGTACTGGACGCTGGCGCTGGGATCGGCCATGGCGCTGTTCATGTACCCGCACTCGGTGACGGCGGTGCTGGCCTCCAAGGCCCGGAACACCATCCGCCGCAATGCGGCGATCCTGCCGTTGTACTCGCTGATGCTCGGCTTCCTGGCCTTGCTGGGCTTCGTGGCCATCAAGGCGGGCACCAAGCCCATCGACCTGGACGGGTCGGTCAACCCGCAGCTGGTGGTGCCGCAGCTGTTCCTTGACCACTTCCCGTCCTGGTTCGCCGGGATCGCCTTGGCGGCCATTGCCATCGGAGCCCTTGTACCTGCAGCCATCATGTCCATCGCGGCCGCGAACATGTTCACCCGCAACATCTACCGCGACTTCATCCGGCCCGACGTCGACGCCAGGACGGAGGCAAAGGTGTCCAAGATCGTCTCCCTGGTGGTGAAGGTGGGCGCCCTGGTCTTCGTGATCGCGATGGACCAGTCCGCTGCCATCAACATGCAGCTGCTGGGCGGCATCTGGATCCTGCAGACCTTCCCGGCCGTGGTGGCAGGACTGTACACCCGGTGGTTCGACCGCTGGGCCCTGCTGGTCGGCTGGGCGGTGGGCATCATTTTCGGCACTGTCTCGGCCTACAACGTGGTCAACCCGGTGACGAAGGCCCACTTCGGCGGTTCCGTGGCGCCCATCCCCGGGACCGACTTCAGTGTCTACATCGCGGTGTCCGCGTTCGCGCTGAACCTGGTGGTGGCCGCCGTCCTGACGGTGGTGCTGAGGGCACTGAAGGTCAGGGGAGGCGAGGACCTCACCCGGCCCACGGACTACGAGGCAGACGAAACGGACCCCAAGGTGGTGCAGATCGAGAAGATCCAGCACTTCACCCAGCCCGGCGGTCCTTCACCGGTCGCCTGACCCGTGGTTCACCAGGCCGCCCTCCTGCCGGGTTGCGTCCCGGCGGGAGGGCGCTGCCGTTACAGCCAGGGAGCCGTCACAGCCAGGCAGTGCGGCGCAGCGGCGGTTCCTCCCCGCCCGGCCGGCGCGCCAGGACCTGGTTGACCCCGGTAAGGCCGTTTTCGAAGCCGATGGCACTGGCAGCCATGTAGAGCCGCCAGACCCGTGCCCGCCCGGGACCGGCCAGCCGGACGGCCTCATCCCAGTTCCGCTCCAACCGGCTGACCCACGCCCGCAGCGTCAGGGCGTAGTGGCGGCGCAGGGCCTGGACATCGAGGATCTCAAACCGGACGGTCTCAAGGGCGGACACCATTTCGCCGAGGCTGATCATTTCACCGTCAGGAAACACATAGCGCGGGATGAATGAATCGGGGTCCGGGTCTGTCGGGCCTGCATTCCAGGAGATGGCATGGTTGAGCAGCCGCCCGCCGGGCCGGAGCAGCCCGAAGAGCGCGGCAGCATAGGCAGGGGTCTGCGCCCGCCCCACGTGCTCCGACATCCCGATCGAGCTGATGGCATCGAACGGGCCATCCTGCACATCCCGGTAGTCCTGGACCCGGATCTCCACCCTGTCCGTGAGGCCGGCGTCCGCGGCACGCTTCCGGGCGAGGGCTGCCTGCTCCCTGGACAGCGTCACGCCCACCACGGTGACGCCGTACCGGCCCGCGGCGTGCAGCGCGAAGCTTCCCCAGCCGCAGCCCACGTCCAGCACGCGCATCCCGGGCTGAAGCCCCAGCTTGCGGCAGACCAGGTCCAGTTTTTCCTCCTGGGCCGCGTCCAGGCCGTCGTCCACTGCCGGATCTCCGCCGTCCTCCACGCTGCGGCCGGGGCCGGCGCCCGCTCCTGCGGCTTCCGGCCACACAGCGCAGGAATAGACCATGGAAGGCCCCAGCACCAGCGCATAGAAGTCATTGCCCACGTCGTAATGGTGCGAGATGGCGGCTGCGTCCCGCCGCTGAGAGTGCATCCTGCCCTTCCCGGCGACCCGGGCCTCCTCGGGCGGGGGAGCGGGGTTGGGTCCGATGGCACCGAGCCGGGCCGCGGTCCGCAGCAGTAGCCACAGCTCACGGGCGGACAGCGGCCGGAACGGACCGGGCTCGGCGAACTTGCCGGCCGAACTCAGGGCCGAGAAGGCTGCGAAGATGTCGCCCGGAGCATCGATCTCGCCTGCCACATAGGCGCGGCTGAGTCCCAGCTGGCCCGGCGACCACAGCATGCGCCGCAGGGCCCTCCTGGATCTGAACTCCATCACCGGTGCGTCCGGAGGCCCCGCTTCCGAGCCATCCCAGGCCCGCAGCCGCAGGGGTATCTGTTCGGTTCCCAGTACCGCAGCCAACGCCTTCTCCAACCGGGCAGCGTGCCCGGTGCCTGCAGTTCCGGTGCGTGCGGTTCCTCCAGTGTCCATGCGCCCACCCTAAGGCCGCCCCATCCTCCGCGGCTATCATGGGCACGTGATTCCTGACCCAACCGACGTGCTGGTCATCGGCGCGGGGCAGGCAGGCCTGTCGGCCGCTTACCACCTTCAGCGCCGGGGACTGGGCTATGCCGTGCTCGACGCCGAGGACGGTCCCGGTGGTGCCTGGCGGCACCGCTGGAAGAGCCTGCGCATGGCCACGGTCAACGGAATCAGCGACCTGCCGGGCATTGCCAAGCCGCAGGTGGATCCGGCGGAACCCAGCTCCGAGTTCCTGTCCCGATACTTCGGGACCTATGAGAAGGAACTGGGCCTGGCCGTGCACCGCCCCGTGAAGGTCAAGGCTGTCCGGCGGGAAGACGATAGCCCCACCGGGCTGCTGCGGATTGAGACCTCCGCCGGCGACTGGAGCGCCAGGGCGGTCATCAATGCCACCGGTACCTGGAGCCGTCCCTTCTGGCCGATCTATCCTGGCCAGTCCTCGTTCCGGGGCCGCCAGCTGCACGTGGCCGATTATGTTTCCGCGGAGGAGTTCCGCGGCCAGCACGTGATCGTGGTGGGCGGCGGCATCTCGGCGGTCGGCCTGCTGGACGAAATCTCCCGCGTCACCAGCACCAGCTGGTTCACCCGCCGGGAACCTGTCTGGCGCGATGCCCCATTCGATGCCAAGGCCGGACACGATGCCGTGGCGCTGGTGGAGGAGCGCGTCCGCAAGGGGCTTCCGCCGCAAAGCGTCGTTTCCGCGACAGGACTGATCTGGACCCCTGCCCTGCGGGCGGCCAAAGACCGGGGAGCCTTGGACCGGCAGCCGATGTTCACTGCCATCGAACCCCATGGCGTCCGCCGCGCGGACGGCAGCTTCCTGGCGGCCGACGCCATCCTCTGGGCCACCGGCTTCAGGGCGGAACTGGAACATCTCGCGCCACTTCACCTCCGGGGACCCGGCGGCGGCATTGCCATGGAAGGAACCCGGGTGGCAGCCGAGCCGCGCGTACACCTCGTGGGTTACGGCCCGTCGTCGTCCACCATCGGGGCCAACCGCGCGGGACGCGCAGCAGTTGCCGCGATCCTGGCACTGCCGGGCATGCCACACCCGGCGGAACCGGTAACGTGGGGGTGATGCCCCGGGCCCCCGGGGCCGGCAGGAACGACAGAAGGCGGCAGGACACCGGTGGCAGCAAACACCCTGGCAGACATTTTCCAGGTCCTGCGCAGGCGCCCCGATGTCGAGGCCCCCAACCTGCAGGCCTGGGACGCCACGGACCGGCTGCTGCTGGACACCGCCGTGCAGCTCGGCCGTGCCGGGGGCAACACCGTGGTGATCGGGGACCGCTACGGTGCGCTGACGCTTGGCGCCGCGGCGGTACTGGCACCGGCCCCGCTGCGCGTCCACCAGGACCTGGTCACGGGCGAAAGGGCACTGCGGCTCAACGCCCAAGCACTCCGGATTCACCGTGAAGCGGCGGCGGAGGACGGCTCCGGCGCCCCTGCTGAATTCACCCAGCTGCTGCTGGGACCGGAACTGCTGGCGGAGGCAGACACCGTCCTGCTCCAGCTCCCCAAAACACTCGCCGAGCTCGAGGAGATTGCCGACGCCGTGGTCCGGTACGCCGCCCCCGGCGTCCGGCTGCTGGCCGGCGGCCGGGTGAAGCATATGTCCCTGGGCATGAACGCAGTCCTTGAACGATTCTTTGTCTCCGTGCAGCCGCAGCTCGCGCGGCAGAAGTCGCGGGTGCTCCTGGCCAGCGGCCCGAAGGTTCCTGCCTCTTCCCCGCGCTTCCCGGCCATCGAGCACCTGGACGGGCTGGACCTGGACGTGGCCGCCCACGGCGCCGTCTTCGCCGGCCCTAAACTGGACATCGGCACGCGCTACCTGCTCACATTCCTGCCCGCGATGAAGCCGGCCCGCCACGCCGTCGACCTGGGCTGCGGCACCGGAATCCTCGCGGCGATGTACGCCCGCCACTTCCCGGGCTCGGCCGTAACAGCCACCGACCAATCCGCGGCCGCCGTGCAGTCGGCGCTTGCCACTGCACGCGCCAACGGGTTGGCGGACCGGATCTCTGTCCTGCAGGACGACGCCCTCAGCACCTTCGCCGACGGCACCGTGGACGCCGTTCTGCTTAACCCGCCCTTCCACATCGGGACCGGGGTCCACGCCGGCGCCGGCCTGAAGATGATCGAGGCTGCCGGGCGTGTCCTTGCTCCCGGCGGGGAACTGTGGACCGTCTTCAACCGCCACCTCGACTACCTGCCCGCCCTGGAGCGGCACGTTGGCCCCACCGTGGTGGAAGGCCGGAACCCCAAGTTCACCGTCACGCGCAGCACTCGCAGGCCCCGCTGACCCCGCCTTCCGCCGCCAGGTCCCGCCCAACAGGCCATCCCAATGGCGTTCCGGCGGCTGCGCCGCGCCGCTGTGCGCACATATGGGCGCGGACGCACCCTTAACGTACGATTCAAGCATCAGCAGGTAGCCGAAGACGTTTAGGGGACACAGTGTCTGAGATCCGCCAATCCTCGCCGAGACGCGGAACCAACTTGCCCAGGATGGGGGACTTCAACCTCACGGTCATCCTTGACGCAATCCGCAGAACAGCCGGTGGGCTGAGCCGGGTGGAGCTCGCCCAAATCGTTGGCCTGTCCCCGCAGACGATCTCGAATATCTCCCGCCGCCTGCTGGACCAAAACCTGATCGTGGAAGCCGGCAAGGAAGGCACCGGCCCCGGCAAGCCCCGCACCATCCTCCGCCTTAATCCCGCCGGCATGTACGCCCTGGGCGTGCACCTGGACCCGGCCGTGACCACCTTCGTGGTGCTCGACCTGGTGGGCGCGGTGGTCCGGCATTCGCGGATCAAGACCCCCGGCGGCAACGATCCGTCCGCCGTCATCACCACCATCGCCGCCGAAATCGCCCAGCTGGTGGCCGACTCGGGCGTGGACCGCAACCGGATCGCCGGCCTGGGTGTTGCTGCCCCTGGTCCCATCGACCTGGACAACGGCACGGTGGTGGATCCGCCGCTGCTGCCGGGCTGGGACAGGGTGGAACTGCGCGAGGCGCTTGCCGGGGCCACCGGCTACTCGGTACTCGTTGACAAGGACGTCACCAGCGCCGCCGTTGCGGAAACCTGGGCAGGCGGTCCCAGCGGTGCCGGCAGCTTCGTGTTCATGTACATGGGCACCGGCATCGGCTGCGGCATTGTCCTGAACGACGAGGTGGTCCGCGGCACCTCCGGCAACGCCGGCGAAATCGGCCACATCATCGTGGATCCGGACGGGCCCCCCTGCGACTGCGGCCTGCGCGGCTGCGTGAAATCCTCCTGCATCCCGCAGGTGCTCGTGGCGGAGGCGGAAGCCGCCGGCATCCTGGACGGTTCCCGGGCGGGCGACAGCGCCGCTGAAGTCCAACAAAGCTTCTCCCGGCTCTGCGCGCTCGCAGACGGCGGTGACGAACGTGCCGCCGCCATCCTTGACCGCTCAGCCGTCCTGGTGGCCCGTGCGGTTTCAGTGGTTACCAACACTTTGGACGTCGAACGCGTGGTCTTTGGCGGTCCGTTCTGGAGCGGCCTGGCGGAGCGCTACCTGCAACGGATCCCGCCGCTGTTGGACGCCAACAGCGACGTCCGGCTGATCCATCCGATCGAGGTGGTGGGCACAGGGGTCGGGGACGACGTCGGGGCCATCGGCGCTGCCTCGCTGGTCCTCGAACACACCCTCGCGCCCCGCGCCCAGCGTCTGCTGCTGGAAAGCTGACCGTGATGCTTCGCCGGGTATCGAAGGCAGTATCCCTGATGGCGGCGGCAGTCCTGGCCCTCGCGGCCTGCACCCCCGCCGATCCCGCCGGTGGCACCAGGACCATCAAGGTGGCATACCAGAAAACCGACTCCTTCACTGCCCTGGACACCATGTTCCAGGACGCGAAAAAGGAGTTTGAGGCCGCCAACCAGGGCGTGACCGTTGAGCTGCAGCCCATCCAGGCCAATGACGACGACTACGGCACCAAACTTGCCCTGGCGCTGCGTTCGCCGTCCACCGCTCCCGATGTCTTCTACGAGGACACCTTCAAGGTCCGCTCAGACGTCGATGCCGGCTACCTCCTGAACCTTGACAGCCGCCTGGCCGGCTGGGGCGAGTGGGCCAAGTTCGACGCCCGCGCCAAGGAGGCAGGCAAGGCTGACGACGGCGGCACGTACGCGGTGCCGCTTGGCACCGACACGAGGGCCATCTGGTACAACAAGAAAGTCTTCCAGGCCGCCGGTATCACCCTGCCGTGGCGACCGGCCAGCTGGCAGGACATCCTGGATACCGCCCGTAAGATCAAGGCCTCAAATCCGGACGTGATCCCGTTCAACCTCTACGCCGGCAAGGGCACCGGCGAGGGGACCGTCATGCAGGGGTTCTACGAACTCCTGTACGGCACTGGGGCGGGCCTCTACGACAAGGAATCCAGGAAGTGGGTGGTCGGTTCTGCCGGTTTCAAGGACTCCCTGACCTTCCTTCAGACCCTGTACCGGGAAAACCTGGCGGTGGCACCGGCCCAGGCCCTGGACCCGAACATCTGGAAGAAGGTGTTTGGTGAATGGTTCCCCAAAGCCCAGCTCGGGGCAACGGTTGAAGGTTCCTACGCGCCGTCGTTCTGGCAAAAGGGCGGCAGCTACGAATGGCCGGCGTACGGGGACGACATGGGTGTGGCTCCGTTCCCCACCCAAAACGGTGCGGCACCCGGGGCCGTCAGCATGTCCGGCGGATGGACCCTCGCCGTCGGCGCGGAAACCAAGCAGCCCGATCTCGCCTTCAATTTCCTCACCACCGCGCTCAATGCGAAAAACTCGCTGGGGTTCACCGTTGCCAGCTCGCAGATCGCCGTGCGCACCGACGTCGCCGCCGACCCTGGCTACCAGGCGGCCAACCCGTTCGTGAAGGACGTCTCCGGACTGGTCGCCGTCACCAACTACCGGCCCGCCACTTCGGACTACCCCCGGATCTCAGCCGCCGTGCAGGAAGCCACCGAGGCCGTGATCACCGGCAGCAGGACCCCGGAACAGGCAGCGGCCGATTATGACACCGCGGTGGCGGGCATCGTGGGCGGCGACAAGACCATCCGGAAGTAGCATGCCGGCCACCCCGCGCCGCCGGCACGTGCTTCGGTACCTGCCGGTGCTGCCCGCCGTCGTGCTGCTGCTCGTCTTCCTCGCCGGTCCGGTGCTGTGGGCGTTCCAGGCTTCGCTCACCAATGCCGCGCTCACGGGCCGGCACGCCAGGAATCCTGAGTGGGTGGGCCTGGAGAACTACCAGCGGCTGGCCCAGGACCCTGTTTTTCCGCTCTCCCTTGGGCTGACCGTCCTGTTCGTGGCGGGATCGGCCGTTCTGGGCCAGAACGTGCTGGGGCTGGCCCTTGCGGTCCTCATGCGCCGCGCACGTCCGGTTGTAGCGGCCACCGTGGGAACCGCCGTCGTGGCCGCCTGGGTCCTGCCGGAAATCGTGGCCGCCTTCGCTGCCTATGCCTTCTTCAGCCGGGACGGCACGCTCAACCAGTTGCTGGGCCGGTTCGGGGCGCCGGACGTTGACTGGCTTTATGCCGTGCCCATGGCCGCCGTCGTCCTGGCGAACGTCTGGCGGGGAACCGCCTTCTCCATGCTCGTCTACCGGGCAGCCCTGAACAGCGTGCCGGCCGAACTGCTCGAAGCCGCCCACATGGACGGGGCCGGCGCCTGGCAGCGGTTCTCCTTCATCACGCTTCCCGTGATCCGGGGCAGCATCGCCACCAACCTGATGCTGGTCACGCTGCAGACCCTGGCGGTCTTCACGCTGATCTGGGTCCTGACGGCCGGCGGACCGGCCAACGCCAGCACCACGCTGCCGGTCCTGGCCTACCAGGAAGCCTTCAAGTTCGGTGACATTGGCTACGGCACCGCCGTGGCCACGGTCCTGATCCTCATCGGAGCCGTGTTCGGGGCAGCCTACCTCCGGCTGCTGAGGGAGCAGAAGCCGTGACCGCGGCCGTACGGGAGCGGCGGCCCCTGCACCCGGCCGCACGCCGGGGGACCGCCCGCGAACGCGGCAGCGCCTGGGCGGACCTGGTCCTGCTGCTGATCGGTGGTTGCTTCCTGCTGCCGCTGCTGTGGCTGGTGTTCGGTTCGCTGGATCCCGCAGCGGGCCACGCCACCAGGATTCCGGAGCGGCCGGGCCTGGATAATTTTGCCGCGGTGTTCACCCCTGCGCTGCTGTTCCGGCCACTCTGGAACAGCCTGCTGCTGTCAGCCGGGACGGGTGTAGTGACACTGGCCGCGGCCGTGCTTGCCGCCTATCCGCTGTCCCGCTACCGGTCCCGCTTCAACACCCCGTTCATGTACGGCATCCTCTTCGGCACCTGCCTGCCCGTCACCGCCATCATGGTCCCGGTCTACGGCCTGTTCGTGCAGTTCCGGCTGCTCGACTCGCCGGCCGCCACCGTTCTGTTCCTGGCCGCCACGAGCCTGCCCATGGCCATCTGGATGACCAGGAATTTCATGGACTCCGTGCCGCTGGAGGTGGAGGAAGCGGCCTGGGTGGACGGTGCCTCCCGGCTGGGTGCGCTGCGGTCCATCGTGCTGCCGCTCATGCGGCCGGGCCTAGGCGTCGTGTTCATCTTTGTGTTCATCCAGGCGTGGGGGAACTTCTTCGTCCCGTTCGTGCTCCTGCTGTCCGAGGACCGGCAGCCGGCTGCCGTCTCCATCTTCAGTTTCTTCGGCCAGCACGGGGCAGTCGCATACGGCCAGCTGGCCGCGTTTTCAATTCTCTATTCCATCCCGGTCCTGGCGCTTTACGTGCTCGTCGCGCGCGGGTCCGGCAATGCGATGGCCCTCGCGGGGGCTGTCAGGGGCTAATCGATATCCTCGAGCACAACGCCGAACGGCAGGGTGTCGTCCAGGTGCGCCTGGTGGCCGGTGGGGTTGTTGACCACACGGACCCCGTGCAGCTTCTCCGCTGCCGACTGCATCAGGACCGGCCTGACCGTATCGACAAAGTGCTCGTTCTTGTCGGCGAGATATTCCTTGTAACTGGCTGGAAGCTCAATCATGGCAAAAGAATAGACCTGCCGGCCCCGCATGGGGAGGGGTGCCCATTGCCGGGTTTCAGGTGGTCCGCTTGGATAGGATGGCGGGCGGGACAGGGCCGGCCCAGTCCCAACACCGTCACCAGGGGGAACAGTGCTTTCGACCAGCATGCCAGCAACCATCCAGCCGGCGGAGCTGGCCAGGGCACAGCAGGTGGCCGGCAACATCTCGCGCACCTTCGATGCGAAGGTGGTGGGCCAGGCACGGCTGCGTGAGTCCCTTCTGGTGGGCCTGTTGACCGGCGGCCATATCCTGCTCGAGAGCGTCCCGGGCCTGGCGAAGACCACGGCCGCCCAAACCCTGGCCGACGCCGTCAGCGCGGGGTTCCGGCGCATCCAGTGCACCCCCGACCTGCTGCCCAGCGACATCGTGGGAACCCAGATCTACGACGCAGCGAAAGGAACCTTTCGGACCCAGCTGGGCCCGGTCCACGCCAACATCGTGCTGCTCGACGAGATCAACCGCTCCAGCGCTAAGACCCAGAGCGCCATGCTGGAAGCCATGCAGGAACGCCAGACCTCCATCGGCGGACAGGACTACCCCCTGCCCTCGCCGTTCCTGGTCCTGGCCACCCAGAATCCCATCGAGCAGGAAGGCACCTACCAGTTGCCCGAGGCCCAGATGGACCGCTTCATGCTCAAAGATGTGCTGGACTACCCCACACCAGCTGAAGAAGCCGAGGTCATCCGCAGGATCGACGCCGGCGTCTTCACCCCTGCGCAAAAGCCGCCGGCCGCCGCGTCCCTGGACGCCATCACGGAGATCCAGCAGCTGACCCGGCGCATCTACATCGACCCGGCGGTCATCAACTACATCGTGGGGCTGGTGTACGTCACGCGGAACGCCTCCCAGTACATCGACGCCAGGCTCGCCGGGTTCATCGAGTTCGGCGCCAGCCCCCGTGCCAGCATCGCCTTCAGCCAGGCATCCCGTGCGGTGGCCCTGCTGAACGGCCGGGACCACGTCATTCCCGAGGACGTCAGGTCCCTGGCACACCGGGTACTGCGGCACCGGCTGATCCTGAATTTCGACGCCGTGGCGGAGCAGGTCCCGGTGGAGACCGTGATTGACGCCATCGTCGCCGCCGTCCAGACCCCCTGAACCTCCATGGCGAGCCTCCTCCACCGGGTCAAGTCGAAAATGGCCATCTTCGCGCACCGCAAAGCACGCGGGATGCTCGACGGCGAATACGGTTCCGTCTTCAGGGGACGCAGCCTGGACTTTGACGACCTGCGCGCCTACGTGCCGGGTGATGACGTCCGCGACATCGACTGGAAGGCGTCCGCGCGCCACGGCTCACCGCTGATCAGGCGGTATGTGGCCGTCCGGCGGCAGACCGTCCTGCTCATCACGGACACGGGGCGCAACATGGCGGCGGAGGCACGGTCCGGTGAAGTGAAAAAGGACATTGCCGTGCTGGCACTGGGGGTCCTGGGCTACCTGGCCCACCGCCACGGCGACCTGGTGGGGCTGGTGTGCGGGGACTCCTCGGCCACCCGCCAGCTTCCGGCCAAGGGCGGCGAGGCCCACCTGGAACGGCTGCTGCGGCACGTGGACTCGCAGACCACGCTTGACGGGGCTGCCAGCAGGATCGAGGACCAGCTCGACTACGTGGCACGCAACATCACGGGCCGCCACCTGCTCTTCGTCGTGGCGGACGAACTGGCGGGGGACCCGGCCACCGCAAAGCTGCTGCGCAGGCTCCGCGCCCAGCACGAAGTCCTCTGGCTGACGGTGCGGGATGCCGACCTGTCACCCTCCCGGGGCGCCGGGAACGGCTGGAACCCGGTCTGGAATCCGGACACCGGCGCGGAGTCCTACAGTGTGGCCGATTCCTCCCGGCTGGCTTCACAGCCGGCCCTGTCCGCCGAGGTAGCTGACGCCTATGCAAAGGCCACCGCCGAGCGGGATACCGGACGCAGGGCCATGCTCCGCGCTGCCGGGATCGCGGACGGGGAAGTGGAAGGCAGCGGGGACGTCCTTACCGCCCTTTTCGCGCTCCTGGAGAGGCACCGCCGTGCAGGATAATTCCGGGTTCTACGGTCCCCTCCACTACAGTCCGCTCTGGCTGTGGTGCGGCCTGGCCCTGCTGGCACTGGTGGCTGCCTGGTACGTGGCCGTGTTTGCCGGTACCCGCACCGCCCCGCCGCCACGCCAAGGCAGCGCGCGCTCCACCCTGACCGACCTGCCGGCGCTTAAGGCGGCCTACCTGCAGCGCATCCAGGACGTGGACCGGGAGGCCGCGGCCGGCGCCCTCGATGCACGGACCGCGCACCAGCAGATCAGCCTCCTGCTGCGCGGGTTCGTCCGGGACGCCACCGGAGTGGATGCCACCAGGATGACCCACCAGGACCTGGCCCGGCACCCGCTGCCGGCCGCGGCCGAGGTCGTCGAAGCACTGTACCCCGCAGAGTTCGGCCCGGGGCCACCTCCCTCCGTGGCCGCGTCCGCCGCCAAAGCCGCAGCGGCGGTGCGCGCATGGCGCTGATGTTCTGGTGGCTGCTGCCGGTGGCGGCGCTTGCGGCAGGAGCGGCGGTGTGGGCCGCCCTCCGGCGCAACAGAGGCTCCAATGTGCGACGACGGCCCGTGGCCCACGCCGACAGGCTCACCGCTCTGCCGGAATACCAGGCGGCCCTGCGCCGGTACCGGCGCCGGCTGGCCATGGCGGGAACAGCGTGCGCGGTATTGCTTGTTGCGGCGGCAACAGCCGCAGCACGTCCCATCGACGTCACCACCATCAGCCCCGGGCAGCACAACCGCGACGTCATGCTCTGCCTGGACGCATCAGGATCCATGAGCAGCGCCGATGCCGCGGTGGTGGACGTGTTCGCGAAGCTGGCCGAAAAGTTCGACGGCGAGCGGATCGGCCTCACCATCTTCGACAGCAGCGCCATCCAGGTCTTTCCGCTGACCGACGACTATGCCTATGCCCGGGAGCAGCTCAGCGCCGCCAAAGACGCCTTCGACGGAAAACCCGGAAGCTCCGGCTTCCTGGACGGCACCTGGAATGGCCGGGGCTCGTCGCTGATCGGAGACGGCCTGGCGTCCTGCCTCAACAGTTTCCCTCCCGGCACAGCTCCGCCGCGGGAGGTGCCGCAGGAAGGGCCGCAGCGCTCGCTGTCCGTGGTGCTGGCCACGGACAACTTCCTCTCCGGCGAACCGATCATGACCCTGGACCAGGCAGCCCAGCTGGCCAGGGACCGGTTCGTCCACGTCTACGCCCTGAACCCGGCGGACCTGGACTATGGCGCGGACGGCGACCAGCCGGGGGCCCGGCTGCGTGCCGCCGCGCAATCAACCGGCGGCGCCTACTATGCTCTGGACAATCCTGGGGCAGTGGCCGGCATCGTGGGCGCCGTAGAGCAGACCGAAACGGCAGCGATCCAGGGTGCGCCGCGCGCCGTCTTCTCGGAGATCCCGGGCCTGCCCCTCGCTGTTGCGCTGCTGGCCGCGCTGGTCCTGTGCCTGGTCCTTTGGCGGCTGCAGGGCTTCCGGGCACACCGGCGGTCGTGGCTGCGGCGGGGAGCTGTGCTCCTGCTGCTCCTGGCGGCGCTGTTGCGGCCCGGCCTGCCCGGCGGAACCGTGCCGGCCGCAACCGCCGACTTGAACGTGTTCTTCGTGGTGGACACCACCACCAGCATGGTGGCCGAGGACTACGGCAACAGCAGGCCGCGCCTGGAGGGTGCCAGGAAGGACATCATGGCCATCGCGGAACAACTGCCCGGTGCCCGCTTCTCCGTGATTACCTTCGACACCACAGCGCACGTGCGGATGCCGCTCAGCACCGACACCCTGGCCCTGCAAACCATCACCGACGTCCTGGAACCCCAGGTGACGGCCTACGCCAGGGGCAGCAGCATCACGGCGGCCAGGCACGTGCTCGCTGAGCGGTTGGCCGCGGCCCGGGACAGCCACCCCTCCCGGCCGCAGCTGGTGTACTACCTGGGTGACGGCGAACAGACCAGCGGCAAGGAACCGGAAGCCATGACGCTCGACGGCGGGCTGGTGGCAGGGGGAGCGGTGCTGGGTTACGGAACGGCCGCGGGGGGCCGGATGAAGAAAAACACCGGATTGACGAACGACACCCGTTTGATGGACGACACCCATTCGACGGAAGACACAGGGGGTGGGTCCGACGACGGGACCGCCGATGGAGGTCCCGCAGGCGGGCGCAGCGGAGGGTACGTCCAGGACAACCGTGCCGGCAGCACCGGCGACGCGCTGTCCGTCATCGACGAGGAACGGCTGCGCCGCATTGCGGACCAGCTTGGCGTGCCGTATGTGCACCGGGACGCAGTCGGTTCCGTGGCGGACCTGCTGCAGAAGGCCCATCCCGGTGCGGTGGACCGGACCGACGGGCCCGAATCCGTGGCTGCCGCCGCGGAACTCTACTGGCTCCTTGCCGCCGGCGCCTTCCTCGCCGCCCTGCCGGACGCCGCAGGCATCCTTCGGCAGCTGCACGGCCTCCGGCCAACCCGCCGACAGGAGGCGGCGCGGTGACCGCCATCGACCGGAGGCGCCGTCTGCTGGCATGGTCGGCACTGCCTGTGCTCCTGGCGTTGTGCGTCGCCGCCAAACTCCTCAGCCTGGCCATCCTCGGCGGCCAGGCGGCGTCAGGTTTCGCCGCCGGTGACGCCCGTGCCGTGGATGCAGCTGCGGGCGGACTTGGCATCGCCAACATCGTCGAACCGCACAAAGGCCCGTTCGCTTCCGGTGACGCCGCAGTGCTGGAAGGGGACTACAGCACTGCCCGGACCCGGTTTGAAAAGGCATTGGGCATGGCCCCGGATGGCTCGCCCGACTCCTGCCTCATCCGCGTGAACCTGGTGCTGGCGATTGAACGCCTCGGTGACCGGCAGCTGCAGGCCGGGGACCCGGCGTCGGCCGTCCCTCTTTACACGGAAGCTCTGGCGGCAGCGGGCCAGGCGCCTGACGCCTGCGGCTCCGTGGCACCGGAAGCCAGCGGCCTGCTGGCGGATGCCAGGGACCGGCTGGAAGGCAAGCTCGGGGCGGCCGGACAACCTGCGGACCAGCCTACGGGGCCGGCGGAGTCCGCCCCGGACGGGACCGAAGATGCACAGCAAAGCCGGCTGCAGCAACTGCAGGACAGCGCGCGCGGGGCGGAGCGGGAAAGGAACGGCAGCCGGGAACGCGGGGAATACCTGGACGGCGGCGGGGGAGCGGCGCCGGACCGCCCCTGGTAGGCGTGGGCGAAGAAAATTCTGCCGGTCTGGAAAAGATCCAGTAAAACTGTGTCTTAATTCGGTTCCAACTTGTCCCGGCCCCGCAACGCCCCATAGAGTCGTCCACAAGTTACCGCGGTAACGTGTCAGCGATCCTCCGTCACGGAGGGTGTGGGTGCCCCCATGTGGGCCTGACATTTGCTCACGGACTACTTCATTCAAGGCGTAACAGTCACGGCTGCGTCCCTGGTGGAGTCCCTCCGTGTTCCCCAAACTCAAATTCATTGCCGGTTTCCCTGATTTTCCGTCCGGGAGACGTCAATGGCCCAAAGCCAAGGACGCAAATGTCACCACCAAGCCTTAGCGACGCACATCCCAACCTCTCCGACACCGCCCCGGTGGCGCTCTCCTACGAGCTGTTTCCGCCGCGTTCTCCCGCGGCGGCCGAAACCCTGTGGACCACCATCCGGGAGCTCGAGACCACCGGGCCGGACTATGTCTCCGTGACGTACGGTGCCAGCGGATCCAACCGGAACACCGCCGTCGACCTCATCAACCGGCTCCTGCTGGAAACCACCCTGCGGCCGCTGGCCCACCTGACCTGCGTGGGCAACACCCCCCAGGAACTCGCCGCCATTGTGGGAGAACTGCTGGACACCGGGGTTCGGGGCATCCTGGCCCTTCGGGGAGATCTTCCCAAGGACGCCAGCGCCCCGGCCGCCGGATCACTCCGGTACGCCCAGGACCTGATCGAACTCATCCGCCGTGTCGAGCAGCGCCGTTCAGCCCTGCTCTGTGCCGGAAAGATCGCCGTGGGCGTCGCCGCCTACCCCACCAGGCACCCGGAGTCACCCAGCGAAGAGCACGACGTTGAGGTCCTGCTGGCCAAGCAGCGCTCCGGCGCGGACTTCGCCATCACCCAGGTGTTCTTCAAGACCGAGCAGTACGCGGACCTCCTGGCCCGCGCCCGGCGTGCCGGCGTAACCATTCCGATCATCCCCGGCGTCATGCCGCTGACCAGCCTCCGGCGCCTGCGCCGGCTGGGCGAACTGACCGGCGTGGAGCCGGCGGCGGAACTCATGGAACGCCTGGCCGCCGCCGACACGGACCTCGAGCGGCTGCACATCGGCGTCGACGCCACCGTCGACCTCGCCAACGCCGCCCTTGACGCCGGCGCCCCCGGCATCCACATCTACACGTTCAACGAACACCAAAGCGCCCTGGACGTCCTGGACAAGCTCGCCCTTCCGCGGCACAGCCGCAACGGCAGCCGGTCGACCACCAGGGCGGGCTCGTCGAGCTGGACCCAGCCGGCACCGGCTTCGGCGAGCTTCAGCTGAACGTAGACGGGCAGGACGTCCTCGAGGCGGGACAGCGGCGCAAAGCCTGCCGGGGCGTCGTCGGATGCGGGGGCGAAGTAGAACCGATTGCCGGCATGCTCAACCCGGGGTGGTTGAGCCTGTCCAAACCTTAAGAAGCGGGTGAACGGCCGGTCACATTACGTGGCCGGCCGTTGCCGGCTGCCGCTTCATCCGCCATGCGGCGGCTGCCAGCCACACGGCAGAGACCACCACTGCCACGATCGCCACCAGCGTCGGCACGGAGTTCGCCGCCGAAAATCCCGATTCCCCGATGATCCATCCCTGCACCAGGTAGGCGAGGCCGGATACTGCCAGCAGGTAGCCGGCAATCCGGGAGACCCGGTGTGTTGCGGCTACGGCGATTCCCAGCATGACCATCGCG
Organism: Arthrobacter sp. NQ7; assembly: GCF_029581595.2. NCBI lineage: Bacteria > Bacillati > Actinomycetota > Actinomycetes > Micrococcales > Micrococcaceae > Arthrobacter > Arthrobacter sp. NQ7. The sequence continues at coordinate 203,066 of NZ_JARFXU020000003.1, read as the reverse complement.
GCACCCAGCAGGATGCTTTGGTAGCTGCGCATGCCCCACTCCAGCCAGCGGATGCCCTCAGCCGTGGCAAAACGGGAGGCCTTGTCCGGTTCCGGAGCGGCAGCCCAGGCGTCGACAGCCTGTTTCAAGGCCACCCCGTCCACCGCCTGCAGGGCGCCGTAGAGCGCAACCGCCGCAGCGGCGGAAAGCGCCCCGAAGCGTGCGGTCCACGCCAATCCATGCCGCTGCACCCCGCAGGCGCCGGCCATGGACACCAGCCCCGCCCCCACCAAGGCCATGCCTACGAACTGGCCCAGGTGCACGCCGGTCCAGATCCCGCTGTTGGCATAGGCGGTGAAGGAAGCAACATGGTCGTTCGCGTCATGGGACTCCGCGTGCAGCACGCCCGCCAGGATCGAGACCACTACGCCGGCGAGAAGCAGCGACGACGCCAGCCGCCAGGTCTTCCGCCCGCCATCAACCGTCTCCATGGGTTGCCCGCCGTTGTGCTTGAAGCAGTCCCTTCAGGACTCCCAGACAATCTCGTCGTCCACCACGCCGTCCTGGTCGGCGGATGCCACCAGGACCTCGTCGGTGAAATGCTCGCCCAGGGTGAAATCCAGGACGAAGTAGCGTTCCGGCTGGCCCGGGTAGATCCCCACATGGCCCAGCTTGAGGGCTTTCAAGAAGACGTCATTGGTGAGCTGGCTGCGGTCCTGGACGCCGAAAACCTTGTGCAGGTGCTCTTCCTTGAGGGCATTGCAGTGGAAATGAAGGTACTCCTGGGGACTGGTGCCCTCCTGCTCCAGCTCTTCGGCAATCATTTCCCGGACCTCGTCAACGAGTTCGGGGAGGAAGCGGAGCCGGTACTCGACCTTGCGGAGCGCGGCCTCATCGAAGTGGTCGTGGGCTGTGATGTTCAGGTCGAGTTCCAGCGGGTGGCCGCGCAGCTCGTGCTTCGCGGCGAAGAGATGGTCCACGCCGTGGTTGAGCTCGATCTCCCCAAAGTGCTGGCTCGCTACCTTGTTCATAGTCTCAACATAGACCCGAAGGGCAGACCATTCCAGCGTTCGGCGCTAATTCACCGCGGTGCGCATCCCTGCGAGGGTTTCGGCCAGAAGGTCGACGAAAAGCTGCACGCGCGCCGTCTTGCGGTCATTTATGAGCAGGGCAAACACGTTCCGGGCCAGCCGGATTTCCGGTACGTCCAGCACCACCACCCCCGCCGGCTTGTTCCGCAGTGCGAGCTCCGGCACCAGGGCGGCGCCCAGTCCCGCGGCGGCCATTTCCAGGCTGGCGTGGAAATCGTCGCTGTGCGCCACCACCCGCGGATGCAGGTTGCAGCCAGCGAACAGCCGCTCGATCACCATGGCGTCACTGGTGCCGGGGTGGTGCATGATCCACGGCATTTCGGACAGATGGTCGGCCGCCACCTTGGCGTCGGCCCGGAAGCCCCAGCCGGCCGGCAGCACCACACGGAAATCGTCATCGCCGATCCATTGCCGGTTGATGGTGTTCGGCCAGGCAAAGCCGGTCTGGCCCACCTGGAACACCACGGCCAGGTCCAGGTCGCCGCCGGTCCGCAGCCCCTGGATGGTCTGCCCAGGCTCCGCCACGGACACCCGCAGGTCGATGCCGAGCTTCTTCCACGCCGGATTCTTCAGGATCCGGGGGAGCACATAGGTGGCAAGGCTGGGGAAGATCCCCAGCCGCAGCTCCTGGCTTTCCGTATCCTGCGTCCTTGAGGCGGCAGCCATCAGGGCCTCGATGTCCGTGAGCACCTTCGCCGCGTGCCTGGTCATGACGACGGCGGCCTCCGTGGGAACCACGGCCCGCGCCGACCGCTTGAAGAGGGTTACGCCCGTCTCCCGTTCCAGCGCGGACATCTGCTGCGAGACGGCGGAGGCCGTGTAGCCGAGGGTCGCGGCCGCCGCGGCGAACGAACCCAGCCGGGTGACCTCCAGGAGGGTCTTCAGGTGCACGGGATTTACCACCAGCCCACAGTACTGCACCCATCCGTTGCCGGTGCCGCACCGAATAGTCCTCTGTATACCCGGCAACAGCGGCAAATGTTCAGCAGAGGAGCATGAATGTCACCCAACCCAGCAGGAAGCGCAGGCGGACCGCGACGCGTGGCCGTCATCGGCAGCGGCGTGGCAGGTTTAACGGCCGCTTACGTACTGAACCGCCAGGACCACGTCACCTTGTTCGAAGCGGATTCGCGGCTGGGCGGCCATGCCCACACCCATGACATGCAGCAGCCTGACGGCAGCGTCATCGGCGTAGATACCGGTTTCATCGTGCACAACGAACGGACCTACCCCACCCTGCTGCGGTTGTTCGCCGAACTCGGCGTGGAAACCCAGGACTCGGAAATGAGCATGTCCATCCGCTGTGACGGCTGCGGACTGGAGTACGCCGGCGCGCGTGAAGGAGCCCGCGGCATCATCGCCCGGCCCTCAAGCCTGCTGCGTGGACGCTACCTGCTGATGCTGCTGGAGGTCACCCGTTTCTACCGGAAGGCGAGGGAACTGCTGAAGGCCGCGCCGCCGTCGGCCGTCAGCGGCGGCGTGCAGGTACCGGAACTGACGCTTGGCGCGTTCCTTGAACGGGAAAAGTTCAGCCCCTACTTCATCTCCCATTTCATGACCCCCGTGGTCAGCGCTGTCTGGTCCTGTGACCCGACCACCGCCCTGGCCTATCCGGCACGCTACCTGTTCACGTTCCTCGGCCACCACGGCATGCTCGGCGTCAAGGGTTCGCCGCAGTGGCGGACGGTAACCGGCGGTTCAGCCCGGTACGTGGAGAAGCTCGCCGCGACCCTGGCCGACGTCCGCCTCAACACCCCGGTGACCGCCATCCGGCGCACCCCGGATGGTGTGGAACTGGCAACGGCCAACGGGCTGGAAGAGTACGACGCCGTCGTGATTGCCACCCATCCGGCGCAGGCACTCGGGTTCCTGGCCGACGCCACTCCGGAGGAGAAGGAAGCCCTGGGCGGAATGCCCTACTCGGTGAACCACACGGTGTTCCACCAGGACCCGGCGGTCCTGCCGGGCTCGGACAACGCCAAGGCGTCCTGGAACTACCGGCTTCCGGATTGCGATGCCCGCCCCGATAAGGTCCTGGTCAGTTACGACCTGACCCGGCTCCAGCGGCTCCGGCCGGCCGACGGGCGGCCCTACCTGGTCAGCCTGGGCGAATCGGAACTCATTGCCGACGACGCCGTGCTGGAGCGGATGGTCTACGAACACCCGCAGTACACCCCCGAATCGCTCCAGGCCCAGCAGGCCATCGCGGCATTGGCCGACAACCGCATCGCCTACGCCGGGGCCTACCTTGGCTGGGGCTTCCACGAGGACGGCGCCCTCTCCGGGGTACGCGCCGCCGAAAGGCTCGGCCGCACCTGGCCGGCACTCCACGCCCCCGGCGCTGCCAGCGGCGAGGGGGAGCGGAACCTGCTGGCCGCCGAACCTGCATGACCATGCGCGCCGCGATCTACCGCACGTCCATTTCACATGTACGGCGTTCCCCACTGAAGAATGCGTTCACCTACCGGAGCTACAGCTGGTTCGTGGACGTGGATGACCTTCCGCGCCTGCCGTTCCTGCTGCGGCCGCTGGCCGTCTTCCGCGCCGGGGACCACCTGGGCGACCCCGCCGCCGGCTTCCGGACCAACGTGGAGCGCTACCTGCGGAGCCAGGGCATTGAGCCCGACGGCGGCCCCATCCACATGCTCACCAGCGCCAGGGTTTTCGGCTACGTCTTCAACCCGCTCACGCTGTTCTGGTGCTACCGGTCCAGCGGGGAACTGCAGTGCGTGGTGGCCGAGGTCCACAACACCTACGGCGAGCGGCACTGCTACCTGCTGCGGACCGACGCCGCCGGGCGCGCCTCAGTGCCGAAGGCATTCTACGTTTCACCCTTTAACGACGTCGACGGGCTGTACCGGATGAAGCTTCCGGCGCCCGGAGACCGGCTGGCTGTGTCCATCATCCTTGAGCGGGAAGGGCACCGGCCCTTCGTCGCCACCATGGACGGGCGCCGGCACCCGGCCACCGTCCGCAACATCCTGGCAGCAGCCATCCGCGTCCCGGCCGCGCCGCTGCTGGTATCCGCCCTGATCAGGGTGCAGGGCATTAAACTCTGGGCAAGACGCCTTCCCGTCGTTGCCAGGCCACACCACACCTCACAGGAGGCAGTTCAATGACAATGACCGACGACAATGGAACCGCTGCAGCCGTGGACGGGAGCGTTCCCTACACCGTGCCCCAGGCCCCCGCCGTCATCGACCCCGCGGTCTGGCCCGGGATCGCCACCGTCCCGGACGGACTCAAGGCCGGAATCGCTGCCCGGGTTGCCGAGGGCATCTTCAAGGCCGCCGTCCGGCGCCTTCCACTCGAGGTCCGGTACCCCGACGGGCAGGTCCTTGGCTCCGCGCCGGCAGGGAGCGTTGTCCCGGTCATGACCATCCACCGCCCGGACGACTTCGCGCGCCGGCTGGGGGACGGCGGGCTTATCGGCTTCGGCGAGGCGTACATGGCGGGGGACTGGGATGCCGAAAACCTGACGGCCGTCCTGGAGGTCTTCGCCGCAACGGCCGGAACCCTGGTTCCCGGATACCTCCAGAAGCTCAGGGCCCTGTTCCTTCCCCGCCAGCCGCGCAGCGAGCGCAACTCCCCCGAAAACACCCGGTCCAACATCTCCCGGCACTACGACCTGTCCAACGAACTGTTCGAGACGTTCCTCGACCCCACCATGTCGTACTCCAGTGCGCTGTTTCCCACCCGCAACGGTTCACCCGGGCACCCCACGCGCGATGGCTTCGCCGCCGCGCAGCAGGCCAAGATCGACCGCCTGCTGGACAAGGCCGGCGTCGGGCCCGGAACGCGGGTGCTGGAGATCGGCACCGGCTGGGGTGAGCTGGCGCTGCGCGCCGCCGCCCGCGGAGCCACCGTCTACTCGGTCACCCTGTCCAGCGAGCAGCAGGAGCTGGCGCGGAAACGCGTTGCCGACGCCGGCTACACCGACGCTGTGACCATCGACCTCAAGGACTACCGGGCCGTGGAAGGGGAGTACGACGCCGTGGTGTCCGTCGAGATGATCGAGGCCGTGGGCTACCAGTACTGGGCCACCTACTTCCAGACCATCGAGCGCGTCCTGGCTCCGGGTGGCAAGGTGGCAATCCAGGCCATCACCATCGCGCACGACCGCCTGCTCGCCACCCGGACGGGCTACACCTGGGTCCACAAGTACATCTTCCCCGGCGGTGTCATCCCCTCGGTGCGCGCCATCGAGGACATCACCGAGAAGCAGACGGGCCTGCAGGTCCGTGAACGGTTTGCCTTCGGGGAGCACTACGCCGAGACGCTGCGCCTGTGGGAGGAACGCTTCATGGAACGGCAGGACGAGGTGGCCCGGCTCGGCTTTGACGCCGTCTTCCAGCGGATGTGGCTGTTCTATCTCTGCTACTCCCGGGCAGGCTTTGCCTCCGGATACCTCGACGTGCAGCAGATCGTCCTTGACCGGAAGAAGACCCTGCCCGGTACGGGAGCCGCCAAATGACGGCGGCGCTCGCGGAAACCATTGCCGAGGCGCTGCGGCCCGTGGTGGGCGGTGAGCTTCCCGTCCGACTGAAGGTATGGGACGGTTCCGAAGCCGGTCCGGCCGGGGCGCCCGTGGTCCGGCTCAACAGCCCCAATGCCATCCGCCGCCTGCTGTGGGCACCGGGCGAACTGGGCGCAGCCCAGGCGTACGTCACCGGCGAACTGGACATCGACGGTGACCTCAATTCCGCCCTGCAGCAGCTGTGGGAGGTGGTGCGCCACCGCCGGCTGTCCGGAGTCCGCCCAACCCCTGCGGTGCTGGCCCGTATCGGCCGGATCGCCCGCGCGGCCGGTGCGCTGGGGGCGCCGCCGGCGGCGCCCGCCACGCAGGCGAAGGTAACGGGACGCCTGCACAGCCTGGTCCGTGACCGTGCCGCCATCAGCCACCATTACGACCTCAGCAACGACTTCTACGGCCTGATCCTGGATCCGCAGATGGCCTACTCCAGCGGGTACTGGCTGTGTGAACCGGGCGAAGGCTATGGGGTGGAGGATGCCCAGCGGGACAAGCTGGACCTGGTGTGCCGCAAGATCGGCCTGGCCCCCGGGATGCGCATGTTGGACGTCGGCTGCGGCTGGGGATCCCTGAGCCTGCACGCCGCGCGCCACTATGGCGTGTCGGTGGTGGGTGTCACGCTGTCCGTCGAACAGAAGGCATTTATCGACGCCCGCATCAGGGAGTACGGGCTTGAAGGCCGCGTTGACATCCGGGTCCAGGACTACCGCGAGGTCCCGGACGGGCCATTCGATGCCGTTGCCTCCCTGGAGATGGGCGAGCACGTGGGCCAGAAGAATTACCCCGTGTACGCGAAGGCGCTGTTCAACAATGTAGTGCCCGGCGGCAAGGTGCTGGTCCAGCAGATGTCCCGGCGCGGCAGGCACCCGGGCGGCGGCCCGTTCATCGAGTCGTTCATTGCCCCGGACATGCATATGCGTCCCGTGGGCGAAACCCTTGGCTTCCTGGAGGACGCGGGCCTGGAAATCGAGGGGGTGGAAGGGATGCGGCGCCATTACGTCCGCACCCTCGAGGCCTGGTACGCCACGTTCAGCCGGAACCAGGAACGGGCCGAAGCCATGATGGGCGCCGAAGTGGTCAGGGTGTGGCGGCTTTACCTGGTGGGGGCACTCCGCAGCTTCGCGGAGGGCCGGATGGGCGTGGAGCAGATCCTCTGCAGCAGGCCGGCCATCCTGTAAGGCACAGCCGGGGGTGCGTTTGCTCACCCGAGGGGGTTCCGTGGGTCACCCGGAGCCCCCTTTTTTGCTGCCCTGGGCTGTCCGCGGACGGGTGCGACACGCCGTCTTTTCCACGACACGCGGAAGCCTTAATTGTGGCTAAGTACTCCACAGCATGTGGATTCCGTCCGCAAAAACGCCGGGATCACGGACATTTTGAAGGCTCCTGCCTGTGGATTAACGGTGCATTAAATGACATACTTGTAATACATCATCTTGGGGTTCCAAAGAGGCGTCTGCACTACATGTAGTATCTACATACAGCTTGGGCCGGGACACCGGACCAGCCGAAGATTTCGACTAAGGGGACAGCGACAATGACCGTAACGGTTTACACGAAGCCTGCTTGTGTTCAGTGCAACGCCACCTACCGGGCGCTCGACAAGAAGGGCATCACCTACCAGAGCGTTGACATCTCCCAGGACGCCGAGGCACTCGAGCGCCTGAAGGCACTGGGCTACATGCAGGCACCCGTTGTGGTCACCGACCAGGACCACTGGTCCGGCTTCCGCCCGGACAAGATCGAGGAACTGGCCCTTTCTGCCGTTACTTCCGTCGCCTAGGAAGTCCTCTCTTCCTGCCGGCAACCAACAACCAGCTGAGGTGACATCCATCGCGGCACCAGCAGTACAGCAGGGCCCTGCGGCTGATTCGATCCACTCGGCTGCCGGAATCCACGCGGCTCAGCGTGTGGAGGCCTCCCCGCCGGCCCTGCCACTCGATGCCAGCGGGCCGGCCCGGCCGCTGGAGGCCGTGACCGACAGCCGGCTCATCTATTTCTCCTCCGCATCGGAGAACACCAGCCGCTTCGTGGCAAAGCTGGGCCGCGACGCGGCCCGGATTCCACTGTTTGCCAAGGACGCGCCCCTTCTCGCCACCCGGCCCTATGTGCTGGTGGTCCCCACCTACGGCGGCACCGGGGGAGAAGGCTCCGTCCCCAAGCAGGTCATCAGGTTCCTGAACAACCCGCAGAACAGGCAGCTGATCCGCGGCGTGATCGGCGCCGGCAACACGAATTTTGGCGACAACTACTGCATGGCAGGCGACATCATCGCTGCCAAGTGCAGGGTTCCGCACCTCTACCGCTTCGAATTAATGGGCACGCCAGACGACGTGACCCGGGTCAACCAAGGATTGGACACGTTTTGGACACGACTGTCGCAGACACAGAAGTAACCAGGGCACAGAAGCCCGAGATGCCGGCCGCGTACAAGGGCCTGGGCTACCACGAGCTGAACGCCATGCTGAACCTCTATGGTCCCAACGGCGAGATCCAGTTCGGCGCCGACCGTGAGGCCGCGCACCAGTACTTCCTGCAGCACGTAAACAACAACACCGTGTTCTTCCATGACCTGGAAGAGAAGCTCGACTACCTGGTGAAGAACCAGTACTACGAGCGCGAGACGCTGGACCAGTACACGATGAACTTCATCCGTGAGCTGTTCAACCGCGCCTACAAGAAGAAGTTCCGCTTCGAGACCTTCCTGGGCGCCTTCAAGTTCTACACGTCCTACACGCTGAAGACGTTCGACGGCAAGCGCTACCTGGAGCGCTACGAGGACCGCGTGTGCATGGTGGCGCTGCACCTGGCGCGCGGCAACGAAGAACTTGCCAGCCGCCTGGTGGATGAAATCATCGACGGCCGCTTCCAGCCGGCGACGCCCACCTTCCTCAACGCCGGCAAGGCCCAGCGTGGCGAACTCGTCTCCTGCTTCCTGCTGCGCATCGAGGACAACATGGAGTCCATTGCCCGCGGCATCAACTCCGCGCTGCAGCTCTCCAAGCGCGGCGGCGGCGTGGCCCTGTCGCTGACCAACATCCGCGAGCACGGCGCGCCGATCAAGCAGATCGAGAACCAGTCCTCCGGTGTCATCCCCGTGATGAAGCTCCTCGAAGACAGCTTCTCCTACGCCAACCAGCTGGGTGCCCGCCAGGGCGCCGGGGCCGTGTACCTGCACGCCCACCACCCGGACATCTACCGGTTCCTGGATACCAAGCGGGAAAACGCGGACGAGAAGATCCGCATCAAGACCCTCTCGCTGGGCGTCGTCATCCCGGACATCACCTTTGAGCTGGCCAAGAAGAACGAGGACATGTACCTGTTCTCGCCGTACGACGTCGAACGCGTCTACGGCGTGCCCTTCTCCGACGTCTCGGTCACCGAGAAGTACTACGAGATGGTGGACGATTCGCGGATCAAGAAGACCAAGATCAGCGCCCGGGAGTTCTTCCAGACCCTCGCCGAGATCCAGTTCGAATCCGGCTACCCGTACATCATGTTCGAAGACACGGTGAACCGGGCCAATCCGATCGCCGGCAAGATCACCATGAGCAACCTCTGCTCCGAGATCCTGCAGGTCTCCACGCCGTCCCTGTACAACGAGGACCTGACGTACCAGACCGTGGGCAAGGACATCTCCTGCAACCTCGGGTCGATGAACATCGCCAAGACCATGGATTCGCCGAACTTTGGTGCCTCCATCGAAACGGCCATCCGCGCGCTCAGCGCGGTATCGGACATGTCCTACATCAACTCGGTGCCGTCCGTGGCGGAGGGCAACGCGAAGTCCCACGCAATCGGTCTGGGCCAGATGAACCTGCACGGCTACCTGGCACGGGAGCGGGTCCACTACGGCTCCGAAGAAGGCCTGGACTTCACCAACATCTACTTCTACACGGTGCTGTTCCACGCCCTGCAGGCGTCCAACAGGCTGGCCATCGAGACCGGCCAGAAGTTCGGCGGCTTTGAGAACTCCAAGTATGCGAGCGGCGAGTTCTTCGACAAGTACACCGAGCAGGAATGGCTCCCGGAGACCGAGCGTGTCCGCGAACTGTTCGCGGGCCACCACATCCCCACCCAGGATGACTGGCGCGAGCTGAAGGCCTCCGTCGTGGAGCACGGCATCTACAACCAGAACCTGCAGGCTGTCCCGCCCACGGGGTCGATCTCCTACATCAACAACTCGACGTCCTCCATCCACCCGGTGGCTGCCAAGATCGAGATCCGCAAGGAAGGCAAGATCGGCCGCGTCTACTACCCGGCCCCGTACCTCACCAACGACAACCTGGACTACTACCAGGATGCGTACGAGATCGGCTACGAGAAGATCATTGACACCTACGCCGCTGCCACCCAGCACGTGGACCAGGGCCTGTCCCTGACGCTGTTCTTCAAGGACACCGCCACCACCCGCGACATCAACAAGGCCCAGATCTACGCCTGGCGCAAGGGCATCAAGACGCTCTACTACATCCGCCTCCGCCAGATGGCGCTGGAAGGGACTGAGGTGGAGGGCTGCGTGAGCTGCGCCCTTTGATTGTAGCTTCAATCGAATCGTGAGCGTACGACGGCGGGCAACCGCCCGCCGTCGTACGCTTTAACTTAGAGAACCACCCAACAATGAGGGGATGACATGACCGAGAAGGTCAAGCTTCTGAGCCACGTCGAGGCCATCAACTGGAACCGCATCCAGGACGACAAGGACGTGGAGGTCTGGAACCGACTCGTCAACAACTTCTGGCTGCCCGAGAAGGTGCCGCTGTCCAACGACGTCCAGTCCTGGAACACCCTGACGCCGGCCGAGCAGCAGCTCACCATGCGCGTCTTCACCGGCCTGACCCTGCTGGATACCATCCAGGGTACGGTGGGCGCGGTCTCCCTCATCCCGGATGCGCTGACGCCGCACGAGGAAGCCGTCTACACGAATATCGCGTTCATGGAGTCAGTGCACGCCAAGAGCTACTCGTCGATCTTCTCCACGTTGGCCTCCACCAAGGAGATCGACGAAGCCTTCCGCTGGTCCACCGAGAACGAAAACCTTCAGAAGAAGGCGCAGATCGTCATGGACTACTACCAGGGCGACGACCCCCTGAAGCGCAAGGTTGCCTCCACGCTGCTGGAGAGCTTCCTGTTCTACTCGGGCTTCTACCTGCCCATGTACTGGTCCTCGCGCGCCAAGCTGACGAACACGGCTGACCTGATCCGCCTGATCATCCGCGACGAGGCCGTGCACGGCTACTACATCGGCTACAAGTTCCAGCGCGGACTGGAGACCGTGTCCGAGGAGCGCCGCCAGGAAATCAAGGACTACACGTTCGAACTGCTCTTTGAGCTGTACGAGAACGAAGTCCAGTACACGCACGATCTGTACGACGGCGTGGGCCTGGCCGAGGACGTGAAGAAGTTCCTGCACTACAACGCCAACAAGGCCCTGATGAACCTGGGTTACGAGGCGATGTTCCCGGCATCCGTCACCGACGTGAACCCCGCGATCCTCTCGGCCCTGTCCCCGAATGCGGACGAGAACCACGACTTCTTCTCCGGCTCCGGATCCTCCTACGTGATCGGCAAGGCCGTGAACACCGAGGATGAGGACTGGGACTTCTAGAATCCTCCCCATATCTTCGTATCTGTGAACAAGGGACTCTGCACGTCGAGTGCAGGGTCCCTTGTGCTTTTCAGGATCCAGGGGCTTGCAGGACGCCAGCGAACACCATCCTGCGACCCTCGGAACGCCGATGAAACCCAGCCGTCCGCGCGGTCCGTTGGGAGCCTATCCAGCACTGAGAGACGCGCGCAGGCATTCTTCTCCCACGGAGGGTGGTCAGTGAAGATGGTCCACTGTCCCGTCCGGCTTCGTGGGCATGGGTGGGTAAGGCGGTTGCCGTTGTCCACCTCGTGGCCGGACTGAAGGCGGCCATTGGGCTGGTTCCCAGTCCTGATGTTCGCTTTTGTAAATGCGCCCTGAGGGTGAGATCCAGCCGGGCGGCCCATCCTTGGTCGCACGCGTTGGTTTCCAACCGGCGACGTGTTTGAGCCTGTGATGTTTGGGGCAGGGCTGTCCCAGGTTGCTGATCCCGGTGGTTCCGCCGTGGTGCCAGGCCAGGAGGTGATCTGCCTCATTGTCGAGGGAATGGTTGCTGCAGCCGGGGAAGGGGCATTTTCCGTCGCGCAGCCGCAGCCAGTTCCTGATGGGCTTGGTGAGCCGATAACTCGTGCGGCCGATTTCCAAGGGTGCCCCGTCCCTTGGATCCACGAGGACCCGATGGAATGAGTCCGCCCCATTGGCTACAAGCTTCCGTGCCATTGAGGGAGGAATGGGACCGTACCCATCCAGCATCGCCGGTTCTTCGGTTAACCCCAGCAGGGAGAAGACTGGAACGGTAACCAGTACTTCCGTCCTGGGGGTGGGGACCTCGGCATTGCCGGATGCCCCCATCCCGGCACCCGTTTTGGCGCCACCGTGTCGGAGGGCTGCCGCTGCGAACGCGTCTACGCGTAGTTGCGTGAGGGTCCTGTCTTCGTGGGGACCTTGCAGACCGCGGGCGATGGCGGTATATCGGTTCCAGATCGCATTTGCCTGGTCGGCGGGAAGGTAAGCCGATAGCCGGGCCATGCCATCCTGTTCCGGGGCGTATTCCAGGCATCGGTCCTGTGCACCTTTGATGTGCCGTTTCTCGATGCTGTCCGGATGGTGGCGTTCCCGCCAGATCCTGACTTTCCGCCGGAATCTATAGGCTGGCATTTCACCAGCCGGGCAGTTGCCGTCAGCATTGCATACGTCCGGGTGGAGGAAGTGTGATTCCAGTGCCCCTGCGGCCTCGCAGTCAAGGGTTGCGGTTTCGTCCACCATCACTCGGGCGTGATGCCACGACACGTTCCCGGCATGCAGGGCTGCCAGGGTTAGTGGCAGGGACGTTGACAAGGCATAGGACTGGGCCAGTAGAGCGCCGGCTGCCCGGTCGCCGATGGCGAGTACACACCCCACCTCCGCAGCGATGGCCATTTCCTGCGCTTGAACCGGCCTGCCGGCTGGAGCCGCGGAGCGTGCGGAGTCGGCGTACGTAGCAACTGCCGCCGACTTCAATGCCGCGACCCGGGCCTCCGTACGTGCAACCCCGGCCAGGATGTCAAGGCAGGCGTCAGCGACGGCGGCCAGTGGATCAGCCGCTGAGGGATTCCCGTAACGGGACTGATTAACCTCTGTGCGGAGCAGGGCTATGGCGGCGTCGATCACCTCAAAAGCCTCAACCACCATTTCGCTTGCCATGTGTTCATTATGAAAGGTGGGTCTGACATTCTATTGGGGCCTCCGTGTTACCCAGTAATGCACCAGCGGCAGCAAGATCATCGAAAGCGAAACGCGGTCGGCGGGCATCCTGTGATCCCCTCGTCGCTGGGCCAGGACCTCAACTCGACCCGCTATGCCCAACGGGGAATGCAGTAGCAATCGCAAACCATGGAGGTGACCATCCACGAACTCATGGATGGTCACCTGGAAATGTCGCCGACGATCTGGTTGAGGACGCAAACATGTTCCACCACGACCTACTTGGCGCCAACCATTCCGCCAACCACGTCACCTTTCCTGGCTGAGGATTGCTCCTGCTGGTCCTGAAACCGATGAAGGGCCAGTTTTTGCCGGTGCCGGCCGGAGTGAATCAGGGCCATCATTAGATTGCAGGGCAGCTCACTGCACGGATCGGAGTAGGCAATGTTTGAGGTTCTGTGGTGCAAGCTGAATATCAGCCATAAGTGGCACGTCGAACACGCCGAAGACGGCAGCTTGTATAAGCGCTGCCTCCGCTGCGGAAAAGACGATGATGAGCGCCAAAGAGGAGGAGGGGAGTTCAGCGGTTGGGTAGGACCAGTCGGAGGAGGCGGGATAGGTTAGATCTCCGTCCGTAGACAGCGCGATGATCACTCTTCCCGGTTTCTCAACACCCCTCTGTGTCCCTGGAGCGTGGCTCGAATCCCTAAATGAACTAGCCGACATCCGGGGACTGCCCTGGGGTAGATCTGTCCGCACCTTCCAGCGTCCGCGAAAGGCCGTCAATTTCTATTTGTCAGATAGGGACAGGAGAAGGTTGTGTTTGAGGCCCTGTTGTGCAAGCTGAATTTCAGCCATAAGTGGCATGTCGAACATTCCGAAGACGGCCGGTTGTACAAGCGTTGTCTGCGCTGTGGCAAAGACGACGATGAACGCGCTGTAGGCGGGGGAAATTTTAGCCATTGGGCCGGTGGCTAAACGCCCTCCCAGATAAGTCTTCTGTCGAAGATGTTCTCAGCCGGTTCGACTTTAGGCCCCGTCGTTGAATGCAATCGGGCGCCTCGATGCCAGAGTTCCATCATGTTTAAAAGAACGGGACCCGGCGGTGATTCATCAGCCGGCCGGCTTGCAGAGGCGATCCAGGGCCTCGTTGAGAGTCGACTCCATCCGACCGTTCAAGAAACTGCGCTTCTCCTCACTGGCTGGGTCCTCGAGTCCGGTCGGCAACGGTGGCACCGTCACGGTCATCGTTGCCTGGTACCGCCCATCAGCGCTGCTGACGGCTGTCGTTTGATGGCCCCAGAGCGAGCCGAGACCCTCGTATCTCGACTCCTTGGAGCACCCGTCCGCATGCTCCCACATGCCCAACCCGTAGGGCGCGAAACCAGGGCTGGTCTTCATTTCCTTCAGCGATGCCGACGAGACCGCCCGGCCGGTGAAGAGCGCGGACATAAAACGATTCACGTCTTCGACAGTGGACGTCGCCCCTCCAGCCGGGTTACCCGCCCAAGCGGTGTTGTCCGTGACGTCTACCCGCTCTCCTCGGATGGTGGCATATCCGTGGAGAAGTCCGGGCACGGTGAGGTCGGCGGGTTTCAGGCTCGTATTCTTCAACCCGAGCGGTTCAAAGACCTCCTCCTGCATGACCTGGGTGAACGGCTCGTGCCGAAGTTCCTGTATCAGGAGGCCGAGGGCAAGGTAGTTCGTATTCGAGTACTTGAAAGTTCCGACGCTGGCGGCGGGCCAGGGGAGAGTCCCAGCCAACTTCAACCCACTCTCCATTGTCAGCTTTTGGGAGATCAATGGGCGGAAGTCGACATCCTGTGGCCCCGCCTCGTTGACCTCGGGCATGCCGGACGTATGACTGAGCAGCTGCCTGACGGTAATTGGCGCCGGCGGCTTGAGCGCCGACGTGAATCCAGGTATCACGTCATTGACAGGGTCGTCGAGATCGATGAGGTGGTCCTCTACGAGCTTCAACACCGCCACCGCTGTCATCGTTTTAGTGACGCTGCCGATCTGTATCCGGTCCGTTGGCTGCGCGGGCGTTCTGGATTCAAGATCGCGGACGCCATAGGCCTTCGACCACTCGCCCTCGGGCCAGCGGATCTGGACGACGGCGGCCGCCGCCCCCTCGTCGAGGAACAGCTCGACCTGATTTTCCAGAAAAGCGAAGGGGCTCGGTGAGCTTGATGACGGCGCGGGCTCATCGGTGGAATAGGTACAGCCAGGCACAAGGAGGACGGCAGCAAGGGCCGCCAGCATCCAGTAGGGACTTTTCGTTTTCATTGCGGCAGCTGCTCGGGACGAGATGACAGATTTTGGCCGCTTGCGGCACCACATCCGGCCAGACCTGCAACGGCACCGCCGTCCCAGCTCCTAAATTGTATGACTGGTCGACGTGAGGGAGAAGTATCGCGCACAAGAACCGCGCCACACGGTTCCGGACAGGAGAGGCTATCGAACCAACGGGTGGGCTCGGGCACGCCCGCCTCATCGTGGCGAGTGACGAGCATCTTGTATCGTCTGGCATATTGGTGCCAGCAACCAGATACCGAAAGGGCAATGATGGGTGCATGGGGTTACCTGCCGTTTGAGAACGACGACGCGCTGGACTGGCTGGACGAACTCGAGGCCGGTGGTGCGGACGTCATCCGCAAGGCGCTTTCGAAGGTGAGTGACAGATACGTCGAGGCGCCGGAAGGGGCGGTTGCTGTCGCCGCCGCGGAAGTTGCCTCAGCCAGCCAGGGCAACCCCCTGGGAGAGCTCCCGGAGAACGTCGCTGACTGGGTGACAGCCCACGGGGCGGAAATCACCCCCGAGGACGTGGAAATGGCGCTGGAAGCGGTCGAACGGGTTGCGGGGGAAAGGTCCGAGCTGGCCGAGCTGTGGGACGACGCCGACGAACCCGAGTGGCGGGAATCCCTCACCGACCTCGCAGAGAGGCTGCGCGGGTCGCTAACGGCATGAGCACGGTGGACATCAAAGGCAAAGGCACCATGGAATTGTCCAATGGGGTCCTTATCCTGCGCTGGAAGCGGGGGGCATACGTCGGCATTGACGTAGCGAGGGCCGCCCTTGAAGCGATCTCCGCCCTGGGGCGTGGCAACAGGCTGCCGATGCTGGTCGAAATCCAGGGTGTGACCCACTCGGCAGCCGCTCGAAAAGTCTTTCCTGCCCCGTCCAGCGTCTCCCGTATGGCGCTCTTGGGCTCTTCTCCCGTGGATCGGGTGGTCGCCATGTTCCGCTTGCCTCTCCTGCCGGCCGGGTTCCCCATCCGGTATTTCACATCTGCGGACAAAGCAATGGCGTGGTTGCTTGAACCATCGGGGGAGCCGGGCGCTGAGCCGGGAAGCAGCCGCTAGACCAGCCAGCGCCACCAGCGCGGCTGCTCCGGTTCCGGCGTCGGTTCCGGCTCCGGCTCCTCGCCCAGGGCCAGTGCGGCCTCGACGATGTCGTCAGCGGTGAGCGTCATCACGGCCTCGCGGTCGAGCGCGTCCAGGCTCTGTTCCTCATCGCGCGACAACCGCAGCGCCTGGCGGTTGAGCGCCTGCTCGAATAAGGTGCGGGCGAACCGGGCGTTGCCGGAGTCTTCGCCCGCGTGGAGCCCGGTGAAGATACGGCGGAGCATGTGGTCCGCACCCGGCTCCAACATGTACTCGTGCTGGGCGAGCATCTGGTGGAAGATCGTCTGGAGTGCGTCCACGGAGTAATCGGGAAAGGTGATCTCCCGGGCAAAGCGGGAGCGCAGGCCGGGGTTCGAGAGCAGGAAGGACTCCATCAGCGCCGGGTAACCTGCCACGATCACCACCAGACGGTGCCGGTGGTCTTCCATCCGCTTCAGCAGGACCTCGATAGCCTCCGGGCCGAAATCCATCCGGCCGTCCTCGGGGGCCAACGCGTAGGCCTCATCGATGAACAGGACACCATCCAAGGCGCGCCGGATCACCCGGTCCGTCTTGATGGCGGTCTGGCCGACGTACTGCCCCACCAGGCCCGAACGGTCCACCTCGACCAGGTGGCCCTTCTGCAGCAGGCCGACTGCACGGTACATCTCGGCCAGGAGCCGAGCCACGGTGGTTTTGCCCGTGCCCGGGTTTCCGAGGAATACCAGATGCTGTGACGTGGCCACCTCCGGCAGGCCGTGCGCCTTACGGCGCGCCTGGACCTGGAGTAGTGCGACGAGGGCCCGGACCTGTTCCTTCACCGTTTCCAGCCCGACCAGCGCGTCGAGCTCGGCCTGCAGTTCGGACAGAGATCGGGCCGGTCCTGGCCTTGTACCGATAAGATCACCGACCAGGTCGTCCACCCGCTCCGAGCCGGGCAGCTTAAGCTGATCGGCCAGATGGCCGATGGTTTCGCGCAGGTCATCGAGCGGTTTTCGGCTGGCAGCCATGCAACCACTGTAGTACCCGACGCCCGGCCGTGGGGGAGTCGGCGCAAGGTTCCCGCGACGTAGGGGTCTTCTCAGGAGGCGCCCAGCGACGTTTGGGATTCCCTCTCATCGGCCCCTTGGATTTTCCGGCTCCTGACGTCCGCAGGCGGCCGTCGGCGGGTTTTGGCCAAGGCAACCAGCAAGGTCAGGATGGTGCCCATCCAGGCAAGCCCGGTGAGGAACACCAGGCAGATCGCCGCTAAGGGGTGCATGGCGAAAGTCTAGGACTGGAGGACTGGGAGAAACGGGTGAAACTCCGCACTGTCAGCTCGAAAATATAAGCTCCTAACGGGTGGTTGGTCCCAGGATGCGGAAAGGGTGCGCCCCGTTCGCTGAGCGCACCCTTTCGATTCCCCTCGCAGTCGCATCCCCATCCGACTGGATCCATCATAAGCATGCTTAGCATGTGTCGCGCAAGCACCTGGAGACCGTCCGCTCCTAAAATGGGTGGGTGAACCTTTCGCATCTCGGTGCACCGATCGGGCCGATGACTCGGGTCCACGGCGGCTTCGCCAACCGGATGTACCGGCTCGACACCGACCAGGGGTCGTTCGCCGTCAAGGAGCTGAACCTTCACGACCGCCGTTGGACGTATCGGGTTGAGGACGTGTTCAGGTTTGAGCGGGCCGCCTTCGCTGCCGGCATTCCGATGCCGGAGCCGGTCTCGGCCAGCCACTCCACGCTCGTCCACCGATGGGTGGAAGGTGAGACGGTGCCCGAAGCGCCGGTGTCCGCGGCGTATGCCTTTGAAATCGGTGAGGTCCTCGCCCGTATCCATGCGCTCGACGTCCCGTGGACCTCGACGCCGTTCGAGGACCACGCGCCACGGGATTGGTCCGAGCTCGCGGCGCGGGCGGCGGCGACCGGACAGCCGTGGGCAGACGGGCTGGCATCCCAGGCGGGGACCTTCGACGCGATTGCCCATTTCGTCGACGCCTGCGAACGGCCAGGCCCCGTCGTGCTGACCCACAGGGACATCCAACCGTGGAACCTGCTGGCCCGGGAGGGCCGGCCCGTGGTGCTCGACTGGGAGCTCGCCGGGATGCTCGACCTGTCCGGCGAGCTCGGTTCCACCGCGCTGGGCCTCGCGAAAGGACCTGGCGTCGATGACATCAGGCCCGGCATCTTCCGCTCCGTCCTTGACGGCTACGTGGCGGGGGGTGGAGTGCTGCCGCGGCCAGGTCCAAGCTGGTTCGTGTACATGATCGGCGGTTGGCTGGGGCACATGCGGTGGAATATCCTGCGATGCCTCGCCGGTGTCGAGGCGCCCACCGGTCCTTCGCTGGCGCTGTCGCACGAGTCTGTGTTCAACGGAGTGACCGGCCTCCCGGCTCTGTTCGGCCGACTTCCGGAGTTGGAGGTCCTGCTCGACTGACACCTGCCTCCATGCGCGGGACAGGGCGTTCGATGCGCTCCTTGGGAAGATGGGCAGCCAAGCGGGAGTCAACTGCCGGTCACCAGTACTCCGCCCACTGCTCCCGTCCACGGTGTTTCGTCGGACGGGGGCAGGGATAGGTGCGCGGAAACATAGCCCTGCTGAAGGGTGATGATTTCTGATGCGGTTCCCGGGCAGTCCACGGTGAGCTCGACGGGCCAGAGCGTGACAGTGGGATTCTCCTGACGGATGAAGATCTTGGCGTTGGGGGCGCCTATGCAGGCGGCAGTGACCGTGTATCGGCCTGCCTCGGACACCTTTTCCTTGCCGCCGAAGCCCCGCTCAGGGCCGTCCAGTGGGCCCTGCTCGAGGAGGAGGGTCGGCCCCGGCACGGCCCCCAGAAGGTCCTTGAGGTCCTGGTAGTTCCGCTCCCCGCGGCCAAGGACCTGGGGGTCGGGAGGTTGCCTGGGGGTCACCGTCATGGGGTGCGCTTCAGTTGTGGCTGTGTCATCGGGCCCAGCTGTCGGTGTATGTGCCGGGTCCGGGTAGTCGTAGGCACATCCGGTTGTTCCCGTCAGCGGAACCAGCAGGCACAGGGTCAGTGCGACGCCGGTCCGGATGCTTTTTGTTCCCACGCCTCCATGGTCCCCATGCCCTCCCTTTGAAGCAACCATCCGCTCAGGACACGCCCGCTTTTGTCCGCGGTCCCGTTGGCGCCCGGGAGGACGATGGAGGCATGACGGCTCCTACGGTGGAAGCGGCGATCCACGAATTACTGGATCTCGCCTGGAATGTTGTCTACGACCTGCTCGAGGAGCGGGCGCTGCTCGGTGACGGATTGTTCGTTGAGGAGTTCACTGGCATCCATTCCTGGCTGGACGGCCCTGCCAGGTACACCATCGTCCATTCGCAAACGGTAGCTGTGCTTTTTGTGGACACGCGGCCTGTGGATGCCATTGCCTTCCACCACGACCTGCTGGGAGCCGATAACCCCGCCGGCTACTTCACGCTGCCCGGCTGAATACCGCCTGCCTGTCTGGGGTGGTTATGGCAGACCCCGTGCAGGGCGCCGTCTGGAACAGAAGGATGGGCCGGCGGCGGTTTGGGGGGCTGCATCCCCGGTCTCCCGGATGCGGTGCCGCCGGCCCTGTCCTCTTTGGTAAGGCCCCGCCCCAGCGGCGGGATCTTGCCTCTAAGGTAGGCCGCATTCCTAAACGCGAGCCCACATTCGCCGCAACTTTGGCTCAAGACTAGCCGTGGATTCGGACCACACCGACGCTACTCCGCCAGCGAGTATGAGGAACCTGAAGCCGTGCGCCGCAGCAGGCCGAAGTCCACCAGATAGCGGCGCAGCAGCACCACATCGTCGGTATAACTGAGGAGCCGTTCGTTGACCTGCCTCTCAGTAAGCCGTTCCCCGGGCGACATTACCTCGCCCGCGATCCTGGCCAGGAGCGCCCGCCGTTCCGCGGCGTTCGCCGGGTACTGTTCAATCCGGCCCAGCCGCAGGAACCTGTCCAGGCCGGTGCGCGGCTGCCGCCGGGGCTGCTGGGCGAGCACGTCCCGGAAGACCGCGTCCGCAGCCAGCAGGCCGCCGCGTCCATCCTCTTCCACAAGACCGGACTCGAGCAGGGCGGCGAACGCCTTGTTCCGCCGGTGCTCCTTGACCCCGGCCAGGACGTCGGCCGGGTCGGTTCCCAGCACTATCTGCGCATAGGCGGTCCTTGCATCAGCGTTGCCGAGGGTTGCCACCACCCGGCGCCAATGCGGGCCGCCCATTCTCCTGCCTCCGGCCATGCCGCTCCTTCCCGTGCCGCCGTCCCGGCGTCTGGCACCGTGATCTGCGGGGAGATCGTAGTCCTGATGGTCGGGTTCGGGAAGTGCAGGGATCAGGGCCCGACGACGTCGAATCCCACGAGGTGCGCGCCCTCACCCTGGGCGAAGATCGCAAGCGCCGTGGCCGCCCCGGACGGGAACACCAGGTCCGTGATGGTGGCGAGCCCGTCCTGGGCGAAGACCTCCACGGAGCAGCGGTCAAGGAAGACCTGCAGCCGGAGGCGGCCGTCGCGGAGCGGTACCGCCACGGTATCCACCGAAGGGAACGCACCGTGGAAATCAACCTGCCCCGACTCCCGGCGGTCCAGGCTCAGGGTTCCCCGGGCCACGTCGTAGCTGATCAGGGTCCGTTCAGCCCCGGACATCCGCACCATCAGCCCCACCCTCCCAGCGGTACCCGGCTGGAACTCCACGTCGATCCGCGCCACCTCCGCTGGTCCCGCGACCGGCAGGACTCCTGCGGCCAGCGCCTGCGGGCCCAGCCGCAACGAGGGGGAGCCCGTCCCGGTAAACGGGCCGACGGCGTGCTGCCGAAGTACCGGCATGCCGTCCACCCGGGTCAGCGAGACTTCCCGCGGCAGCGACATGGCGCTCCGCCAGCCTCCGGTGGGCGTGGCGCCGGCGTAGTCCCAGTTGTTCATCCACCCAATCATGATGCGGCGTCCGTCCGGCACGTTGCTGAACGACACTGCAGCGTAGTAGTCCCGGCCCCAGTCCAGCCAGCCGTACTCGCGCATGCGCGAGCCGTCCTCCTGGAGCCCCTCGGTGACGGTCGATCCGGACCGGAACACCACGCCGTCGAACTCTCCGATAAAGTACTGTCCTGCTGAGCCGCCGGCGATGCCTCCCGGGTTGATGTTCACCACAAGGACCCACCGCGTGTCTGCCGGGTCGCCGTCGATGGGCAGCTCGAAGAGGTCCGGGCACTCCCAGACCCCGCCCGTGGCGTTGGCTGGCCCGAAGGTGCTCAGGAACTCCCAGGCCTTGAGATCGGCCGACTTGTACAGCACCACCTGCCGCTGGACCGCCTCCACGGCGACCATCACCCAGTAACTCCCTGCGCCGCCGTCGTACCAAAAAACCTTGGGGTCCCGGAACTCCGCCGACGCCCGGTCCAGGACGGGATTGCCGTGGTACTTCGTCCACGTCCTGCCCTCGTCCAGGCTGTAGGCGAGGGACTGCGCCTGGCGGCCTGCCAGCGGTGAGGCGTCGCTGTAGGCACTGGTGTAGATGGCGACGAGCGGCGGAATGTCCGGCGTGCCCAGGCCGCTGGTGTTGTGCCTGTCAAACACCGCCGAGCCGGAAAAAATGGCCTCCTGGTCGTCACAGGGGATGGCGACCGGCTGCTCGTCCCAGTACAGCAGGTCCTGCGACGTGGCGTGGCCCCAGGACATGTTGCCCCAGTCGGCGCCGTAGGGGTTGTGCTGGAAGAAGAGGTGGTAGGTGCCGTTGAGGTAAATGAGCCCGTTGGGATCGTTGAGCCAGTTGCGCCGGGCCGAGAAGTGCCACTGGGGCCGGAAACGGTCCGTCCCGGCAACTGCCGGGGCGTCGGCCGCCGTCGTAAGTGAAGCCATGGGTCAGCCCTTCACGCCGCTGGAGGCGATGCTGTTGACGAATGAACGCTGGAACGCGATGAAGAGCACCACCACAGGGACGGTGATGAGGGACGCGTACGCCATCACCTCGCCCCAGGAAACGTTCAGCTGGAAGAAGTACTGGATGCCGATCATGACGGGCCGCAGCTCCTCGGACTGGACCACCATGAGCGGCCAGAGGTAGGAGTTCCACGCCGGCAGGAAGGTCAGGATGGCCACCGTCGCGGTCGCGGGACCTGCCAGCGGCATCACCACTTGGCGATAGATCTTGAACCAGCCGGCACCGTCGATCCGCGCGGCCTCATCCAGTTCTTTGGGAATGGATTCGAAGTACTGGTGGAACAGGTAGATGGAGAAGGCGTTGGCGATGAACGGGATGATCTGGACCTGGTAGGTGTCCAGCCAGCCCTTGGAGAATTCGAGGCTGAAGCCGTTCAGCTCGAAATAGGGGAGCTGGTTGACCCACCACACCAGCGGCAGGGCGAGGGTCTGGAACGGAACAATCAGGGTGGCCAGGATCGTGGTGAACACGATCTTCCTGCCGCGCACCTGCATGCGGGACAGCGCGAAGGCGCACAGGCTGTTGACGAAGATCCCCAGGACCACGGTGACGGCGGAGACGCCCACGGAATTGAGCAGGAAGCGGGCGGCCGGGACCCGGTCGAAGACGGCGGCGTAGTTGTCGAAGGAGATGTTGCCGACCGGCAGGAACGCGGCGAGTGAGGACATGTCGCCGAAGATCTGCTGGTCCGGCTTCAGTGAGGACACCAGCATGAAGACGATGGGGAAGGCGGCGGTGACGGCGAAGAGGAGGCGCACCAGCATGGTGCCGGCGTTCTTGAGGAGCAGTTGGTTTTTCATGTCAGTCTTTCTCCCGGGTGAGGTGGCGCTGCACCGCGGAGACGATCAGTACCAGGACGAAGAACACCAGTGATATGGCGGAGGCGTAGGACGTTTCCTGCTGCCGGTAGCCGGAGCGGACGGCCTCGTAGACGATGGTGGTGGTCGAATCCATCGGCCCGCCCTGCGTCATCACGCTGATCTGGTCGAACAGTCCCAGTGCCTGGATGGTGATGGTGACCAGCACCAGGCTGCGGGTGTGGAAGAGGCCCGGCCAGGTGACGTACCGGAACTGCTGCCACCGGCTGGTTCCGTCCAGCTGTGATGCCTCGTACAGCTCGCCCGAGATGCCCTGCAGCCCGGCCAGCCAGATGATCATGTGGAAGCCCGCCGCCTGCCAGATGGACAGGACAATGATGGCCGGCATCGCGGTGTTCGGGTCGCCCAGCCAGTCCGGTCCGGTGACCAGGCCGAAGCTGACGGTGGAGAGGATTTCGTTGATGAGGCCGTCCTTGCGGTACATGAACAGCCACAGCAGTGAGACCACCACCATGGAGGTGACCACCGGCAGGAAGTAGACGGTGCGGAAGAAATTCACGCCGCGGAACTTCTTGTTGATCAGCAGCGCCATCACCAGGGCGAGGCCGGACTGCACCGGGACGATCACCACGGTGAAGTAGGCGACGTTGAGCAGGGCGCGGTAGAACGTGGGGTCGGTGAAGAGCCTCGAGAAGTTGTCCAGTCCCACGAATTCAATGGGACGGGGTGAGATGAGCCTGGCGTTGGTGAAGGCCAGACCGAAGCCCAGGATCGCGGGGATGAAGACAAAGGCCAGCAGGAGCACTGCTGCGGGGGCAATCATGCCCCAGCCGCTGAGCTGCTCGCGGCGGAAACCGGGGCGGCGGCGTGCGCTGTTTGTGGCGTCCGACGGCGGCGGGGCGGCGTGCTGAGTGTCCGGAACGCGGGGACGGGTGGGGAGGGGAACAGTTGCCATGGGAATCTCCGATGATCGGGCGTGGGAGCCCCGCACGGGCTGGGTGCAGGGCTCCCACGGTTCCGGCTATTTCTGGTAGCCGCCGTTGGACTTGATGTTGGCGTCGATCGCCTTCACGGCCTTGTCCAGGGTGGACTTGGCGTCGGCTCCGTTGAGGATGTCCTGGGTGGCCTTCCCGAATTCGGTGGCGATGAAGGGGTAGGCGGGGGTTTCGGGCCTCATCACGGCGTACTCGCGGGAGAAGTCCATGAAGATTCGGTTGGCACCGCCCTCGGCGAAGGCCGGGATCTGGGCGGCCGCCTCGTTACTGGCGGGAATGGCGCCGGTGGCCTTGGCCACTGCGGCGACGTTTTCCGGCTTCAGCGAATAGGTCAGGTAGTCCATGGCCGCTTCGGAGTTGCTGCAGCCGCTGGTCACGCCCCACTGCCAGGACGCGCCCCCGATCTTGGGGCCCTTGCCCAGGTCCACCGGCGGCATGACCACCAGGTCATCGCCGAGAGCTGCCTTGGCCTTGTCCGCCGCCCAGGATCCGGTGTACACGATCGCGCTCTTGTTGTTCAGGAAATCCTGGGTGGAATCCTTGCCGCTCTTCTTGGCCATGAAGCCCTGGTCTGCCAGTCCGCGGAACCAGTCCGCCCACTGCACAGCCTTGTCACCGTTCAGCACGCCCTCCGCGCTCTGGAAACCGTCCCGGTTCACCAGGTCGCCGCCGAAGGACTGCAGGAAGGGGGAGTATGCATAGGGAAGCCATTCGCCGGTCCCGGCGGTGCCCAGGTCCAGGGGGTAATCCCATTTGCCCAGGGCCTTGAGCTTGGTGAGGGCGTCCTGGAACTCTTCCCTTGTCCAGGGCT
Organism: Arthrobacter sp. NQ7; assembly: GCF_029581595.2. Lineage (NCBI taxonomy): Bacteria > Bacillati > Actinomycetota > Actinomycetes > Micrococcales > Micrococcaceae > Arthrobacter > Arthrobacter sp. NQ7. Next base: position 178,272 of record NZ_JARFXU020000003.1, on the reverse strand, counting down.
GTTCGATGGTGGCGGCCCGGACCCCGGCGGCCTTCAGGTCCGAGGCGCGGGCCATCATGGCCAGGGCCACGTCGTAGTAGCCAACCGCGTAGGCCTTTCCATCCCATTGGGCCACGGTGCTGGGCAGCTGCTTGGAAAGGTCCGCCCCCAGTGCGAGGGGTTTAAGGTAGCCGGCCCACGCCCAGTTGGGAACGTTCGGGCCGTCGATGTCCACGATGCAGGGCAGCTTGCCGGCCGCAGCCGCGGATACCACCGAGTCGTTGTACGAGTCCTGGGGGAAGGCCTGGACCTTGATCTTCACCTTGTCCTGGCTGCCGTTGTAGGAATCCACGATCTTCTGGACGGCGGCCAGCTCATCGGGGTTTCCGGCGTTGTGGGTCCACAGGGCAATTTCGCCGGATCCTTCCGTGGAGGAGGAGGCGCTGCCCTTGCCGCAACCGGCGAGGCTGGCGGTGAGGGCGGCGGCAGCTATGCTGGTCGCCAGGATCTTCGTGAACTTCTTGTTCATGGGTCAGTCTTTCTGCTTGGACAGCGGGGATTGATGGAGGGTCCTGCAGGGAACGCGGCCGCTGCAACGGCTGCGTTCCCGTTTTTATGTGGAACAGTGGTGTGGCGCGTGGCGGCTGCCCGTCGGTGGACCCCGGGTGAATCAGTCCCGGGGAGGGGCGACGGAATCCCGGGCCACGAGCGGGCAGTCGATGGTTTCGCGGACCCGGGGAGTCTCCGGATCCTCGAGCTCGGCGAGCAGCTGGAGGACAGCCCACCGGCCCATCTCGTAGTGGGGGAGCGCCATGGTGGACAGGCCTGGCCACAGGCTGCCGGCGATGAGCTCAAGGTTGTCGACGCCGACGACGGAGAGGTCGTCGGGGATCGTCAGGCCAAGGTGGCCGGCGGCCTGGTAGGCACCCATGGCCATCTGGTCGTTGAAGCAGAACAGCGCTGTGGGCCGGTCCGCTTGGGACAGCAGCCGGAATGCTGCGTCCCTGCCTCCTCCCGCGCTGGGGTGCCCGGTGGCCAGCCGGCCATCCGCCAGGTCCAGGCCATGGTGCTCCAGCCCGGCCCGGAAACCTGCCAGCCTTCCATGCGCGGCGGGAATGTCGTCTTCATTGTTGATCATGGCAATCCTGCGGTGGCCTGCCGCTGCGAGGAGCTTTGCTGCGGATTCCCCGGCGCCAAACTCGTCCGGCACCACCGAGGAGAACCGGGGATCGTCCGTAGCCGCATCCAGCACCACGGTGGGAAGGCCATCGAGCTCGCCCGGCACGGAAATCGGCTGGTGGAACATGCGGGCATAGATGACGCCGTCCACCTGGTGCTGCTGCAGGGCACGGATCTCCTGGCGCTCAAGTTCGTTGTCGAGGCCTGAGTTGACCACCATGAGCAGGTGTCCGTGCTCGGAGGCGGCGTCCTGGGCGCCCTGGATCATGGCGCCGGCGAAAGGGGTGGTGGTGATTTCATCGCTGACCAGGCCCAGGATCCGGGAGCGCTGGTTGCGCAGCCCGCTGGCCAGGCGGTTGGGGGCGTAGCCGAGTTCTTCGGCCACCGCCTTGATGTGCTCAACGGTGCGTGCGTTGACCCGTGAGCTGTGGGTGTCGCTCAGGGCATGCGACACGGTGGTTACGGAGACGCCGGCCGCTTTCGCCACGTCCCTGATGTTTACCTTGGTCGCCATCGACTGCATCCCTTTGCAAAACGTTTTGTATGTTGTGTGCATCACTATAGGCAAAACGTTTTGCAGGTGTCAAGGGTGGGCCTTGAGGCCGTGAATGATGCATAAAATGCCGCGCACCCTCAAGACTGGGCAGAAACAGTGCCGGCGTGGCGCAGGCGCCGGTAGGCTGCCCGGTATGGATGCCGCCACGCCGATCTCCGTCGTCATACCGACGCACAACGATGCCGGCGAGCTGAGGGCATGCCTGGCCCTCCTGGCTGCGCAGACCAGGCCCGCTGACGAAATCATCGTGGTGGACAACTCCAGTACGGACGATACCGCTGCCGTCTGCGCCGCCGCGCGCGCCCATCGCCTCCCGGTGCATCTGCAGGGCATCCCGGCAACGGCCGCCGCCGGGTTCGATGCGGCAGCGGGTGCAATCATCGCCAGGCTGGACACCGACTCCCGCCCGCCCGTGGACTGGCTGGAGCGCATCGAGCGGACCCTCGCGGCCGCCCCGCCCCTCACTGCCGTGACCGGGCCGGGGGTCTTTCGCGGCGGGAACGCCCTGGCGCGGCTGGCCGGCCGGTGCCTGCTGCAGGGCGGCTACTTCGGCCTGATTGGCTACCTGCTGGGGCATCCTCCCGTTTACGGATCGAACTTCGCGCTCCGCCGGGAAGTGTGGGCCGGCATCCGGACGGATGTGGTCCGGGACAACGCGCTGGTCCACGACGACCTGGACATCTCCTACCGGCTCCGGCCGGACATGGACGTGATCTACGATCCGGCGCTGAAGGTGGGCGTCTCCGCGCGCCCCTTTACCAGCTGGGCCGCTTTCCGGCACCGGCTTGTGCTGTCGGTCGTCACGTTCCGTGTCGAATTCCACTACCAACCACCCCTGCGCCGCCGGCGCGAACGTTCCCGCCGGCGGCTGCAACCCTGAGCGGTTACCCCTCCTCCGCCTTGGCGTAGAGGGCCAGGAGGTCGCGGCTGAACTCGTGCGGTGACGTTTCACAGGGGCTGTGGCCACCCCGGTAGACACCGATCCGGGCCCGGATGGCCTGGGCGAACAGGCGGTGCAGTTGAAGCGGCCACAGGTCGTGCTCGCCCACTGCAACAAACTTGGGCAGGGGTGCCTCCGCCAGCTGCTGCCTGACATCCGGAACTTCCTGCATCAGGGTGTAGATGTCGCGCACGGATTCCCGCCGCGTGAAGCGGAACCGGTGGTCCACGAACCGCTGCCGCCCCGCAGGTACGTGGGCTACCCTGCCGCTCCGGATCCCCCAGATCAGCAGGGCGGCGCCGGCCCTGCCGTTCACCCAGGTGCTGAAGCGGCCGATGCGGCTGACGCCCCTGAAGCTGTGCCCCGTCTCCGGCGGGCAGCTGAGCAGGGTCAGGGACCTGAAGAGCTCCGGCCGTTCCAGGTACGCCAGCTGCGCGATGATGCCTGCGAAGGAATAGCCCACCACGTGCACAGGGGTGGTGGTGGATTCCAGGACCGCCAGGAAGTCGTCCACGAACAGCCGGTAATCGTAGTGCTTCCGGGGAGGGACCAGGTTCTCCGGTCCCGCTGCCGCTGATTGGTACTGGCCTGCCAGGTCGTAGCTCAGAACAAAGTAGCCCGCGTCCGCGAGGTCGGGCATCATGAGCGAAAAGTCCTCTTTGGAACCTGTGGCACCCGGTACAAGGACGACGCCGGGATCGTGGGGGTTGCCCAGCGACATGGCGGCGAGTTTCCCGCTGGGAACGTCGATGGTGCGGTGGGCCGCGCCCGGCGGCGGCAAGAACCAGTCGACGTCGCCCAACTGGGCGTCCAGCAGTGCGGCGGCGTCGACGAGGGCGGAACCGAACTCGTCGGGGTTGACCCCGTATTCCGCCTGGTCCGGATCCGCCATGGTCCCAACATAGTCCACGTTGACCTCCGCCGGAGCGGGCAGCCTGCCCGGCTTGTGTCAGGCCACGCCGCGGACAAAGGCGTGCAGGCGCCGGTACACTTCCTGGGATTCCGGATAGTGGTAATCCTGTTGCCAGGTGTGCTCGGTGTTCGCGCTGTCCCAGGGGTAGATCAGGGCATCCACGGGAACGTCGTGCTGCCGCAGCCGGTCCATGAAATTCAGGTTCGCCTGGTAGAAGTAGTCCCGCTCCGAGGTGGTGACGAACACAGGCGGGTGGCTCCCGTCCAGCCATTCGATGGGGGACAGGAACGCTGCGGCCTCCATCAGGCGCGCACCTGCCCTGTGTGCCGTGGGCAGCCTCCTGCCGCCTGCCGGAGGCAGCTCTGTTGCCGCCGGACCCGTCGCGTTGGCGGCGGCCGGCACGAGCATGCGGACGAAGTTGAGGCTGAGGACAAAGCCTGCTTCGAAGAAGACCGAGAAATCCACCACGCTGCAGTGCTGCACCAGCCCTTTCAGGTGCGCCGCGGCAACGGCCGGCTTCAGGGAGTAGTGCGCCGCCAGTTCCGGGCGCAGGGTTGCGGCGGTCAGCAGGGCGGCAATCTGGCCGCCGGCCGAGTCGCCTCCCAATACCAGGCGGCCGGGATCCCCGCCGTAATCCGTGATGTTGGCTGCAACCCAGGCCAGGGCGGCGTTGGCATCCTCAAGCACGTGTCCCATGTGGAACCTGGGTGCGTGCCGGTAGTTGACGTTGACCACCACCATCCCGCCCAGCACCTGGTTGGCGCAGTACTTGGTGAGCGCCGCCTTGTCCCCGGACGTCCAGCCGCCGCCGTGGAAATAGACGTAGACCGGAAGCAGGCCGCCAGGTGCGGGTGGCACCCCCAGCGGCGCAAGCACATCGAGGCGGTGGGAGCGGAGCCCGTCCCCCGCATAGTCGACGTCGTGCGTGTAGGAGATGGTGGTGATGGGGTCTGCATTGAAGCGTGCCTGTTCGCGGGCGCTGACCGAGCGCATCAGGAGCCGCCACGTCCACACAGGGACGCGGCGCATAACACTTCGGGCTCTCCGTGCAAAGGGCAGCGCCCCGGCGGAACGTGCGGCCAACGTCATCCCTGCAATTTTACCGCCGGCACCTGGATCCTACGCCGGTCCGCGAAGGATCCGACGGGCATCTTCCTGCGCCTGGAGGGCGGCGTCGCTGACCACTCCGCCGCCGATATGGCCGCTGCCGGAGATCATGCTCCGGAGTTCGGCCAGGGTCCGCGGCGGATGGGTGCCGTGGGCCACGGCGTGGCAGTTCCGGCAGAGCGGTATGAGGTCGGCTATCGGGTCGAGCTGGTAACCGCTGTCAAGCATCGCCGGCGGAACGACGTGGTGTACGGCGATGGCGTCCGCAGCTTGCCCGCCGTAGGCGGATTCGAACATGAACCCGCATGCGGCGCAGGACCTGCCGTGGAAGGCCAGGCAGGCCCGCCGCGCATCGCCGTCCCGCTCCCACCGGTTCACCAGGACAGCGCTGGTGGCCTCCGGCGGCAACGTGCCGGGTGCCACTTCGGCAGGATCCGCCGCCGACGGCCCGTAGTCCCGCCACATCCTGTACAGGACAGGTTCGTACGACGGCGGCACGGTCACCAGGGGCGGGCCGCCCGCCCCAACCCAACCGCCGTCCGGAATTGCCGCGCCAAGGATGCCCGGACGGATCTGCTCGCCGAGCGGGAGCAGGGAGTCGAAGACCACCGCCACGAACCAATCCGTGGCACCCGGGCCGCCCCCGGCGTCGGCCTGGTACGGTACGGAGGAAATCCAACCGTGGCCAATGAGTCCGCTCGCTGCATCATTGGTGCTCTGCAGCAGGAGCCAGGCCTCAGTTCCGGGTTCGAGGTCGGGGCAGGAGGCGAGGCGCCAGCGCTCCAGGAACCTGCCCGTGGCCGCCAACTGTCCAACCAGCGCCGGGTAGTTCCACTGAAGCAGCCTGTCGGCGGAGCAGCGGAGAATTACCGCAGCCATTGCACGCCGGACCCTGCCACCCGCCGTCGACCCCTACGCCCACGCAACGGGCTAGATCGGTTCCTTGGCCAGGGCCTTGGTCCTGGCAGGTGTCTCGCGCCCCAAGCGTTCATCGAGGGTGACGCGGAGCCTGGCCGCGGCGACCTGCACACGGTGCTCGGCAGGGGTGGTCTTTTTCCTGGCCGGTTTGGCTGCGGCGCTACGGGGAGCGTGGACATAACCGTGGTCGGGCGACGTGGCGCTCATGGTCCAACCTCCTTGGTACTGTCGTTCTCCGTCGTTCCATTCTCGCCCAACTTCCCGCCGTCGTCCACGAACGCGCTCTCCTGTCCGGGGTCAGTCCCGGGTTCAAGCTCGTCGCCGTTCTCGTCGCCGCCGACGCTCTTCCAGGCGATATCGAACAGCTCGAGCTCCTCCCTTCGGGCCAGTTCGCTCCGCGCCAGCACCTCCAACGTGGCCAGCCCGAGCGCCTTTGTCCCTTCGTCCGGATCCAGCGCCCGGTCCAGCGCCCACTGGGTCCGGCGCCACCACTCCGCCCGGCTGTCCGCCCCGGTCTTCTGCTGCAGGGCGTTGGCGTCCGCTTCGCGCTTCTGGTCCAGTGCGGTCTTGTCGGCCGCGGTGCGTTGCTTGAGCGTACGCCAGTTGATGTAGAAGGCCAGCAACGCGGCGATGAGAACGGCCAGCGGTCCCAGTCCGGCGAGGATGACCCACCAGTCCGCCGGCCCCGAATGGACGACGACGTCCAGCGGGCCGGGGGAGGGAACAGGGGTCACGGTCCCAGCTTAGGCGGAGGTCCCGACGGCCATGCGGAGGACACCCTTGCCGGAGCCGGCACTGGTCATCAGCCATGGCGCGAGACGAGGACCGGTCCAGGGGCGCGGTGCAGGACCGCGTGGGCGGTTGAACCGATGGTCTCCCTCAGGATTCCGCTGCCCTGGGAACCCACCACCACAATCCGGGCCCCGCCGGCAGCGCCGAGGATGCCGTGCGGGACGGAATGGTCCCGGACCAGCGTGCCCTGGACGGGAACGGACGGTGCCAGGGAAGCTGCGTGGGCCAGGGCGGCATTGAGGACTTGTTCCGGATCAGGTCCAGGTCGACGTGCAGCGCGGAAGTGGCCAGACGGTTCGTGGTGGACGTGAACCACCTTCAGGGGAGCCTGCCAGGCAACGGCAAGGCCACAGGCATCCGCCAGTGCGGAGGGGGAGCCCGCGGCGTCGACGGCGGCCAGGACCGGTCCCTGCGGGTGGGCGTCCTGCCGGATCACGGCGACGGGGCACGCTGCAGCCGCAGCCAGTTCCAGGCTGACGGAGCCCACCAGAAGGCCGAGGAAGCCGCCCAGGCCGCGGCTTCCCACGACCAGCAGGTGTTCCCCGGCCGACATGTCCACCAGAAGCTGCGCGGGCAGCCCGTGAACCAGGCTGCTCCTGATCCCGACACCTTGTACCTCCGCCACCGCCTGCGCCATCCCCTCGTCGAGGACGGCCTGGGCGGACTGCTCCAACCCGCTGCCCGAGACGCCGGGAACCGGACCAAGGTGCCTTGTCAGCAGCGGCCACAGGGAACAGTGCACTACATGCAGGGGGCGCTTTGCGGCCCATGCATACCGGGCCGCCCAGCGGACGGCCGCCGCGGCCTCAGCCGAGCCGTCGTAACCGGCAACAACAGACCCTGGATCCCGCGTCAACCTGCCACGCTCCTGCCTGGAACAACTGTCACCAGCGGGACCTTAGCCCCTTTGGCGGGCCCGCTTCCTGGTTCCATCCTGATTCTAGGCAACGGGAGGGACATGGTCAGCGTGGCGGGACGGATTGCGGTGGTGCTGCTTGCCCTGGCCGCCTATTTGATGGGCAGCGGGGGTGCCGCCAGCGCCGTGGCTCCTTCAGCCGTGGTGGTGGAGGACACGGCAGGGGTGCTCGATCAAAAAGCGCTGCTCCCCGCCGTCGAACGCATCCAGTTCTACGAGCCCACGAAGGTTGCAGTCTTCACGTATAACGGAAAAGCCGGGGACAACCTCAATGAGGAGGTCCTCAGGTTCGCCCGCTCCAGGCACTCCGAATGGATCAGCGCGGACGGACAAAAGTGGGCCGACGGCCTGTTTATTTTCGCGCTCGACCCGGTGGGACGCCACGTGGGCACGTACATGGGCGAGGACCGGAAAGTATCGCTGGAGCAGCGCAGCGACATCCAGGACGCCACAAAGGAACTGTTCCGTGACGCACAGTGGACTGACGGCACGGTGGCTGGAATCCGCCGTGCCGCGGAACTCATCAACCAGCCCTGGTACCGCTCGACCGCGTTCCTGGTAACAGCATGGGTAACCGGTGGTCTCGCCGCGCTGGGGGCAGCGGCATGGCTGATCGTGCGTGCCGTGACCAGGGGAGCATGCCGCAGGCAGATTGATCGCGGAGACCGCAGCTACTCCAACGTCAGCATGGATCTGGACGTCACAGAGCTGAACGCGTCCACCATTCCCGGTTCCTCGCGCTACGGCAGCCAGGTGCTCGAGAAGCACCGCACGTTCATGGAGCGCTATGCCGCTGCCACGGAACTGTCCAACCGGGTTCACGCGCTCGGGAAACGGTCGCTGAGCAGCAGGAAAAGCCTCAAGCTTGCGCGGCAGTTCGCGGAGAGTGCCGCGGAGCTGGATGCCCTGGATGACGTCATCGCCGACAGCAATGCCCTGCTGAACCGGGCCGGCACCTGGCCCACTGCCTGGGACCGGCAACTCGCACCGTTCCGCAAGGACCTGGCAGGGCTGGAGCAGCTTCTTGCCAAGCGCCACGGCCAGGGGGATTCGGCCACGGCCACCGCCCTGCGGTCCTTCCGTGATGAAAGCCTCCGGGAGGTTGAACGGTGGACGGCGGAACTTGCTGAGGGGCGGATCAGCCCGGAAACATCGCTCGACAGGCTCTACGAAGCGCGCTCGCGGCTTTCGGAACTGTTGGAGAACCATGCGGAGACGGTGATCCAGGGCTTCGCCAGGAACGAGCGTGAGGCCGCCATGATGCGTGAGCAGATGGAGACGGCCCATGGCGGCCTGGACCACCACAGGCAGCGGATTTACGAACCGAGCATCCTGGGCACGGTGTACCCGTCCTACACGTTCTTCTCCGTGGCCACCTTCAACTCCGGCTTCAATACCGGGGTCAGCAGCGTCAACTCCGCCAGGGGCGGCGGCAGCACCACAGGGTATGGCGGCAGTGGCGGAAGCTTCTCGGGCTCCGGGAGTTCCTCGGGCTTCTAGAACCGGGGCGCCGGCGTGGCCACGTGAGGCCGGGCCCGCCCGGTGCCTGCTCAGGCTGCGCCCAGGGAGCCCAACGCGCGTACGCCGCGCCGCGCAGCGTGGCGCGCCTGGTGCGGGCAGGCACGGACAATTTCCGGCGCCGGCAGCACCACGTCCCGGATCAGGCCGGTCCCGGCACATTCCCGGACCTCTTCTATGGCAGCGGCCGCCGCCCGTTTGTCGGTGAACTGGCCGGAAACCGCCAGCACGTGGCCATCCGGCATCACCATCCGGAACCGGATCCGGGACTCTTCATCAACAAACAGTTCGAACGTACCTGCCATATGCTTTGTTCTCCTCAAGCGTCCTGCCGCCGTGTCCGGCGTCGTCATTGACGCCGGGGCGGGCTGGCCGACTCCCGGCCCAGCAAAACCGGGACGCACACCCCAGCCACGGTGCGTCTTCCGGCCCCACCAACCCTCTCAAAGGACCATGCCGTGTTATAGGGACCAAAGTCCCTGATCCTGGTCGCGGAACATGCCAGCGGGCCATGCCGTGACAACCGGCCCTGCCGCATACATCCGGCCCTTGGAAGACTGGGGAGCTGAAAGCGTACGGATTTACCCGGAGGAAGACATGACAACGGAACGCCCGCAATCCGGCCCTGCCGGTGGCACCGGCAGCCCAGGCGGGGAGGAACGGCTGGGCGTTGAGCTGGAGGACGCAGCCTCCCGCACATGGTGGGCGCGCATCCTCTACACCCTCGGCTCGCAGTACGGGCGGACACAGCTCCGGTTCGTGGCCAGGGCCAGCGACGGCCGCCGTCTCTACGTGAGCGACACCTTTCCCGGTCCGCCGCTCAACGCGACGCCGCCCGAGGAAGCCTGGGCTCCAGGGCTCCAGGGCTGCAGGCGAGCCTGCACCAGCTGTGCCAGGACATTACGCGGGATGGCTGGTCCGAGACGGGCCGGGGCGCGCAGCCCTGGGATCTTACCTTCAGCCGCCGAAAGGCCCCGTAAGCCAGCCCACCAGGTCGCTGAGGGTATGCCAGGGGCCGGGATCCTAGGCGACCGGCCAGACCACGCGCGTCTGCCAGGTAGCGGGATCCGGCTGCTTCAGCGGGTCGGACAGGTAGTACTCCCACATATCGCTGCCGGGAGTAGCGCCTTCGGCCCGCATGTGTTCCCTGATGGCGTCGTACGTGGTCCCGAGCTGGTCGTAAGGCCCGGTGTGGATGGCTTCGAAGGCGTCGGTGTCAGGAAGCATCCCGCTGGTTACCCCACCGGTTCCGTGGAAGCTCCCCTGGATGGGAAACCCTGCTTCCACATCCACCGACGCTCCCGGTATGCCGTGGTACAGCGCGAAGGGCGGTCCGGCCGGGATGGCACCCTGCGCCTGGACGGCGGCCATCACGGCACCGAAGGCACGGTCGAAGAAGCCCGTCAGGGAGTCCATGGGGACGCGTTCCCGGACCACCGCCACGGGTTGTCCGGTGATGTGGACCCTGTGCGGCTGCTGGCCATTGTCAGTCATGCCACCAGCGTTGCCTTTCCACTGGCAGGCTGACAGTGCCATAGGACTCTAGGGCAGTGTCTCAGCCCGCGGCCCCGTACGCTTCGCGCATCCAATTGCGGACCTCGGCATCCAGTTGCCCGCTGTCAGTGAGTTCCAGATGGTGCATCCACATGCCAGGTGCCGGCTTCGCCACTTGTTTGAAACGGGGCGAGTCCACGTTGCGTGGCAGCGCGAGGGAAAGGACGAGCGGAACGGCGGACTTCACATACATCCCGGGGCGCCATAAGTAGGCGTAACCCCGCCGCCGGCGGAAGGAAACCTGGCTCTTGCTGACGCGCACCTCGTGCGGGCCAAGTTCGGCCGCCATCCGCTCCGCCATCTGGTACAGCTCAAACGCTGCCGGTGCTCCGTCGAAGAACCGCTCCAGGGTCCAGGGCTGCGAGGCCGGCACGTCTGCCTGAGCGCTGCCGCTGCCCGCCGGGGAACCAGAATCGGCCGGACCGGCGGCGTTGTAGGCGGAAACGGAATTCATCCGGCGCTCCTGGTCTGGCTGGTCGGGCGTTCCTGCCTTCACCATGCCAGCGGCAGAGGCGCCGGGGCAGGGTCGAAGGTCATGCCCGCGGCGGGCAGCAGGTACAGGCCGGGGGCCCAAATGCCCTAGCCCGGCAGGCTGCCCCCGGCTATGTTCGGCCTCATGTGGCACAACACTGACCGGCGGCTGCGGAAAGGGGGCTGAATGAGGAGGCCCACTTCCCTGCCTGCCGGGATCGGTGAAAGCCCGGGCAGCGCTGATGACGGGAGCGCACCAAAAGCGCCACTGGCTAAGGTGTGGGACGTCCTCAGGCGGTATCCCGGCGTCGCCCTCACCTGCCTGGCGTTGGCGCTCACGCTGGTGCTGCTGCAGGCGGGGCTGGACCTGCAGGTCCGTACACTGGCTTCCGGCTATGCCGCCGTGATCGTGCTGGTCCGCGCCGCCGGCATGGTCCGGTCGTTGCGTGCCGGGCGGTGGGGAATCGACCTCCTGGCCCTGATGGCGATCGTCAGTACCGTCGCCGTGGGCGAGTTTCTTGCGGCGCTGGTGGTCATCCTGATGCTCACCGGCGGAGAGGCGCTGGAGGACTTCGCGCAGGGGCGCGCCGCCCGGGAACTGCGCTCCCTCCTGGACCGGGCACCCCGCTTCGCCCACCGGGAGGGCCCCGGGGCTGCGCTGGAGGAGGTGCCGATCGGCGACGTTGTTCCCGGGGACGTCCTGGTGGTCCGGCCCTCCGAGCTGGTACCGGTCGACGGCGAACTCCTGTCCGACTCGGCGGTTCTCGATGAGTCATCGCTGACCGGGGAAAGCCTGCCGGTGGAGCGCAGCAGGGGGGAAGGGCTGCTCAGCGGCTCGGTCAACGGGGAGGCCGCCATTCGCGTGCGGGCAGCAGCCACCGCTGCCGACTCCCAGTACAGCCGCATCATCGCCCTGGTCGAGGAGGCTTCCAACAGCCGCGCCCCCGTGGTCCGGCTCGCCGACCGCTACGCCGTGCCGTTCACCCTGCTCGCTTTGCTGATGGCGGCGACGGGGTGGTTCCTCTCGGGAGAGGCGCTGCGCTTCGCGCAGGTCCTGGTGGTTGCCACGCCCTGCCCGCTCCTGATCGCCGCACCAGTGGCGTTCCTGGCGGGGACCAGCCAAGCGGCCCACAAGGGCATCATCATCAAGAACACCCGCACCCTGGAGCAGTTGGCAAAGGCCAGGACAGCCGTCTTTGACAAGACAGGAACCCTGACCTCGGGCCGGCCCGTCCTGGACGAACTCCGGGTGGCGCCAGGACTGGGTTTCGCCCTGGGCGCGGACAGGATCCTCCAACTGGCGGCCTCCGCCGAACAATATTCCTCCCACGTGCTGGCAGCTTCCGTGATCCAGGCCGCCACAGCCGCCGGCCTTGATCTCCTGCCCGTCCAGCACGCAACGGAAAGTGCCACGAAGGGGGTGGAGGCCCAGTGCGGGGGTCACCGGGTGGTGGTGGGCAAAGCCGGCCTGGTGGGAAGTCTGTCGACGGGTTTCCAGGAGGCTGTCCTGCGCGCCGGCCAACTGGCGGTCTACGTGGGGGTGGACGGCGAATATGCGGGCGCCCTGGTCATGAAAGACCCGTTGCGCCACGATGCGGTGGATACGCTTGCCCGGCTTCACGCCCTGGGCGTCAGGCACACCATGCTGCTGACCGGCGACGTCCACGCCACGGCCGCGCACATTGCCAGGGAAGCCGGAATCGGCAGGATCCAGGCGGAATGCCTCCCCGAAGACAAGGTCACCACCGTTGCCGCCCTGCAGGAACGGCCCGTCCTGATGGTAGGCGACGGCGTCAACGACGCTCCCGTGCTGGCAGCGGCCGACGTGGGGATTGCGATGGGTGCCAAGGGTGCCACGGCGGCCAGTGAATCAGCGGACGTGGTGGTCATGCTCGATGACCTGTCCAAGGTGGCCCTCGCCGTGGCCATTGGAAAGCGGACGGTGTCCGTGGCCCTGGTGAGCATCTGGACCGGAATAGGACTCAGCATTGTCCTGATGGCCATCGCCATGACGGGATACATCCCGGCCGTGACCGGTGCCCTCCTGCAGGAGCTGGTGGATCTTGCCACGATCCTTAATGGCCTGCGGGCGCTGCACGGTGCCGGGCGCCAACGTGCGGTGCGGCAGCTGCAGCCGGCATGACTTTTGGCCCTTCCCAGCCCACAGCCCAGCCGGGAACGTAGTGTCCATGAACGCAGAAACAGGGGCGAAGCCCGTCATCGTCGGCGTCGACGGCTCTGAATACTCCTCCGCCGCCCTCCGGTATGCGGGGACGCTGGCCTCCCGGCTGGGCACCCGGCTCGAGGTCATCTCCTGCGTCGGGATGCCGGACTACCTGGTCATGTCCCGCCTCGAAGGGGCTGACCGCCAGTTCACCGCAAGGCTCGAGGACGCCGCAGGCCGCCTGGTGGAGGATGCCCTCGGCCGGGCATTTTCCGGGGAGCGGCCGGAGAACATCGATGTCAGCATCAAGTTCGGGCCGCCGGCGAAGGTGCTGGTGGACGAGAGCCGCCGCGCACAAATGCTGGTGGTGGGACGGCACGGTGAGGGCGGCCTGCTGAAATCGTCCATGGGCTCGGTCAGCAAGGCATGCGCCGCGCATTCCGCCTGCCCGGTGCTCCTGGTGGGGCAGGAGGCGGACCCTGTGTGAGGACCGCGGAGGGCCTGAGTTCTGACCGGGCCGCCCAACTCCTGAAGGAGGCGGGCCCCAACCAGCTTCCAGCGGAAAAGCCGGTCCCGCAGTGGCGCAAGCTCTGGGGGGAGATGACCCATTTCTTCGCGCTCATGCTGTGGTGCGCCGCCGCGCTCGCCTTCATCGCGGACATGCCGCAACTGGCCGTGGCGATCATCGTCGTCGTCATTGTCAACGGGGTGTTCGCCCATATCCAGCAGGAACGTGCCCAGCATGCGGCAGCCAGGCTCCGCGGCCTGCTGCCGGCCGATGTGATGGTGCGGCGGGACGGGACGGCGCGGAAGGTCCACGCCAGTGCACTGGTGGCCGGCGATGTGGTGCTGCTCTCCGCCGGCGACCGCGTCCCCGCGGACCTGACACTGCTCTCCGCGTCGGGCTGCGCCGTGGATGAGTCCATGTTGACGGGCGAAAGCGTCCCGGTGCCCAAGGCGGCGGGGGATGCGGCGTGGGGCGGCACGTTCCTGGTCAACGGCTATGCGGAGGCGACGGTGTCCGCCACCGGCGCCAGGACGCGGCTTGCCGGCATCGCCGCGCTCACCAGCGGGGCCATCCCTCCGCCCACCCCGCTTGCCCAGGAACTGCGCCGCATCGTGCGGATTACCGCCGGGATGGCCTTAGGCATCGCAGCAGTCTTCTTCCTGGCATCCCTGCTGGTGGGATTCCAATGGCGCGATTCATTCCTCTTCTCGATCGGTGTGGCCGTGGCACTGGTTCCCGAGGGCCTGCTGCCCACGGTGACCCTCTCCCTGGCCATGGGCGCCCAACGCATGGCCGCCCGCAACGGACTGGTGCGGAACCTTGAAGCCGTGGAAACCCTCGGATCCACCACCTTCATCTGCACGGACAAGACGGGAACCCTGACGCAGAACCGGATGAACGCCGTCGAGGTCTTCACCACGGAAGGATCCGTCCAGCTCACGGGCGAAGGTTATGCCCCTTCCGCAGAGATCCAGGGTGCGGGCGTCGAAAGGGCAGCCGCTGCCGCGCTCGCAGCCCGGACGGCGTCGCAGGGGCGGGCGGAACTGCATGACGGCCAGTGGCGCGCGCAGGGCGACCCGATGGAAGCGGCCCTGGACGTGCTGGCCCGCCGGCTGACGGGCACGGAGGCCGGGGCCGCACCGTCACGCAGGCTGCCCTTTGATCCGGTCCGGCGCAGGGAGTCGGCCATCGTGGGGGCGGACCTGTTGTGCAAGGGTGCCCCGGAAACCGTGCTGCCCGTGTGCGGATCGGTGCCAGGACCGGTCAAGGAACAGGTGGAGGTGATGGCATCACGTGGCCTGCGGGTCATCGCGGTGGCCCGCCGCCGGCTGGACGGAGTGCCCGGTACGTGGCTGTCGAGCCCCGCGTCCGAGCTGGAAACGGACATGGAGCTGTTGGGCCTGGTCGGGTTGCAGGACCCGCCCAGGCCGGACGTGGGAGAGGTGATCCGCACGGCCCGGCAGGCCGGCGTGAAGATCGCCATGATTACCGGTGACCACCCTGCCACGGCCGGTGCCATTGCCCGCCAGATCGGCCTGACCGGTACACCGGAATACGTCCTGGAGGGGGCGGACCTTCCTGACGACGAACAGCTGCTCGGCGCGCTCCTGGACCGTGACGGCGTGGTGGTCAGCAGGGTCTCCCCGGAGCAGAAGCTCCGGGTGGCCAAGGCGCTGCAGTCCCGCGGGCACGTGGTGGCCATGACGGGCGACGGCGTCAACGACGGTCCCGCCCTGCGCGAGGCTGACATTGGGGTGGCAATGGGCCTGAGCGGGACCGACGTGGCGCGTGAAGCCGCGGACCTGGTCCTCCTCGACGACCATTTCGGCACCATCGTGGCTGCCATTGAACAGGGCCGCGCCACCTACGCCAACATCCACCGGTTCCTCACCTACCACCTCACCGACAACGTGGCCGAACTGACCCCCTTCGTGATCTGGGCGCTCTCCGGCGGGATGTTTCCGCTGGCCCTGGGGGTGCTGCAGATCCTTGCCCTGGACATCGGCACCGACCTGCTGCCGGCACTGGCACTTGGCGCGGAACCACCGGGCGAACGCGTGCTGGCGCGTCCGCCGGAGCGGCGCCACCTCATGGACCGCCACCTGATTATCCGGGTCTTCTGCATCCTCGGTCCGGTGGAAGCAGCCATGGAAATGGCCGTCTTCTCCGCGGTCCTGGCCGACGGCGGCTGGACCCGCGGCCAGGTTCCACCGGCCGGACTGCTGATGGCCGCCTCCGGTGCCGCCTTTACCGCCGTCGTCCTTGGCCAGCTTGCCAATGCCTTTGCCTGCCGCAGCGCCACGGTGCCACCGTGGAAGCTGGGCTGGGTGACCAACCGGCTCCTGGTATGGGCCGTGCTGGCCGAACTGGCAGTCCTGGCCGTGTGCCTGTACGTGCCCTACCTCGCAAGCCTGCTGGGACAGGCACCGCCGGGACCCATGGGCTTCCTGCTGGCCGCCCTGGCAGTCCCCGCCGTCCTGGCCGCTGACTGGATCCACAAGTCGGTCCGCGGCCGGCTGCGGCGGAGCTAGGACCAAAGCCTCTGACTGCCCCGGCAGGCTGGGGCAAGAATCGAGCCATGAGCGTCCCCACAGAAATCTCCCTGGCCAACGCCAACGTCACGTGGATCGAAGATACCGGGATCGCGGACATCCCCTCGGTAGGCGGGAAGAACGCTTCCCTGGG
This sequence comes from Arthrobacter sp. NQ7, assembly GCF_029581595.2. Lineage (NCBI taxonomy): Bacteria > Bacillati > Actinomycetota > Actinomycetes > Micrococcales > Micrococcaceae > Arthrobacter > Arthrobacter sp. NQ7. The sequence continues at coordinate 162,072 of NZ_JARFXU020000003.1, read as the reverse complement.
CGAACTGAGCCGTGCCCTGCAATCCGCCGGGGTCCGGGTTCCCGAAGGGTTCGCCACCACGGCCGCCGCCTACCGGGCCTTCCTTGGCGCCAACGGACTCGAACCCAGGATCAGGACCCTCATGGAGGAGCAGCGGACGGGACGGTCCACGCTCCGCCAGACAGGGGCGGCCATCCGGGAATTGTTCCTGCAGGCAACCTTCCCCGCCGACATCGCGGCGGACATCCAGGAACACTATCGGGTCCTCTGCGAGCGCACCGGGCAGGCCCGGCTGGCGGTTGCGGTGCGCAGCAGCGCCACCGCCGAGGATCTTCCGGATGCAAGCTTCGCCGGCCAGCAGGAAACCTTCCTGAACGTGGCCGGCGAACGCGCCGTCCTGGAAGCATGCCGGCGCTGTTACGCCTCGCTGTTCACAGACCGCGCCATCAGCTACCGGGAGATGAAGGGGTACGACCACCTGGACGTTGCCTTGTCCGTGGGGGTCCAGCGGATGGTCCGCTCCGACCTCGGGGCCTCGGGAGTGATGTTCTCCATCGACACCGAATCCGGCTTTCCCGGCGTGGTGGTCATCAGCGCAGCCTGGGGGCTGGGGGAAACGGTGGTCCAGGGAACCATCAACCCGGACAAGTACCAGGTGTTCAAGCCGCTGCTGGCGGATCAGCGCTTCAGCCCCGTGATCGAGCGGCAGCTGGGGGCCAAGGAACGCAAAATGGTCTACAGCCACGGCGGGGACGCACGCACCATGATGGTGGAGACCACCGACCGTGAGCAGCGCGCGCTGGTGCTGGACGACCCTGAGATTGTCCTGCTGGCACGCTGGGCGGCGGCGGTGGAGGCTCATTACGGCCGGCCCATGGACATGGAATGGGCCAAGGACGGGCTAACCGGGGAACTCTTCATGGTCCAGGCGCGGCCGGAGACTGTCCAGGCGCGCCGCAGCACGTCCTCCTTCCGGACCTACCACCTGGCGCAGCCCGGACGGGTCCTGGTCAGCGGTGCCGCCATCGGCGACTCCATCGCCGCCGGGCAGGCATGCGTGGTCCGCGACGCCAAAGACATCGAATCCTTTGTTGACGGCTCCGTGCTGGTCACCCGCATGACGGACCCGGACTGGGTCCCTGTGATGAAACGCGCCGCCGGGATCATCACCGACCACGGCGGCCCCACGAGCCACGCCGCGATTGTCAGCCGGGAACTGGGGGTGCCCGCGGTCGTCGGGACCCGCAACGCGACCGAAGTCCTGGCCGACCGCGCCCCGGTCACCTTGTCCTGTGCCGAAGGTGAGGAGGGCCACGTGTACGAGGGCCTGCTGGAGTTCTCGGTGGAGGAGGTGGACATGGCCGGCCTCCCCGCCACCAGCACCGCAGTCATGGTCAACATCGCCAGCCCGGCGGCGGCGTTTACCTGGTGGCGGCTGCCTGCTGCGGGGGTGGGCCTGGCCCGGATGGAATTCATCATCAACAACCTGATCCGTATCCACCCCATGGCGCTGGTCCACCCCGAACGGGTCGCTGACCAGGAAGAGGCGGCACGGATCCGGCAACTCACCGGCGGCTACAAGGACCCGCAGGAGTATTTCATTGACGTGCTCGCCACAGGGATCGCCAAGATCGCTGCCCCCTTTTATCCCAAGCCCGTGATTGTGCGGCTCAGCGACTTCAAGAGCAACGAGTACAGCCACCTGATCGGCGGAAGCTCCTTCGAACGTCCCGAGGAAAACCCCATGCTGGGCTTCCGCGGCGCTTCCCGCTACTACAGCAGCCACTACCGGGAGGGGTTCGCGCTGGAATGCAAAGCCCTTAAACGGGTGCGGGAACAGGCGGGCTTCGGCAACGTCATTGTCATGGTCCCCTTCTGCCGGACGGTGCGGGAAGCGGACCAAGTCATCGAGGCGATGGAAGAGCACGGGCTGGTGCGGGGAGCGGAGGGCCTGCAGCTGTACATGATGTGTGAAATTCCGTCGAACGTGGTCCTCGCGGAGGAATTCGCCAAGCGCTTTGACGGGTTTTCCATCGGTTCGAACGACCTGACCCAGCTGGTGCTGGGGGTGGACAGGGATTCGGAGGAGCTCGCCGGGCTCTTTGATGAACGGGACCCGGCCGTGATGTCCATGATCGCCCAGGCAATCAGCAAGGCCCATGCCGCCGGCATCAAGATTGGCATCTGCGGGCAGGGGCCCAGCAACCACCCGGACCTGGCGGAATTCCTGGTCGGTGAGGGAATCGACTCGGTGTCCCTGAATCCGGACACGTTCGTCCGGACCCTCCCGGTGATCGCGGCGGCCGAAGAGGCCGCGGCCGGCAGGAAACAACGGGGATAACGGGCCACGGTGGGGCGGCACCAAGGTGCCCGGCCCCACGGGGCCAGGCACCGGCGTCGTACGTTCTTTTCAGCCCCTGGTGATGGGGATCTTTGATGCCCCGGTCTCCTGCCCCTGTTCCGGCAGGGGAGCCCGGACCTCAAGCACGCCGTCCTTGTATGACGCCTTGACGTCGGACTGCTGCACGCCGCTGGGAAGGGCAAGGCGCCGGACGAAGGAGCCGTAGCGGAACTCGGACCGGTAGCTGTCCTTCTCCTTGTGTTCCTTCTTCTCCTGCCTCTCGCCCTTGATCGTCAGGACACCATCGGCAACGGTCACGTCCACGTCCTTCTCCGGATCGATCCCGGGCAGCTCCGCCCGTACAACGAGCGTGTTGCCGTCCACCATCTCTTCAACCCGGATGGCGGAGGTCCCCATGTCACCCTCGAAAAGCCGTTCGATGACATCCATGGGGGAGCGGCGGGTATCAAACCATTTCATCAGGTCAGTCATTCTTGCCTCCTGCTGTGTGGAGCCGGATTTTGGCGTTGTCCGGCAGTTCCACCATCCCGCTCCGGTGACCCCGCATCCAGAGTCAAAGGTCCCAGCGGGAAGCCGGAACGTGTGTCCGGCCTGCGGCCAAAGCGGGCGGCTAGTTCGATGGCGATGCAGCCTGCCGCGGCAACAACTGCCGAAAGGATGAGGAGCCCGCCGGTGGGCCACTCGACCCGGAAGAAGTCCTGCGCCAACGGAACGGTGAACAGGAGGACCAGGCCCGCGTACATGCCCGCGAGGATCAGGACCTTGGTCCGGTTCAGGGGGCGGGAGGCGGTGACCAGGATCCACGCGGCCAGCAGCCCCAGGGTCAGGGTGGCGGCGGACTGCGCTGCGTCCTGGCTGTGTCCGCCCCAGGTCTGGGCGTAGGCGCTGACGGCCAGGACGCCCACGGCCGTGCAGATGCCCGCCGGGACGGCGAAGGCGAGGGAGCGCCGGAGGAATCCGGGGGCGTAGCGCTGTCCTCCGGGCTGCAGTGCCAGGAAGAATGCCGGCAGCCCGATGGTCAGTCCGTCCAGGGCCGACAGCTGCCGCGGCAAGAACGGGAAGGCCAGCACCAGAACGCCGGTCATAACTGATATGACGGTGGCGTAGACCGTCTTGCTGAGGAAGACCAGGGAGACCCGCTCAATGTTGCTGATGGCCCGCCGGCCCTCGTCCACCACTGCGGGCAGACGTTCGAACCGCCCATCCAGGAGCACCATGCGCGCCACGGCCTTGGTTGCCGGCGAGGCAGAGTCCATTGCGATGCCCAGGTCCGCTTCCTTCAAGGCCAGGACATCATTCACCCCGTCCCCGGTCATTGCCACGGTATGTCCCCGCCGCTTCAGGGCCAGGACCAGGTCGCGCTTCTGTGACGGGGTCACGCTTCCGAACAGGCTCTGCGCCTCCACGGTTTCCTCCAGCCGCAGCGGGTCGTCCGGGAGCGTGCGCGCGTCATACGCCTCCCCGGAGCCAAAACCCACGCTTCGCGCCAGCGCCGCGACGGTCCGCGGATCATCGCCGGAGATGACCTTCACGGCGACCCCCTGCTGCCGGAAATAGTCCAGGGTCGCGGCCGCGTCCGCGCGGAGGCTCTCGCGGAAGGTCAGCAGCATGACCGGGGCAAGCTCCGCCGGCAGGCACGGATTTGCGGTGTCCGGCGGCAGCGGCGCCGGTGTGTGTGCCAGGGCCAAGGTACGCAGGCCCGTTGAGGCAAGGGCGGCGGCCTTGCCGTGCGCCTCCGCAGCGCGGGGAGAACCGAACACGGCATCGGGGGCGCCCAGGACCCAGGTGCCCGGTGCGGCGGATTCCGGCGCGAAGGTCACCGAGCTCCACTTTCGGGCGGACGAGAACGGAACCGAATCCAGGGCCTGCAGCGGCACCGGCACGGGAAACGCCACACCCATGGCGGCGCTGGTGCTGCTGGCGTCCGCGTTGGCGCCGAACCACTCCACTGCCGCCTGCCAGCCGGGGGCGGGGATGGTGCCGGCGCCGTGGAGGGCATCAAACACGATGGAACCGGAGGACAATGTGCCGGTCTTATCAAGGCAGAGGACGTCCACCCGCGCCAGCACCTCCACTGCGGCGAGTTCCTGGACCAGCACCTGTTGGCGTGCCAGCCGGAGCCCGCCCACGGCAAAGGCGACGCTGGTCATCAGGAGCAGTCCGAGGGGGATCATCGCCATGATGCCCGCGACGGCCCCCACGGCGGCCGGGATCCACCGTCCGGATCCGATGGCTCCGGCCCAGCCGCCCTGGTCCTGCATCTGCGCATTCGTGAGAAGCAGGGCCGTGGGAAGGAGCAGCCAGCTGATCACGGCGAAGACTTTCCCCAGGCCCCGCCTTATCTCTGACGTCACCAGGGAAAAGCGCCGCGCCTCGGCTGCCAGCCGGTACGCGAACGTGTCAGGTCCCACCTTGAGAACGACGGCGCGGCCGTTGCCGGCAAGGATCAGGGAACCGGAGAGCAGCACGTCGCCGTCCGCCTTGGCAACAGGTTCGGATTCACCGGTCAGCAGGGACTCGTCCACTTCCAGGGGGCTGCCGGCAAGGAGCACCAGGTCCGCGGTGACCTGGTCCCCGGCGTTGAGCACCACCAGGTCGTCAGGAACCAGTTCCCCCGAGGGGATAAGTTCCCTGCCACCGTTCCTGACCACCGTGGTCCTGGCGGCCTCCAGGATGGCGAGCTGGTCAAGGGAGCGTTTGGCCCGATACTCCTGGACAATGCCGATCAGCGAATTGCTCACGGCAGACAGCCCAAAGAGAGCATCCCGCCATTGCCCCAGCACCAGGAGGAGGATAAAGCATCCACCTACCACCGCGTTGAACAGGGTAAAGACGTTCGCCCGGACGATCTCCCCGATGCTCCTGCTGGTGGCCGTCGGCACACTGTTGACGCGGCCGGCAAGGGTCCGCTCCCGCACCTCGGCGGTGGACAGTCCTGCCCCGGCATGGCAGCTGTCCAGGCCGGGGGCAGCTGCCCCGTTTTCCCCGGCAGCTGCCTCGCTCTTCCCGGCTGTTGGCACGGCGTCGCCCGGTTGCAGTGCGGATCAGTCGCTATGCGGCTGCTTGTGCATCCGGGTGATGACGGTGGGGCATGGGGGCTGCGACAGGACAGCATGTGCCGTGGACCCGAGGAACAGCCTTTCGAAGCCGCCCTTACCCCGGCTGCCCAGGACCAGGAGCCGGGCGCCGGCGGCTGCACGGACCAGGGCGTCCGCCGGTTCCAGCACAGTTTCCATGACCGAATGCACCGGGAGGTCGGGGTAGTCCTGCCGCAGCCCGGCTTCGGTTTCGGCCAGCACGATCTGCTCCTCCTCCATCACGTGGGTGGCAAAGCTGCTCTGCGGGAGCCCGGCGGCGATCCAGCGGTTGGGACCGGTGAACGCGTAGAGGACGGTGAGTTCCTCGCCGAGCGCGTCGGCTTCGGCAGCGGCAAAGGCCACGGCCTGCGTCGCTTCGCGGGATCCGTCCACGCCCACCAGGATGCCGCGGCCGGCGTCCTGGCCGTCGCCGATGACGGCAACCGGGCATTCCGCCGCGGCAGCAGCCTGCAGGGCCCGGTCTGTCAGCGCACCCCGGGTCTTGCCGCTGGTGCCAAGCACCAGCATCGAGGCCTCTTTCGAGTAGTCACCCAGCGCGGCACCGACGCCTCCCTCCAGCAGCTGGAGCGTCACGTGCAGGCCCGGTTCGGCGGCAGTGGCTTTTTCACCGGCTTCCTTCAGCAGGGCCAGCCCCGATTCACGCAGGACTTCAAGGTAGGGAAGGACTTCCGCTGCCATCCACCGGTCGTCAACAACATTGACGACGGCGAGCGGGCACTTGAGCCTGTTGGCCCGGGCTGCCGCCCACAACAGTGCGGCATTGGACGCCGGGGAATCAGTGATGCCGACGGCGATGGGCTGGGCAGGTGCCATAGAGAACCATCCTTGTGGGTGCGGGGTGCGTGGTGGGGGGGGGGTGGGGCCGGCCGGGGTCCGGTCCGACCCGGGGGGACTAATCCGCCGAGGGCTCGCGGGGCGGCCACCAGTGGGTGGGTGCGGCGATGACGAACCGCCGGCCGCTGAGCTCCTCTGGCGTGATCCGGAGCAGGACGTTCTTTTGGCCTGGCTGCCACGGGGACAGTCCTGCGTCCATGGCGTCCTGGATCTCCTCCTCATCCGAGACGACGGCGCCGTGGCCCTTGAGGATGACGCTCCACGCGATGGTGCCGTACTGGTTCATTCCATCGGCCTCCACGGCGACCGGTGTCCGCCCGTCCAGGGCGGCAAGCCTGGTCCCTTCGCCCGTCCGGATCAGCAGGGTGCCGTTGGTGGGTACGAAGTTCACCGGGAAGTTTTCCACGCCGTCACCGTCCCTGAAGGCAATCCGGCAAATGGAGGTTGAACGGAGGTACCGCCAGCAGTCGTGGACGCCGAGTTCCTTGATTTCAGGTGCAGTCGCTGCGCTGTTCATGGCCGTAGCCTAGGGCGGGAAAAGTGGTGCCGGTAGGGAAGAAGGTCCCGCAGGTGGCACCGCCCTTCGCTGCAGCGGGGCTGCGGGCCGCCGGACGGCAGGACAGGCCGTTGACGTGGGCTTCTACAATGGTCCCAGGCCGGTCTTCCAATCGACGTGAAGGTCCGGTTTGGGGGCGGGGACAGGACTCCGTTTTCCGGACACTTGGATCTCGCCGGTAGCCTGCAGCGCCGCAGGTTCCTGACGCAGGAGGTGGAACGTGAGCATGGAGCACCCCTGGCACGCGCCCATGAGGGACAGAGTTGAAGACATGCTCCGGGACTACACGGCCCGCGGGCATGAACTCCTGGATACCCAGGAGCGCATGAATGCCCTGTTGGCCGCCGTGGTGGCCCTTGCCGAGGACCTCAGCCTGGAAGCTGTGCTGGACCGTCTTGTCCGGTCCGCGTGCGCACTGGTGGGCGCCCGGTATGGTGCCCTGGGCGTCATCGGCGAAGACCGCAAACTAAGCCACTTCATTACCGTGGGGATTAACGAGGAAGGCATCCGTTCCATCGGTGACCTGCCCACAGGGCACGGCGTCCTGGGCCTGCTCATCCGGGAACCCAGGCCCCTGCGGCTCCACGACCTCGGCCAGCATCCAATTGCCTCCGGCTTCCCGCCCAACCATCCGCCCATGAGGACCTTCCTGGGCGTTCCGGTCCGCGTCCGGGACGAAGTCTTCGGGAACCTGTACCTGACGGAAAAGCAGGGCGGCGAGGATTTCACCACCGAGGACGAGGACCTCGCCGTGGCCCTGGCCGCCGCAGCGGGCGTCGCCATCCAGAATGCCCGCCTCTTCGAAGACAGCAGCCGCCGGCAGAAATGGCTGGAGGCAGGCATGGAACTGAGCAGCCGGTTGATCATGGCGTCACAGCCCGGGGACGCGGAGCAACTGGATATCGTGGCCGATGCCGCCCTGAGGGTGTCGGAGTCCACGCTTGCGGTCATTGCCGTCCCGGCCGGCGGCGGTGCCCTTCGGTGCCGTTCATCCGTTGGCGTGCAGGGTCTCCGGGCGGGCCAGGAGCTGAAGGTTCCGCCTTCGCTGGCGGGTGTTGTGGAAAACGGGGGATCGTTCGTGGCCAGGGATCCGCGGCAGCTCTTTGATGACGGGGTGGCGGAGAAGCTTGGCTCCGTCCTGGTCTGTTCGCTGGGTCACAGCGGCAGCGACAACGGCGTCCTCCTGCTGGCACGCGCCCAGGGGACGGCGGTCTTCAACCAGGCCGAAGCGGAGTCCAGCGCCATTTTCGGAAGCCGGATCGGCCTTGCCCTGGACCTTGCGCGGGCGAACGCCCAGCGTGAACAGAACCTCCTTTTCACCGACCGGGAACGGATCGCCCGGGACCTGCACGACCTGGTGATCCAGCGGCTGTTCGCTGCCGGGCTGAGTATCCAAAGCCTGCGCCGGTACACGCTGGACCCCGTGGCGCATGAGCGCATCGCGGCCGTCACCACCGAACTCGATGAAACCATCCGCAAGCTGCGGGATACCATCTACTCGCTGCGCACCGCGGATGAGGAGCGCGAACCCTTGACGGGACGTATCCTGCGGGCGGTCCGGGAAAGCTCGCGCAGTTATGCCGTAACACCCAAGGTGTCCCTGGATGGAGCAGTGGACTCCATTCGGGAGGACGTGTCCGTCCACCTCCTGTCCGTGCTGTCCGAGGCGCTCAGTAATGCGCTCCGGCATTCAGGCGCCGACGACATCCAGGTGACGGTCGCCGTGGAGCGTCCGGATCCCGGCACCGGGGATGCCGCAGCAGGCAGGGAACGGGTACAGCTCGTGATCAGTGACAACGGCCAAGGCTTCACGGAGCCTGCCCGCGTCAGCGGCCTGGCGAACATGCGGCGCCGCGCTGAACTGCTGAAAGGCAGCTGCACCATCGAAAGTACCCCGGGGGTGGGCACCACCGTAAGGTGGTCCGCCAGGCTTGCCTAGTGCGCCTGCGGGCAGGTCCGCCCGTTAAGCGGAGTCGGAGGAACTCTTGGTGACGTAGACCGCTGCCTGCGTCCGCCGCTCGAACCCCAGTTTGGCCAGGATGGATGACACGTAGTTCTTGACGGTCTTCTCGGCCAGGAACAGCTCGTCGCCGATCTGCCGGTTGGTCAACCCCTGGCCGATCAGCGCCAGCACCTTCTTCTCCTGGGCGCTGAGGCCCTCCAGCCTGGGATCGGTGTGCACCGTGGAAAGACCCGTGATGATCTGCTGCTCCACCCCGGGTTCGAACAACGATTCACCCGCTGCGGCTCTGCGGATTCCGGCCAGGAGGTCATCACTCCTGATCTGCTTCAGGATGTACCCGGACGCGCCTGCCAGGACTGCGCCACGGAGTGCCTGCTCGTCGTCGTAGCTCGTAAGGATCAGGCACCGCAGGCGCGGATCGAGGGAACGCACGTCCCGGCATACTTCGATCCCTGTTCCGTCCGGAAGCCGCCCGTCAAGGATTGCGATGTCCGGATGAAGGGCCGGGATGCGCCGGGTGGCCTCCGCAGCGGATCCGCTTTCGCCGACCACGAGGAATCCTTCACCTTCCAGCAGGTCCTTCAACCCCTGCCGGACAAGCTCGTGGTCATCCAGGATGAACACCCGGACGGGTCCCGGAGATCCTGTGGCCCCGTCAGTTCCTGCTTCACCCTTATGCACCGAGAGCTCCCCACATTTTCAGGATCAGTACCCCGACGACAGCGGGGTGGCCCCTGGGAGGGCCTGCCCCCATTCTTACCCGTCAAGGGGTGCCCGGGAAGGGACCAAAGTCCGCGCGCCGCAGGGAACCCCGCCATCCGCCGCTGCCCGTCCTCCCGGTAGCCCGGCGCACGATGACTTTTGGCACTGTTCCCGGGCGCGTTTCCGGTCCAGGCTGGGGCAACAGCACCAAGGAGGGAACGTGGCACCAGCAGGGGACGGGATACCAGCCACTGGTGTGGCAACCGGGGCTGCCCCGGGAAACCACCCCAGGATCATCGTGGGCGTGGATGGATCTGAAGCGTCCATGGCTGCACTGCGCGTGGCCGGGGCGCTGGCAGAGCCGCTCTCGGCCCGGGTGGAGGCGTGGGCCTGCTGGGACGTTCCGGCCGGCTACGGGGTGTACCTGGCAGTAGGGATCGAGGGCTTCAGGTACGCGGCCGACCAAGTGCTCCAGCAGACCCTGACGGACGCGTTCGGGGAGTTGCCAGGCTTTGTGCATCCCCGGCTGGTGCGCGGCAAGCCCGGCCCGGTGCTCATTGACGCCAGCCGCAACGCATCCCTGGTGATCGTCGGCCGGCGGGGACATGGAAGCTTCGTTCCCGGTTCGGTCAGTTCAGCATGCGTGAGCCACGCACACTGCCCCGTGCTGGTGGTGCACGCCCCCGAAAAGGCAACCGGGACCCGTCCTGACGGGGCCGGCGCCGCTGTGGTGCCCTGAAGCGCGAAGGCCCAACCCGGCGTCGTACTGCTCCCGCCGCATTACCCGTGCCCGTGCTGCCCGTGCCGGTGGCGGTCCTTTTCTTCGCCGTGCGGTGCAGCGTGGTGGTGGGAACCGGCATGCCCGCCGGTACCCACCAGTTCGTGGAGGCCTTCAACCGCCCGGCTAAGGGACAGCCCGGGGGAGGCCACGATGAAAGGCATCAGCAGGCGGTTCTCCTTGTCCAGATGCAGGGCGAAGATCCGCTGGATGGCGCCGGCGGCGACCGCGGCAGGGACCCCGTCCGCCGTCCTCAGCTCCTCGACCAGGTCCACGATCACCTGGTGCTCGGCCAGCATGCCGTCCACCAGAAGCTTCGCCTCCGGCATCCCGTGGGGCCCGCTGTACAAGGGGCCCTCTTCCGCCAGGGCGTGCGGAACGAGTTCCTTGTCGCACCAATCCAGCAAAGCCGCCTGGGTTGATTGCCCGGCAGCGGCGTCCCCTGCCTCCACCGCTTCGGTGAGCAGCCCCACCAGAACGTTCAACTGCTTCAGCATCCCGGCATGGTGGGCCTCCACGGACTGCAGCGCCCGCGTTTCCGCGGAGGACTCCTTGCCGGCCCCCGTAGCCCCGTTCATCCGTTGTTGCCTTCCATCTGGTTGACCTGGCCGTCCACCTTCCGTGGAGACCAGCGAAGGTCCTTCAGTGCCCAGTAGCACGCGGCGTTCATGACGGCGAACCCCGCGATGCCCACGTAAGGGACCCGGATCACCAGGCCCAGGAGCAGGACGCAGACGCCGGCTGCAAAGAGGACCAGGCCGCGCGTGACCCGGCTCCGCAGGGACAGTCCAACGGCGTGCCGGCCAAGCAGGGCGGCCAGCCTGGGGTCTTCCTGCTCCAGGCCTTGGCGGATCAGTTCAAGTTCGCGTTTCTCGAATTCAGAGAGTGGCACCACTGCCCCCTTATGTCCTTTGCCCAGGGCCAGAAACTCAAGCGCCCGGGTGGCCGCGCAGGACAGCCAGCCGGTTCTGGTATTCCGCGGTGTCGATTTCCCCGCGCGCGAACCGCTCGGCCAGGACGTCCTCCGCGGCACGCGAAGGCGGCGGCTGGGTGGCGTGCGGGGACGGTGTGCGCAGGAAACGGGCCAGCAGGACGATACCGGTGATGATTGCCCCCCAGATCACCACCATGCTGATGCTCATCAGCACATAGCCCCACCAGCCCATGCCGTCATTCCAGCCGTACACTTCCATGACCTCCGGTCCATGAAGGCGGACGCCAACCGTCTGCTTCCGTTACCAGTATTGGCCGCTGCGCGTGCGTGGGGGAGAGCCATTGGTCCTGTTCCGGAGGCGGGGTCCTCCTGCCGTCTGTTCCGGCGGCCGGAGGGGCTTTCGGCACTGGCACGGGGCGGGCGCCGGCATGATGCTGGACGGCGGGTGGCTTATGGGAGTGCGCGCTTGCGAAAGGAAGGCGGCCAGTGGAACCTGCCGCAAGGGCCGACGACGGCGGGACATCCGGACGTGCATACCTCGCCGGATGGGTGGGCTGGGTCACCCTGGGCGAAAGCCTGGGCTTCCTGGCCCCGGCCCTTGCCCAGTTCGTTGCCGCCACGTTCCTGCCGGACGCTCTCTTTGGGCTGCTGGTTGTGGCGGGCCTTGCCGAGGGCGGGATCCTCGGCTGGTTCCAGGCCCGGATCCTGCGGGTCCGGCTGCCGGGCCTGTCCACGGCCCGGTGGACTGTGCTGACGGGGTTGGCCGCCGGCGTCGCCTGGTCCGTGGGGATGCTGCCGTCGACTTTTGCAGGGTGGCAGGACTGGCCCCCGGCCGCGCGGATTGGCGCAGGCACGCTGGCGGCCGTTGTGCTGCTCGGCTCCATCGGGACCGCCCAGTGGTGTGAGCTGCGGAGGTTGGAGCGGCAGCACCTGATCAGCCGGGCGTGGCGCTGGATTGCCGGGAGCGCCGCAGCCTGGGCGGCCGGCCTGGCAGTGTTCACGCTTGTTGCCCCGCCCTTGTGGCAGCCGGGCCAGCCAGCCTGGCTGGTCGCCGTTATCGGGGTCGCTGCCGCCGTGCTGATGGCGGCAGCGATGGCCCTGGTCACCGGCCTGGTCCTGCTCCGCATTGTCCCGGACGCTGTGCCCGCGCGCGGCCGGGGCTGAACGACGCAAGGCGCACGCCGCCGCACCTGCATGCCGGCAGCCCTGGCCCCCGACTCCCGGGAACCGCCTCCCTCACCGGCCCAGCAACGCATCGAGGGTGGTGAAGCCGTAGCCCGCAGCCCTGATGCCATCGATGACCTGGGGCAGGGCGTCGGCATCCAGGGTGGTGCCGTCGTCGGGGTTGGAACCAATGTGCATGAGGACGATTTCACCGGGCTGCAGTCCTGCCTGGACGCGGTCCGCAACGATCTGGACGCTGGCACCGCCACTGGTTCCTTTCCAGCCCAGCGTGTCCACCGTCCACCTGACCGGCACATATCCCAGCGAGTTGACCGCGGCGATGGTCCGGGCGTCGCGCTCACCAAAAGGAAAGCGGAACAGGGGCCGCGGATCGCCGCCGGCTGCGAGGATTGCCTGCTCCGCCGCAAGCACCTCTTGCGTAATCCGGGCGCTGTCCAGCCCGGTGAACCCCGGATGCGTCATGGAGTGGTTCGCCACCCGGTGCCCTGCCGCGGCAATATCTGACACGCCCTGCGGGTTGCTGGCCGCCCAGTTCCCAGTGAGGAAGAACGTTCCGGCAACGCCTTTCGAGGACAGGGTGGCCAGGATCTTCGGCAATCCGGCCGCGTTTGCCCCTGCGTCGAAGGTGAGGGCAACCACGCGGCCCGCCCCCGGGATGACCGTGAGGTCCTGGCCGCGGAGGGACTCCGGAAACGGCGGCGGCGGGGGTGCGCCTGGCTCCGCCGGCGCCGTTGGCTGGGCCGGGGGTTCACCCGGTTGCCCGGCGGGCGGGGGCTCGGCGATTGGCGGGACCGTGACGGGCGGCTCCACCGGAGTCTGGCCGGCTTCAGGCGTATCCGTCTCCGACGGCGGCGGGGAGAAGGACGGGCCGGTCGTGCCGGACGGTTGTCCGGATGCCGGCGCGGACGTGGAAGGGGATGACGACGGCGGACCGGCCGTCCGCGCCGGAAGCAGCAGGGCCAGGACGACGGCGAGCACCACCAACGCGACTGCGAGCGCGACGGCGGGCGCCCGCCGTCGCGCTCCACCATCCGGCACTGCCATCACCCACCCCTTGCGCTGACCCTGGCCTATGCCCTCCTGGGCAGGTCAGGAACCGCTGGGGCCGCCCGGTGGGGTCTCCGGGCTGTGGACCACCAACACCGGGCAATGTGCGTGGGCGACCAGCGCGGAGCTGACGGAACCCAGCAGCAGGCCGCCGAATCCGCCGTGCCCCCGGCGCCCCACCACGATCATGTCAGCGTCCCGGCTGGCGTCGATCAGCGCCTCCCGCGGATGGCTCCGCACCAGGGTGGCGGTGACATTTTCCGGGATGCCCGGACCGAAGGCCTGGGCCACTGCCTCGTCCAGGACCTTCCGGGCCCCCTCCTCGAAGCCCTCGACGCCCATCATGACGTAGCCGCTGTACATCTGGGGGTACTCCCAGCAGGCCAGGGCCTGCACCTTGGCCCCCAGGGGGGTGGCAAGCCGCTGGGCCTGGCGAAGCGCCTCCACCGACGCCTCCGAACCGTCCACGCCCACCACAATCCTTGCTATCGGTGCCCCGGCAATGCTCATGTCCCGCTCCCTGATCGGATCCGTGTTGTCCCGCCCATCATCGCCCGGGGACCTGCCATGGGGTAGGGCCTAAGGTCACGGCGCCGGTGGCGGCGGTGCGCCGCCCGGGGAGGGCGGTCCTGCAGGCCACGCAGGCGCTGCAGCCCATGCGGGCTCCGTGGGTCCCTGGTCCAGCCGGAACGGCGGATATTCGTCCCGCATCAGCGCGGTGTACACCATGACCCGGTAGATCCAGCGGTCCACGCCGAGGATGAGGTTGAACAGCGGGCGCTGGTAGCGGCCGGTGAACAACAGGATCACGGCCGCGATCAGGACCAGCAGCCCCAGCAGGGATAGGCCTGAACCGCGCTCATAGGTGCTGCCCACCACGTTGTCGTTCGCCTCCCACCTCCACACCGACCCTGTGGTTCCGGCGAAGGCCGCCACCAGGAGCAGGTGCGGAATGGACAGCAGCCACCACTTCACCAGGACCAGGCCCCGTGACAACCGCTCCGGATAGTCCACATCGAAGTCGGCGGGGTAGTTGGTGCGTTTCAGGGTGAACGGCGGGTACAGGTCCGTGCCGACGGCCGCATAGGCGTAGAACGCCACCCGCCAGTTCCAGCGCATAACGCCCACGTTGAAGTCGAACAGGGCCCGTGGGTACCGGCCAGTGAAAAGGATGGCGAACCCTGCCACGACGGTGGTCACCACGAACGCGAACCAGAGGAAGAACAGCAGGATGAAGTGCGGTATGGCCAGGAACCACTTGACCAGCCACATCCAGCGGGACAGGCCGGGATCGATGTCCCCGACGAGCCTGGCGGGGTAAGCACCGGGGCCGCCGGAGGCCGTGCCGGACGCCTGGAGCGGAGGCACGGGGGCGGGTGCGGCGGTCGCGTTGCCTTGCCCCCACGTTGCAGCCGGCGCGGAGGCCGGGACCTGGCCTGGGCTTCCTCCTCCCTGCGGTGCGGGGAGGGGTGGTCCGGCAGTCCCTTGGCCTGGCGGGTAGGGGCCGGGCGGGTACGGACCGGTCTGGTACGGGCCGGCGTAGCCCCCGCCCGGGTAACCTGGTCCCGCCATCACAGGTCCACCGGCCGCCGGCCCTCCGGCACCCGGACCAGGCCCGCCGGAAATCGGCGGCCCTGCGTGCCGTCCCAACCCAGCGGCGCCAAAGACAATCAGCGGTATGCCGATGACCAGGGCGATGACGCCGCCCACGAGCAGGCCGGTGGCTGCCGGCCGGATCAGGTCGGAGCGGAAGCCCGCCTGTGCCTGGACGTCGATGCCTGCGGAGGCGTCGGCGTTCATCACCACCACTTCCCATGCCCCGGGCGTGATGTTCCAGGTGAGTTCCTGTTCGCCGGTCCCCGAGACGGAGGCAGTCCAGAAGCCCTGGCCGGTGGGCGGCGAGGCGGGGTTGCCGCCGGGTACGTCACGGTAGTCGGCGCGGAAAGGCCGCTGCCGGATGTTCAGCAGCTCCGAGTGGTGCACGCCTGACAGGTACTGTTCGACGTCGTCCTGCCGCCCGATGCCGATGAACACGGGTTTGTCCGGCGTTACTGAGCCGATCCGCAGCCGGAGGGTGCCGATGTCGAAGGGAAGCCGTCCCGGCACGTCCTCGCCGATCGCGTCCGCCCGCGGCGAAGTCAGGGCGAAGGAGTTGACGGAGAAGCGCGACGTGCCGGACGTCAGGTATCCGTCGCCCTGGATCGAGCCCACGGCCGATGCCACGGCTCCTCCTGCCAGCGCGGCCAGTCCGGGAAGCGCGATCAGGATCCCGAGGATCAGCATGATGATGGCAGCAGGTTTTTTCATGACGGCCTAACCTTCCGCGACGGGTACGCCGGAGTAGGGCAACGGGATCGGCGGGCGGTGCGGCCTAGATGGTGCCTTTGGCTGCTTCGGTCCGCGTGATGATGGTGGTGCAGGGGAGATGCTTCAGGACACCGTGCGCGGTTGAACCAAGCAGCAGGCGCTTGAAGGCACCCCTGCCGCGGCTGCCAACAACCAGGAGGCGTGCTCCGGCGGCCGCATCGACGAGCGCATCCACAGCTCCCTTATCTGTTTCGAGGCGCTGGTTCACCGTCAGGTCCGGATAGTCTTCCTTGAGGCCGGCAACGGTCTCCGAAAGCACAACCCGTTCCTCCTCCACGATGGCGTCCGCGAGGGCAGCGGGTGTCAGTCCGGCATCGACGACCGGATTTGGAGCGTTCACTGCGTAGACAACCGTCAGTTCGTCCCCGTCGCGGTCCGCTTCGGCGGCTGCGAACGCCACCGCCTGCGTGGCTTCTGCTGAGCCGTCGACGCCCACCACCACGCCGGACCTGCCCTCGGGATCGTGGGTTCCGACGACGGCGACCGGGACCTTGGCCCCCGTGGCCACCTGGAGTGCCCGGTCAGCGAGGGCGCCGCCCATGTGGCCGCTGCCTGAGCCGACCACCATCATGGAGGTCTTCTTCGAGTACTTGGCCAGGGACCCGCCCACGCTTCCGGTGAGCAGTTCCGTCGCCGGCGTGATGGGCACCGCCCCTTCGAGGCGCCCGGCGGCAGTCTTGAGGAGCTCTTCGCCGGCCTGCTGCAGCGTTCCGAACCATGGATAGGGTTCAGCGACCCAGCGGTCATCGACCACATGGACGATCACCAGCGGCAGGCCCTGGCGGTGGGCGCGCCGCGCTGCCCACAGGACAGCTGCCTGGCTTTGGGCTGAGTCGTTGGTGCATACAGCGATGGGTTTCCGGGATGGCATGGCCGCACTTCCTGTTCGTCGTGAACTGGTCTTCCTGCCACTCCAGACTGGCCCCCTAGCCGCAGGCACTGTAGGGCCAAAAGTCACGGAAGCGCTGTTCAGCGCGGGGCCTCCGGTGCCGCCGGCGCGATTGGTTCCGGGCCCGGCGCGTCCCTGTCAGCAATTGTCTTGTAGATGGTCCAGCCGACGGCGGCCACGGGCACCGCCAACAGGGCGCCGATGACGCCGGCAAGCGTCGCCCCGGCAGCCAGGGCGAGGATGATCACCAGTCCATGGATCCGCAGGACGCGTCCCATGAAAAGCGGCTGCAGGATGTGGTGTTCAAACTGGTTGGCAGCCACCAGGATTACCAGGACAACCAGTGCGGTAACCGGTCCGTTTTCCACCAGCGCCACCAGTACGGCGAGGCTGCCCGCGGCGGTCGCTCCGATGATGGGGATGAAGCCGCCCAGGAACACCACCGCTGCCAGCGGGACGGCCAGCGGAACCCGCAGGATCAGGAGCCCGGCCAGGACAATCACGGCGTCGATGGCCGCGATGATGAGGGTACCGCGGACGTACCCGCCGAGTACCACGATGCTCCGTTCCGCCGCCAGGTGTGCCTTGCCCTGCTGGCCCGCCGGCAGAAACCCAATGAGGAATGCCCTGATTTGCCCGCCGTCCTTGAGGAAGAAGAACAGGATGACCGCCGTCAGCACGGTTCCCGCCGCAATCTCCCCGGCGGTCCTCAGGCCGGTCAAAGCGTCGGCGCCCAGGCTGCCCCCGGCAAGGAATTTCTGGAACTCCCCGCGGGCCGCATCGATCTGGTCGCTGGTCAGGGCGACTGGACCGGTGGTGATGAATTGCTGCAGTTGCCCTATTCCGGCCTCGGCGCGTGCCGCCAGGACCCCCGCCTGGTCGCGGACCACGGCCGTGATGCCTCCCACCACACCTGCCATGACCGCAACGATCAGCAGGAAGGACGCCAGCACCGCCAGGGCGCGCGGCCAGCCCCGTGAGGCGAGCCAACGGACCGCCGGGGCCATCGCCGATGCCAGGATCGAAGCAATCAGGACCGGGACAAGGACCAGCGGAACCCGGGTGACGGCCTGCACCACCACCCAGGCCAGCGCCAGGACGGAGAGTGCCTGGACCGATCGGATGCTAGCCCGGCCCAGGCCGTCCGCCCAAAGTGCCGCCATCCTTGCGGGGAGGGACTGCGGCCGGGACGGTTCCGCCCCCCGCCCCTCCGGCGCTGCATTGCTTTCCATGGGTCCTCCTGCCGTGACTGAACCTCAAAGCGTAGTTTCTCCTGGCGCACCGCATGGTTCCCAGGCACGGCGCTTCCTCAGTATGCTTACTATTGTGAGCCTCCGGACAACGAGAAAGGCAGCAACATGACTGAACAGAATGTCCCCGACGATGAACTGGAAGTCGTAGAGGATAACGACGTGATTCTCGACGAAACTCCCGGCGCGGCGTCATCCCTGGAACTGGACCCTGTCTCCGGGGAGCCGGACAGCTATCCCGGAGCTGCCGAAAACAACCCCGACCGCTGGCGGGAAGACCCACTGCTGCAGGACGAAGGGGTAAGCGGTGAAGAGGAAGACTTCCTGAGCGAGCAGACGCTGCGGGACGAAACCGCGCAGGCCCGCTACCGTGCCGGCGACGAGCAGGTGCCGCCGGATTCCCCAACGCTGGGGGAGGCGGCGGCCGATGTGGACTTTGGCGAGGCACCAACCGGCCTCGAAGCGGATGCCAGCGACGACGAGGAGAACTTCGGCGGCTCGCCGTTGAGCGAGTTCGAACCCGACGACCTGGAACGCTAGCAATCAGGCCGGTCTGGCGCTGGGAGGGGAGCCATGCACTCGAAAGAACTGCTGCAGGAGGCCTTCGGCAGGCTTCCGGGCCTGGTCGAGCAGATCCTCGACGGGCTCAACGACGCTGACCTGCACAGGCGCCCGTCCGGCAACGGCAACTCCATCGCATGGCTGGTCTGGCACCTTGGCCGCGTTGAAGACGCGCAGGTCGCGGCCGCCGCCGGGCTGGAACAGGTCTGGACCGCGGAGGCTTTCGTTTCCAGCTTCGGCCTCCCGCTGGCGGCCGGCGATACGGGCTACGGGCACTCGAGCGGGCAGGTGGACGCCGTCCGGGCGTCCGGGGACCTGCTGCTGCAGTACTACCGGGCCGTCCACCGCCAGACTGCCGAATTCCTGGACAGTGCCGACGACTCCGGCCTGAACCGGGTGGTGGACACGCACTGGGATCCGCCCGTGACCCTGGGCGTGCGGCTGGTCAGTATTTTGGGGGACTGCCTCCAGCATGCTGGCCAGGCCGCCTACGCCAAAGGCCTGCGGGCCGGACCGGCAGCTGCCGGCGGTGCGTGAACTCGTGGTGCTGGGAACCGCATCCCAGGTTCCCACCCGGACCAGGAACCATAATGGCTACTTCCTGCGCTGGGACGGTGAAGGGTTCCTGTTTGACCCCGGCGAGGGAACCCAACGCCAGATGATCCATGCAGGGGTCTCCGCCGGCAGCATCACCAGGATCTGCCTGACGCACGTGCACGGCGACCATTGCTTCGGCCTGCCCGGAGTCCTGTCCCGGATGGTCCTGGACGGCGTAGCCCACCCGGTCCACCTCCATTATCCCGCCTCAGGCGCCGACGTCGTCAGGGCCCTCATCTCCGTCAGCACCCCCGGCCTCGACCTTCGGCTGCACCCGCACTCCGCCGCGGGCCATGTGGCCGACGGCCTGGCCGTGCGTTCGCTGAAGCACCGCATCGAGACGTACGGCTACGTCCTGGCCGAGCCGGACGGCCGCACCATCCTGCCCGAGCGGCTCCGGGCCGCCGGGATCCACGGACCGGACGCCGGCCGCCTGCAACGCACCGGCCGCCTCGGCCCAGTGACGCTGGAGGAGGTCAGCATTCCGCGTCCGGGCCAGCGCTTTGCCTTCATCATGGACACGGCACCGTGCCCGGGCGCGGAGGAACTGGCCGACGGCGCCGACCTGCTGGTCACCGAGTCAACGTTCAGTGACGACGACGGCGGGCTGGCGGCCCAATACCTGCACCTCACCGCCGGGCAGGCAGGGGACCTGGCATCGTCCGGGAGGGCGCGGACACTGGTCCTCACCCATTTCTCGTCCCGGTACGGCGACGACGTTTCGCTCCTCGCGCAGCAGGCGCGGGAGCGGGCCCCCGCCAGCAACGTCATCGCCGCCGGCGACCTGGACCGCATTGCCGTTCCCCCGCGGCGGCAACCCCGGCACGCAGCAGGCCAATCAACGGCGATAGGGTTTAATCATGACGGCAGCAGCTGAATCCACGGTCATTTTCGACGGCCGCTTCGCCCGTGAACTGGCGGAGTTGGCCGTTCCCTGGCAGGCCGAGGACGCACCCAATCCCGAACTCCTGGTCCTCAACACCAGGCTGGCCCAGGACCTGGGGCTTGATCCCGCGTACCTCCGCAGCCCCGAAGGAATACGGATGCTGGCAGGGAACCATGTTCCCGCCGGCGCCACTCCCGTGGCCCAGGCCTATGCCGGTCACCAGTTCGGCAGCTATTCACCGCTCCTCGGTGACGGTCGCGCCCTGCTGGTCGGTGAGCTCACGGACACCAACGGCCGCCTGGTGGACCTGCACCTCAAAGGGTCCGGCCGCACGCCGTTCGCCCGGGCCGGAGACGGCCGCGCCGTCGTCGGACCAATGCTCCGTGAATACGTTGTCAGTGAAGCCATGCACGCTTTGGGCATTCCCACCACCCGCTCGCTCGCCGTGGTGGCCACCGGACGACAGGTCCGGCGCGACGGCATGCTGCCCGGCGCCGTCCTGGCCAGGGTGGCAAGCAGCCATCTGCGGGTGGGCAGCTTCCAATACGCCAGGGCCACCGAAAACCCCGGCCTCCTCAAGCGCCTTGCGGACCACGCCATCAGCCGGCACTATCCACACGCCGCCGACGCGGACAATCCCTATCTCGCGCTGTACGCCTCGGTGGTTTCCGCCCAGGCCGAACTGGTGGCGCGGTGGATGCTCGTCGGGTTCGTGCACGGAGTCATGAACACGGACAACATGACCATCTCGGGAGAGACGATCGATTACGGCCCATGTGCGTTCCTGGACGCCTTCAACCCGGCCGCCGTCTACAGCTCGATCGACGTCAGCGGCCGCTACGCCTACGCCAACCAGCCCGTCCTTGCCGAATGGAACCTCGCCCGGCTCGCCGAGGCAATGCTGCCGCTTATCGACGAGGACCAGGAGAAGGCTGTGGCCCCCGCGGTGGACGTGCTGGGCGGCTTCCGGCGCCAGTACAGCGCGGCGTGGTCCAGCGGGATGAACGCAAAGCTGGGCCTGGCCGCGGCCGGCGGGGAAGAGGCCGCAGACGCCTCAGCGCTGGTGGACGACGTTGTCGCCCTCGTGAAGGACGGCCCGGTGGACTACACCCGGTTCTTCCGGAACCTCGGCAAGGCTGCCCGGGGCAACCTGCGCCCGGTTCGTGGCATGGTCCTTGACCTTGCAGCCTTCGATAGCTGGATCCGACGGTGGCAGGCGCTGGACCCCGACGCGGAACTGATGGACAGCGTGAACCCGGCCTACATCCCCCGTAACCACCTCGTGGAGGAGGCGCTGTCCGCCGGGACCGCGGGAGACATTGCTCCCTTGCAGCGGCTGTTGGAGGCCGTCACCGACCCCTTTACTGAGCGGACCGGCCTGGAAAGGTATGCGGAAGGTGCCCCCGAAGACTTCGGCAACTACATGACCTTCTGCGGTACGTGACCTGTCAAAGGCGCCGGCCGCAGGCTCGCCGCGCCGGCGGGACGCGGAAGGGCGGCAGCCGGTATACCGGCTGCCGCCCTTCTGTATGACACCGCTTCGCCGGGCGAAGCTGTGGGAACCTAGGCTACGCGGACCACGGAGTAGCCGCTGAGCCAGCTGATGGAGTGGACCTGGGTGGTGTATCCGTTAACGCCGCCGCTCACAACCTGGCCGTCGCCGGCGTAGACGCCCACGTGGCCGGAGGTGATGATGAGGTCACCGGGGGCCGGAGCACCAACCACCGTTCCATACTGGAAGAACTGGGTCGGGGCCAGGTCGCCGACGCTCTTGCCAACGGAGCGCAGTGCATTCTCGACCATCGCGGTGCAGTCCTGGTTCACACCGACCTGGCTGTAGGCGGATGCCAGGATGGCCGCGCCTGTTCCGGTGCCCGTGGTGGCCGCGGCCGGGGTGGCTGAAGCGTAGGACATGTTCATGCCGGTGTTCGTCGGTGCGCTGGCCGCCGCAGTCTGGACGGGCGCCGGTGCCGGAGCCGGTGCCGGAGCCGCCGTGTAGCCCGCGCCAGGGATCTGGATCTGGTCGCCCGGGTAGATGATCGAGGACAGACCCAGGCCGTTGGCGGCCAGGAGGTCGTTCAGGCCGACGCCGTAGGCCGAGGCGATGGCGCCGAGGGTGTCACCGGAAACGACGGTGTGCACGTTCCCCGTGGCCGCCGCGGGGGCCACGGCGGGCGCGGCAGGCGCCGAGTAGGCCTGGACGCTGCTGTTCTCAGTGGTGTCCGCTCCGGTCACACCCGCGTGGGCCGGGGCGCCCACACCGAACGCAATGCCGGATGCCGCGGCTACGGCGAGCGCAGGGCGGCCCAGTGTGCGGGCCTGGGACTTGGCTGTAACGGCGAGGCCCTCGAGCACAATGGAGCGGGCCGGAGTCGCGCGGTGACGGGCAGAAGTTGAAATTTTTGACACGGTTGATCGCCTCTCCCATGCCTGCGGGGTGAGCTGTCGGGTTCGGGCTGGAGATACCCGGCCGGAAGCACCCCGCGACATACGGAGGCGCTATCGACTTAACCCCTAGGCCACATGTGGCCGTGGAAACTTGGTTCCCCCGTCCCTGCCAGCTGGAGCGGTTGTATCCCATGATCAGCGGCAGGGCTCGGCATACTGATGGGAATGTCCCGACTGAGAGGGACACCAAACGACCATAACCCGAGCTCCCCGCAATTGTCACATTTGGATAACATGCGAGGCGATTCTCTCAGATTCGCCAGCGAATGGACTTGGCCCGACTTTCCCGTGGTGACCTTGGTGGACGCCGCGAAGGGCCGGGTAACAATCACGACACGGATCCATGCCTGCGGGCCATAGCGGAGGGTAGGCTTCGGGACTATGCCCCTGTTCGTGATCCGCCCCCGGCTCCCGCTGACCGCGGTCCTGTTGGCCTTGGCCGTGGCCGGCTCCCCCCTTCACGCGGCTACGGCGGACGATCAGGACCCGACTGCCGGCTACCCCTCCTGGGCTGACGTGCACGCCGCGCAGTCATCGGAGGCCGCGAAAGCAGCCGAAATCAACGCCATTACCGGCCTCCTGGACGGATTGCAGGAGCAATCGGAGGCCGCCGGGGACGCTGCCGTCCGGTCGGCGGCCGATTACGCCGTGGCGCAGGCCGGACTCGACTCCGCGACACAGCGGCTGGACACCCTGTCCGCGCAGGCGGCAAGGGCCAACGATGAACTGGCCAGGCACCGGAAAGACCTGGGCGCCCTTGCCGCGCAGTCCTACAAAACCGGCGGCACCAACGCGGGTTTCTTCGTGGCACTGGACGCCCTCGGCACCAACAGCGTGCAGGGGCTGAACCTGGTCAAGCTCGTCGGGGACAAGACCGCCGCACTGGTTGAAAAGGCCGGGGCCACGGGCCAGGTCGCCGCCGCACTCACCGAGCAGGAAAGGGCTGCCAGGAACGAGCGGGAGCGGTTGTCGGCGGAGGCCAAGGCAGCACTGGATACTGCCCGCTCGGCGCGTGACGCGCTCGACCGGCAGCTGGCCCGGGAGCAGCAGCACAGCACGGAGCTGACGGCGCAGCTCGCAGCCCTGAAGGGAACGACGGCGGCCCTTGAGGGGGAGTACCGGCAGGGCCGGGCGGCCCTGGCTGCCTACGAAAAGGCCCAGGAGGCCAAGCGTGCTGCGGCAGAGGAACAGGCCCGCCGGCAAGCGGCCGCCGCTGCCCGGCAGCCCGCACCCGCCGGGACCCCGGCCCTGTCCGGTACTCCAGGGCAGGAAAGCCCCACGCAACCGAACCCACTTCAGCCAAAACCCGTCCAGCCAAACCCTGTCCAGCCAAATCCCGTGCAGCCCGGCGTTCCCGCCGGCGACCCTGGGCCGCCTGCTCCCGGCACCGCTCCCGTGGCACCCGCCCCGCCATCCCCGCCCGCCGTCGTCGTGCCTTCCGTTCCCGGCGGGTCCGTGAATGACCCGGCCGCGGCGAAAAGCTACGCTTCCGGACGCCTCGCCGCCTTCGGCTGGGGCCAGGACCAGTTCCTGTGCCTTGCCCAGCTCTGGACCAAGGAATCGGGGTGGCTGACCACCGCCACCAACCCCTATTCAGGCGCCTACGGGATACCCCAGGCCCTGCCGCCGGGAAAGTATGCCAGCGCCGGCGGCGATTGGCTGACCAGCTACCGCACCCAGATCGAGTGGGGCCTCGGCTACATCCGGGACCGCTACGGCTCCCCGTGTGCCGCCTGGAACCACTCCGTGTCCCTGAACTGGTACTGACTGACGCGCTAGGCTTTCCCCATGCCAGATTTCGAACGGTTCCGCGCGCTGCTCGAAGATGAGCGGGCACGGCGCCTGGCACTGCTGCCCGCGCTGCGCGCCGACATTGAGTCGGCAAACTTGGCACGCCGCGACTCCAACGTCGACGATGAGCATGACCCCGAAGGCTCCACCATCGCCTTCGAACTCTCGCAGGCCTCGGCGCTCCTGAAGCAAAGCTCGGCCGGACTTGATGAGGTCGAAGCTGCCCTGGCCCGGCTCGCCGGAGGCACCTACGGCCTCTGTGCAGTGTGCGGGGAACCCATCGCCGAGGGCCGGCTGGAAGCGCGGCCCTGGACGCCGTTCTGTATCCTGCACGCCGCCACGGGGCGCGGACAATGACGGGCGCTGCGGAGACAGTGTCCGCCGCGGCGGAATTCATCGACCGGACCCTCCAGAACGAAGGTGCCTGGTACCGCGCGGACGAGGTGGCGCACCGGGTGGGCGGGCTTCTTGCCTCCTATGGCTCCTCGGTCGGCGCAGTCCGCGGCACGGTCCGCGATGCCCTGCGGAAGTTCAAGGACCTTGACCATGACGCCACCGTCATGCTGGCCTCCGCCCTGTGGGGCCAGCCGCGGCCGGGCGTCCGGCCGGTTTTCGAACGCCGCCTGGCCGCCGTGGTGCTGCTGCAGTCGCGGGTTGGGCTGCTCCGGCACTCGGACCTGACCCGGCTGGAGGGGTTCCTGCGGTCCGCCCAGTCGCGGGACCTGGCAGCGCCGCTGCTCGCCGATGTGCTGGCACCGATGCTGGCCGGTTTGGGGGAGCGGGAGCGGCAACGGGCTGCCGTTGTCCTGGCGAGGTGGCGGGAAGACCCCGACCCCCAGCTGCAGGCTGCCGCTGCAGCCCTTGAGGAAGACCTGTCCCTTTGAACGCACCCAGGAGAACGCCATGAATGAACCGTTTGGCCTTGACCGCTTCGTCGCTGCCCAGGACAGCGGCGGAACCTATGAGCAGGCCCTGGGGGAGCTCCAGGTGGGCAGCAAGTCCGGGCACTGGATGTGGTTCATCTTCCCGCAGATTGCCGGGCTCGGGCAGAGTGAGACCTCGCGCAGGTATGCCATTTCCTCGCTCGCCGAGGCCCGTGCGTACCTGGACCACGAGGTCCTGGGGCCCCGGCTGCTTGAATGTGCCATGGTCCTGGCGAACCACGCCGACCAGTCGGCAGAGGACATCTTCGGCGGCATTGACGCCAAAAAGCTCCGCTCGTCCATGACACTGTTTCTCCGGGCCGCACCCGGAGAAACAGTGTTCAAGACCGTGCTGGCCCAATTCTTCGGCGGCGAGCCGGACCCCGCCACTGACCAGCTCCTGGCGGCCCAGGATGCATCGGACCACGAGGCCGGCGGCTGAGCGCAGTCACCGCCGGCGGTCCCCGGGAGCCGCCGCTACGGGGTGGGGCTGCCGCCGTTGACGTTCAATGTTTCGCCCACCACGAAACTTGACTCGGGGGAGGCCAGGAAGACGTAGGCGGGGGCGAGTTCGGCGGGCTGGCCCGCGCGGCCCAGAGGAGTGGACTGGCCGAACTCCGGCAGCTGCTCCTTTGGCTGGCCGCTGCTGACCTGCAGGGGCGTCCAGATGGGGCCGGGAGCCACGGCGTTCACCCGGATCCCTTTAGGCGCCAGCTGCTGGGCCAGGCCCTTGGTGAAGTTGTTGATGGAGGCCTTGGTGGTGGCGTAGTCCACCAGGGTTGGCGACGGATTGTAGGCCTGGATGGACGTGGTGTTGATGATGGTTGACCCCGCCGGCATATGCGGAACGGCGGCCTTGGTCACCCAGAACATGGCGTAGACGTTGGTCTTGAGCGTGTGGTCGAATTGTTCGTCCGTGATGTCCTGCAGGTCCTCCTGGGCCACCTGCTTCCCGGCATTGTTGACCAGGATGTCCACGCCGCCCAGGACGGCCACCGCGGTGTCCACCAGGTCCCGGCAGGCTGCGGAGTCCTTGAGGTCTCCCGGGACCTTCACGGCCTTCCGGCCGGCCGCTTCGACGATGCCCGCAATACGGGCCGCGTCCTCCTCTTCCTGCGGCAGGTAGGAAAGGACGACGTCGGCACCCTCCCGGGCGAAGGCGATGGCCGTCGCGGCGCCAATCCCCGAGTCGGCGCCGGTCACGATCGCACGGCGGCCTTCCAGCCGCCCCGTGCCCCGGTACGTCTCCTCGCCGAGGTCGGCCCTGGGCTCAAGTTCTGCATCCAGGCCCGGCTCCGGCTGGTGCTGCTTGGGCGGGGAGATCTTTTCGTAGGCAGTAACGGGATTGCGGAACGTGTACTGGTCAGTCATGGCGGTCCTCCTGTTCGTGCGGACTCCGGGCCGGTCCACCGCCCGGACTCCGGGGAAACTGCGGCTGCCCACCGGCAACAGCAAAAGCTAAGCATGCTTACGTTTCCCAGCCTAAGCAAAGATTCACCGCCCTGCCAAGCCCGGGCGGTGTCAGCCGCGGCCGACCTCCACCAGGGTGACCCGTGCCAGCTGCCCGGCATCGACCACCGCCTCCATGAACGTGCAGGCCGGCTGGCGGCGGCGGTCCGTGGGCGACCCGGGATTCAGCAGCCTCAGTCCGCGGGGTGAGGTGGTGTCCCAGGGGATGTGGCTGTGGCCGAACACCAGCACGTCCGCCGACGGGTACAGCGCCTCGCACCGAAGTTCGCGGCCCTTGGCCTGGCCTGTCTCGTGCACCATGGCAAAGCGGATGCCGCCGAGCGTTGCGGTGGCTGTTTCCGGCAGCCGCCGCCTCAGGTCGGGTCCGTCATTGTTGCCATACACGCCGAGCAGCCGCCTGCTCCGGCGTTCGAATTCGTCCAGCAGCGCCGCCTCCACCCAGTCCCCGGCGTGGAACACCACGTCGGCCTTTTCGACGGCGGCCCACACCTCCGCGGGCAGGGTTTTGGCGCGTTTGGGCACGTGGGTATCGGCGATGAGGACCAGGTTCAACGGCATACCGGAATCCTGCCACGTCGCCCTGTTCCACGCCTGCGTGGAGTCGTAATCTGGGGCTGGAGGTGATTGCCATGGAGGCAGCCCAAGGAGACCGCATCGTGGTCCATGGAAGGACGGTGGGGTCCTCGGACCGGCATGGAGTGATCCTGGAAGTCCGTGGCGAGGGCGGACGCCCGCCCTACGTTGTCCGCTTCGACGACGGGCACGAAACGGTCATGTATCCCGGCGGCGATTTCGCCGTCGACCACGGACGCGACACCTGACGCGGGACTGCATCCCGGCGCTTCACCTGTCAAACTGGAGTGATGGATCACCCACTGCCCTCCAGCATGTCCTCCACCCCGCCGCCGCGCACCGGTCCGCGGGACCCTGGCGACGCCTGGGTGGAAGGTGACCGCGGCCGGTACTGGGGCAGGTTCGGCGCCGCGGGAGTCCTGGCCTACGACCCCGCAAAGGGGGTGCTGCTGCAGCACCGTGCCGTCTGGAGCCACAACGGCGGTACCTGGGGCCTGCCCGGCGGTGCGCTGCACGAGGGCGAGGAAGCGGTTGATGGTGCCCTCCGGGAAGCTTACGAGGAAGCCGCCGTCCCGCCGGACAGCGTGGAAGTGCTGTTCACCTCGGTGCTGGACCATGGCTACTGGTCCTACACCACCGTGGTGGTGCGGGTGCAGGAATCCTTCGAGCCCGTCATCAGCGATCCTGAAAGCATCGCGCTGCTGTGGATTCCAGTGGCTGATGTGGACTCCCTGGAGCTGCATCCCGGCTTCGCCGCGTCCTGGCCGGACCTGATGGCCAGGCTGGACGCCGAAGAATCCTGGTAGCCAGGCCTTGCCCCTGATGCACGCGCGGACGCTGCGCTGAGGGGCTGGATCCCGTCGAAAAGCAGTTCCGCCCGGGAGAACGCCTGGTGACTGCCCCCAAAACAGGGTAAGTCCGGCTGCGAAATTAGGTACCCACTACTGGTGCCCGCCGCAGGACCGGAGCCGTATGCTCCAGGCTACGGCGACGTCGTGGCTGCTGGAAGGCTGGACAGACAGGCAACCGGACACCCGCCGCAGCAGCCCTGGCATGCCGCATTCCGGGGCCTTGACCCATTGGCCGAACATGAGTCCGCGCAATACAGCAAGGTTGGTGAGCCAGTTGCCTCTTCCCCTCCTCTCACCTGTTGCACCATCGGCGCCCGACGGCGGACTGCCAGGCCACGGGCCGGCAGCGGTCCCGGCCCGAACCATACATCAGCGGCATCAGGCTTTCGGCGCCTCCGAGGCATACCCACAGCACCCGTTCGTCCCCCTGGTGCAGGCACTGTGACCGCCGCCGTCGATGCCCCCCGGCGCAACCAGGGGCGGCTGCGGCTCCACGACCTGGGATTCGCGTTGGCGGGCCTCATATCGTTGCTGCTCGTTGCGGGGGCGGCCTCCACCGTGGCGGTACCCGTCACCAGTGACCTCGGCCTCGTCGCGGTGCTGCCCTACCCCTACTGGATAGGCCTCGTGCTCATCAACGTCACGTTCGTCGCGGCGCTGCGCGGCAACGCCGGCGGACCGGCGGGACGGGCAGTGATGATGTGGCTGCTCGCGGTGCTGGTGCTGGAACTGTTCGGAACGGCGGCCTTTGTCACCGATGTACCACGCGGCGAAGTCGCGTTCCGGCATCTGGGGATCGCCGACGCCCTTTCGAGCACCCAGGAAATCGATCCGGATATTGACGCCTACTTCAACTGGCCGGGCTATTTCGCGCTGCTGGCCACGATCATCAAGGCCACAGGCCTGGCGCCGGCAACGATAGCGCTCTGGGCTCCCGTGGTGAACGTAGGATTGTGGCTTGCCGGCCTGGGTGTCCTGGCGCGGTTCCTGACGGCTGATCCGCGCCGCCGCTGGCTTGTTCTCTGGCTCTTCTGCCTCGGTAACTGGCAGGACCAGGACTACCTGTCGCCCCAGGCCTTTGCCTTCTTCCTGTACCTCGTGGTGATCGCCCTGCTGTTCGGCCCATTGGCATCACGGCCGGGGACGTTCCGCGGCTTCAGGCCCGCCAACCTTGCGGCGTGGTGGCGGGGACGGTCCCCCTGCGAGGAGCGGCCGCGGCACCGGGTGGGTGCGTTCGTGGCGGTGCTCCTGCTGGTCGCCGTTATCTGTGCCAGCCACCAGCTGACGCCCTTCATGATGCTCATTGCCATGATCGCCCTCTGCCTCAGCGGACGTGTCTGGACCAGCCGGCTGCCCTTGATCACCGCCGTGATCCTTGCGCTCTGGCTGGTCTATCCTGCCAGTGCCTATCTCATCGGCCACCCGCCGCTTGAGGACGCGGGTCTACAGGGGGCGGTTGCGGCGAATGTCGTCGACCGCGTGACGGGTACCCCCGGCCATTCGCTCGTGGTGAAGGTCCGCATGGTCCTGACCATCGTGCTGTGGGCCCTCGCCGCGGCAGGTGCGCTGCGGGACTGGCGCGCGAAGCGCCTCGACATCCGGGTGGTCCTGCTCGCAGTTACCCCGATCCTGCTCTTCCCGATGCAGTCCTACGGCGGGGAAATGCTCATCCGCGTCTCCTTGTTCGCACTGCCCTTCGTCGCCCTGCAGGCGTCCTCGATCCTGCTGCCCAAGGACGGCAGCGCGCGCCTTCCCCTCCGCAGCATGGCGGTCCTCGTCCCCACCTTCCTGGTGCTCTCCCTGCTGATCGAGACCAGCAGGTTCGGGAATACCAAATTCGACATCTTCACGGGAAGTGAGATGGCCGCGGTGGCCGAAGTTGAAAAGATGGCGCCCCACGGCGCGGCCATCATCTCCGCTGCCCACCCCACGCCATGGCGAAGCGACGCCTACCTGGAACACCGGTACCGGACAATGGACGATCTGTGCCGGCGAAACCTGTCGGCAGCGAGCTGCGGGCCGATTTTCTACAACTACGGCCGGCACAACCCCGCCGGTGCCTACGTGCTGCTCATGCGCTCAACAGAGGCGAGCCTCGAACTCCAGGGCCAGACCACCGAGCGCAACTCCGCCCAGATGGAAGACTGGTTGAAATCCCAGCCAGGTGTTGAACTCGTGTTCAGCAACGCCGACGCACGGATTTACCGGCTGCCCACGCCCTGACGTCCTAGTAGCCTTCGCCGTACTCTGCGGTCACCAGGATGGGCAGGTGGTCCGAGTTGCCCCGCGGCAGCGTTTCAACGCTCGCGATGTCCAGGCCCAGCGAGGTGGCAAAGTCGAAGTGGCCCTTGAAGACCTTGTAGCGGGTGTAGGTGCGCCGGTTGCTCAGCGACAGGGCATACCCCGAGTTCTTCATGTGCATATCAAGGTTCTTGGTGAAGAACGGATAGTTGAAGTCGCCCACCATCAGGGTCATCAGACCCTTGCCCATGCTCAGCAGCTCGGCATGGGCCGCATGGATCTGCTTGCGCCGCAACGAGTTCGATGCCGTCAGCGGGGCGGCGTGGAAGGAGCCGATCACCAGCTCGTGCTGCGTCTCGTTGTCCATAACCCTGGTGCCGATGAGGCGCTCGTGCGCCGGCGCCAGGACCCGGTCGTGCATCGATTTCTTCAGTGCGAAGGACTGCGTGTCCAGGGCCGTGAACCGGCTGGTGCGGTAATAGATGGCAAGCCCCAGCCGGTTGCCTTTCGTGGCGTCGGCCAGGTGCAGGGGCCCCAGGGTCTCGGGAAGGTCGCTGGAATCCACCTCCTGCAGGCACAGCGCATCGATGTCATGGTTCCGTGCCAGGGCGAGGAGCTCGCCGCTGGCCTTGTGCTTGCGGAGGTTATAGCTGATGACGCGCATAAAACACCTCGTTCGAGGTTGCTGACAGGACCAGTTCCTGAGTCTAGTCCGATTGCCCCCCGCAGCTTCCAACATTTCATCAGCCGCCGCAGCGCGCCGCCCGCAGGCACCGCGGGATAGAGTTAGTGACAATTCACTGACTTTCCGTAAGGGGCCAGCCTTGACTGCAGACCTGCCCGAACTAGCCGACGGCAACTTCTACTACCAGGACCTTGGCGGCGGCCGCTTCCGGTCCACCATCCACGCCCAGGGGGCATGGAACGTCCACGAACAGCACATGGCACCGGCATCAGGGCTGATGGCCGACGTCCTGGAGCGGCACGAACCGCGGGATGACATGCGGATGGCCCGGATCAGCTATGAGATCCTGGGCCTGATCCCGGGCGGAGAATTCCGGATCGACACCACCACGCTGCGGCCCGGCCGCACCATTGAACTGGTGCAGGCCGAGCTTGTTGCCGGCGGGCGGACGGCAATCCGGGCCTCAGGGTGGCGCATGCTGACCAGTGACACGGCTGCCGTGGCCGCCGTCGAAGATGCTGCCATCCCCGGCCCGGACGAATGCAAGCCCTACGATGGCTCGGCTGTCTGGCCCGGAGGCTACATCCGCTCGCTCGAAATGAGGGTGGCCGAAGGGCACAGGCCCGGCGCCGGGAAAGTCTGGCTCCGCACCGACCATCCCCTGACCGATCACGCGGACAGCAGCGACTTCGCCCGGCTCATGGGACTGGTCGACACAGCCAATGGCATCGCCGCCCGCGTCCCTCCGGGCCAGGGGAGCTATGCGTTCCCCAACCTGGACCTGCAGGTCCACATGTACCGCAGGCCCGAGGGGGAATGGCTGGGGCTGGACAACGCGGTGTCGTTCGGCCGCGACGGAATTGGGCTGACGTCCACGGTGCTGCACGACAGGCAGGGGCCCTTCGGGCGGGCCGAACAGATCCTGACCCTGCGCCGGACCTGAGCAAACCCGCCTGCGCCCGGCGGAGTGGCCGCCTGCATCCATGACCGGCGGTGCCGCCGCAGCTGTGGTGGCCGCATGTATCGCTGAGTATCGTTGTATATCGTTCACGATTTGACGAAGGAGTCCATCATGCGTGCTTCATCACCCGCCGGCGGGTACGGCGGAAGCAGCCTGGACGGCATGTGGCAGGCGGTCGAGGAGTTGCGTTCGCGCATCGACCGGCGGATGGGAAGCCGGGCCGGGAAAGGCGAAGTCCGGGCGGCCGTGCTTGCCCTGCTCGCGGAGCGGCCCATGCACGGCTACCAGATCATCCGCGAGATCGAGGAGCGCAGCGGCGGCAGCTGGAAACCTAGCGCCGGGTCGGTCTATCCCACCCTGCAGCTGCTGGCCGATGAGGGATCCATCAGCGCCGAGGAATCGAACGGCCGCAAGATCTACTCGCTGACGGAGGCCGGCCGCGAGGAGGCCGCGGCCCGGCACGGCGCTGCCCCCTGGGATCCGGCAGCTGCCGCGTCCGGCGGGGTCACCTCCCTTCCGAGGGCCGGGATGGAGCTGGCCCAGGCGGCGGCACAGGTTGGCCGCACCGGGTCCGCCGGGCAGGTGCAGCAGGCGGTGGCGGTACTGGACGAGGCCCGGCGCCGGCTGTACGCCATCCTCGCCCAGGACTGACGCGGGTGGCGTCCACAGTCCAGGAGGGTTTAGCCCCGCAGCTTCCCGCGCGGGAGCACGCCGGACGCTACCGGCGGATCCTGCGCTTCGCAGCCTGGAACCTCGCCTCGACGTGGTGGTTTGAGCTGTTCCTGCCCCGCATTGGACTGGGCCGGATCGCCGCCCGGACACGCTCCACGCGGATGCGCCGCTTTGCGCGGCGCTTCCACGACCTGGCGGTGGAACTTGGCGGCCTGATGATCAAGGTGGGCCAGTTCCTGTCCTCCAGGCTCGACGTCCTGCCCCCGGAGATCACCAAGGAGCTCGAAGGACTGCAGGATGAGGTACCGCCGGTGGCATTTCCCGCCATCTCCGCCCTTGCAGCAAGGGAACTTGGCACACCACTGGCCCGTGTCTTCGAATCCGTGGACGAGGCGCCGATCGCGGCAGCATCGCTGGGGCAGGCACACCGGGCACGGCTCAACCCCGTGGACGCCGGCGACACCGGACTCCACGCCGTGGTCCTCAAGGTCCAGCGGCCGGGCATCGGGGCGATTGTCGACGTCGACCTCGCTGCCCTCCGCCGGGTGGCGGGCTGGCTCAGCCACGTCCGGCTCGTCTCCCGGCGCGCCGACATGCCCGCCCTGGTGGAGGAATTCGCCCAGACCAGCCTGGCGGAAATCGACTACCTCCACGAAGCCGTCAACGCCGAGCGCTTCGCCGCGGACTTCGCCGGCGACAGCCGGGTGGCGGTACCGGACGTTGTCTGGGAACGCACCACCCGCCGGGTGCTGACCCTCGAGGACGTCACGGCCATCAAAATCACCGACGTCAAGGGCCTGCGTGCTGCCGGCATCGACCCCGCAACGGTCGCCCCGGTGTTTGCGTCCATCATGTTCGACCAGCTCTTCACCAACGGGTTCTTCCACGCCGACCCCCATCCCGGGAACATCTTCGTCACCCCGCAGCCCGCCGGCATGGGCGATCTGCCGTGGAAGCTGACCTTCATCGACTTCGGCATGATGGGCGAAGTAACGGCCGGCACGCGCACCGGGCTGCGGAAGCTGCTGATTGCCGCCGCCGCCCGCGACGGCAAGGGACTCGTTGCGGCGATCAACGACGTCGGCGTGCTGATGCCCTCCGCTGACAGTGTGGCCCTGGAGCGTGCCATGACGCAGCTCTTTGCCCGCTTCGGTGGCATGGGCTTCGCCGAACTGCGCGAGGTTGATCCGAGGGAGTTCCGTGACTTTGCCGTGGAGTTCGGTGACGTGGTCCGGTCGCTGCCGTTCCAGCTGCCGGAGAACTTCCTGCTGATCATCCGCGCCATGTCCCTGACCTCGGGTGTGTGCAGCGCCTTGGACGAACGCTTCAACCTCTGGGATTCCGTGGAGCCCTATGCCGCGCAGCTGCTGCGGGATGAACGCGGCAACCTGCTCCAGGACGCGGCCCGGCAGGCCGTCGAGGCCGCCGGCACCGCACTGCGTCTTCCCGGCCGGCTGGACGCCCTGGCAGGGCGCCTGGAGGAGGGATCGCTGCAGGTGGCCGTTCCCCGCCTGGAACGGCAGGCCGCACGCCTGGACCGTGCCGTGCGCCGCACCGCCTCGGGCGTGGTGTTCGGTGCCCTGCTGGTTGCAGGGGCCATCGTCCGCTCCGACGACCTGCCGCTGGGCAGCGTGCTGATGGCCGGGTCGGCGGTTCCGCTGCTGCACGCCCTCTGGGTGGGGCGCCGGGGGCGTTAAGGCCGGTGCCGCCGTCGGGCGTAACCTAAGGAGGGCCTGCCCGGACCGCAAGCCATCGAACCTGTCGGAACCGCCGACACCTAGCCAGGGAGCTTCGCCACAATGCACCACACCGGTACTGGACTTCGCACGCTCACGGTGGTGCGCCAGGACGTGTCCCTCGGCGCTGGCCGCGACCTGAAGTTCGGCCTCGAGCTGCTCGCCCGGGCAAGGAACGGCGGCATCGGCCCCACCCTCCGGCTCTACCGGCCCGCTCCCACCGTGGCCTTCGGGCAGCGGGATACGAGGCTGCCGGGCTTCGAGGCAGCTGCCCAGGCCTGCCGCGACAACGGCTTCGAGCCCCTGGTTCGGCGGGCGGGGGGACGTGCCGCGGCCTACCACCAGGGCACGCTGGTGGTGGACCACATCGAACCAGACGCGGACGCCGTCGCAGGGTCCAAGGCACGTTTCGGGTACTTCGGCGGGCTCTTCGCCCAGGCGCTGCGAAGTGTTGGGGTGCAGGCCGCAGTGGGCGAAATCCCCGGTGAGTACTGTCCCGGCGAATACAGCGTGCATGGAACGGATCCGGCGGACAGTTCCCGCCGGGTGAAACTGGTGGGAACCGCCCAGCGGGTGGTCTCCGGCGGCTGGCTATTCAGCTCCGTGATCGTGGTGGAGGATTCCGCCCCGATCCGCAAGGTCCTCACCGACAGCTACGCGGCACTGGGACTGGACTGGGACCCCGCCACCGCCGGCGCCGCCAATGACCTGGTGCCGGGACTCGGAGTGGACGCTGTGGAGCAGGCCCTGCTGCAAACGTATGCGGGCCATGCCTCCCTGGAAACTGCTTCCTTCAGCAGCCTGGGGGCATGACCCGCAGCTAATTCAGCCGGTACCGGCCGGCGCGGCATGTCCACTGCGGCCCGGCCGGACGTCCGGCTAGGCGGCCAGGCGGCTCTTCACCTCGGCGGCCGACGGGTTGGTGGCGGCGGATCCGTCCGGGAAGAGCACCGTCGGGACGGTGCGGTTTCCGCCGTTGAGCTGCTCCACGAGTTCCGCGGTGCCGTCCACCTCTTCGATGTTGATTTCCGTGTAGCCGATGCCCTGCGCATCCAGCTGCTTCTTGAGCCGGTTGCAGTAGCCGCACCAGGTGGTGGAAAACATGGTGATGGTGCCGGATTCGGGAGTGAAGTCCACAGGGATCTCCTAAACGTCGCTTGAAAGGTTTCCTTACGGTCAACGGTAGCGCGGCCGGCGGTATTCCCCGGTGCCGAACAGGCCCGGGCGCGGCCGGATGACAGTTTATGGCGCGCCCTGGCAAGCTGGTGCCATGTGTGGACGCTACGTAATGGCACGCGCCGTGGGGGACCTGCTGGCCGAATTCGATGCCGGCCTGGAGGACGAGGTCAGCCTTCCGCCGTCCTGGAACGTGGCACCCACCGATGCCGTCCCCATCGTGCTGGAACGCATCATCGGGGACGGCGCCGCGGCCCGGCAGGTACGCCAGCTGCACGTGGCGCGCTGGGGCCTGGTCCCGTCCTGGGCCAGGGATCCCGGAATCGGTTCGCGCATGATCAACGCCCGCAGCGAATCCGTGCTGGAGAAACCGGCCTTCAGGAAGGCCGTGCAGTCCCGGCGCTGCGCCGTCCCTGCTGACGGCTACTACGAATGGAAACAGGGCCCGGGAAAATCAAAGCAGCCCTACTATGTGCACCCGGGCCCGGGCCGGAGCCTGGCGTTCGCCGGCCTCTATGAATGGTGGAAGGACCCCTCGGTTCCGGACGGGGAGCCCGGCCGCTGGCTGCTCTCCACATCCATCCTCACGGCGGACACCCCGCCGCCGGGCAGTGAACACGGAATTTTCGGCAAGCTCACCGAACTCCATGACCGCGTGCCGCTGCCCATGGACAAGGCCACGACGGACGCATGGCTGGACCCGCAGGCCTGCGACCCCGCGGCGCTGGTGGACCTGGTGCGGTCAGGAGTGCAGGAAGCCGCCGCCGGGTGGCAGGTGGAATCCGTGGGCCGGGACGTCGGCAATGTCCGCAACAACGGCCCGGAACTGATCCGCCCGGTGCAAACACTGTTCTAGCAGCCGCCCGCCAAGGCCCCGCGACGCTACACGGTGACCGTGCCGTCGTCGTCCACTGTCCAGGAGGGGTTGTAGGCAACCTCCCAGCGGAACCCGTCGGGATCGGCGAAGTACCCGGTGTAGCCTCCCCACGGCTGGGTGACGGGTTCGGCAATAACGGTTGCTCCTGCGGCCGCGGCCTCTTCCATCACCCGGTCCACGTCGGCCGCGCTGGGCTGGTTATGGCTCAGGGTAATGCGGGGGACGCCGCCAGGAGGGCTGACCCCGGCCTCCGCCTGCATCTGGCGGACATCCCACAGGGAAAGCACCAGGCCGTGGTTCACCTGGATGAACAGCACTTCGCCGGCCACTTCGCGGTGGACCGGCCACCCCAGGCCGTCAATATAGAAGGCCCGCGACTCCTGGACACTGCGGACACCGAGGGAGATAAAGTCGACTCTGGGCTCCATGCTTCGATACTGTCAGATGATGGCGACAATTCAAGGAAACGATAGGGATGCCCGGGCCGACAAGGAACAGCTCGCTGCCGTTCGCGTTGCCGTTGATGAGGTGGATGAACAGATTGTCACCCTCATTGCCCGCCGCGAACGGCTGATCAGGATCGCCGGAACCCTCAAGGGTGATGACGCCGAGGTACGGGCGCCCGGCCGCGTGGAGCGCATCATCGAGCACGTGCGCTCCGCGGCCGAGAAAAAGGACATCGACCCGGATATCGTCGAATCAACCTACCGGGCAATGATCTCCGGATTCATTGAACTTGAACTGAAGATCCACAAAGAAAACAGCTGACCAGCCGCGCCGGGGGTGGAGGAGCCTTAGATGGCTTCCTCCACCGGCACCCCGTGCTGGAATTCCCGGCCGTCCGCCTCGCTGAAGGCTGACAGGACGTGCCCCTGCCCGAGCCCGTTCAGGGCAGTGAGCGGAAAGCTGCCGGTAATGCTGTTCTCCGAGTGTGATACTCCGGACAGGTCGTAGTCTTCCTCGATTCCCTGGTCCCGGTTGAACGAGTAGCAGGCAATGGCCTCCCCGTTCATGAACTCAATGCACAGCCGCCGCTGCAGTGAATAGTCCGGCGAGGCACCCATTAAACCCACTACATAGGCGCCGGAATCCGGAATGGCGCCGTCTATGTCGAACTGTGCCACGAGGGTGGAGTCCTCGGTCTTGATGCTGGCCTGCTTCAGGAGCGCGTCATCGGTACTCATGCCAACATCCTGCTCCCTGCCGGACGCCCCGTCCACCCCCGCCTATGTTTTGCTGGCCGCCCGGCGTAAACTGGTTTTATTCGAACACTTATTCGAATGAGCAGAGGAAATCACCGTCGGGAGGCGCCATGGGCATGTTCAGCGAGTCCGTGGACGTGATGTGTTCCACCGAAGGGCAGCCTGAATCCCTGACCTGGCAGGGCAGGGCCTACACCGTCTGTGCCGAACCTGTCCGCTGGTACGAACGCCGGCAGTGGTGGGCCGAAGACAGCCGGGCTCCGCTCGGAAGCGGGCAGGGTGTGGTGGACCACGAAATCTGGCGCGTCCAGGTTCTTCCCGCCAAGGCCCGGCGTGTGCCGGCACCCGGGCCGGCAGTCGAAGAGCCCCTCACCCTTGACCTGACCCGCCATCTCCGCAGCGGCCGCTGGCGGCTGCTGCGGATACATGATGCCCTCCGCCCTGTCCGGCGCGACCACAGAACAGCATGAGCTTCACCCACCTCCACGTCTCCACTGCATTCAGCGCCCACTACGGAGTCTCCTGGCCTGAAGAACTGGCCAGTGCAGCTGCCGCCGACGGCGCCACCGCCCTGGGCTGTACCGACCGTGACGGGCTATACGGCACCATCAAGCACCTCAAGGCCTGCATGGCTGCGGGCATCGACCCCATCGTCGGGGTGGACCTGGCAGTATTTGACGACGACGGCGACCACCGCACCCAGCTTGCCGGCAGGGTGGTGGTACTTGCACGCGGGCACAACAACGGGGCCGGGTACCGTGCGCTGTGCCGCCTGGTCTCCGATGCCCACGCCAGGACCTCCGGTAAAGCCGGGGGAGCGGTACCCGTGGCGGTGACCAGGGCCGAACTCGCATCCCGGACCCTCGACCCCCAAACCCTCAAGCCAGTCCTGACCGTCCTGCTCGGTCCCGATTCCGACGTCGGCCGGGCCATGGGCGGCCGGCGCTACCTCCGTCCCCGAACCCTGTTCAAGCAATGGCTGGATGCCATGCCCGCCGGGACAGTCGTGGCCGAAATCGTCTCCCAGCTCAGCGCGCCGGGGTCGCCTTTCAGCACAGCCCATGCTGTCCGTATGTTGAGGCTTGCCGAGGAACACCACGTCCCCGCCATCCTTACCAACGCCGTGCGGTACTGCGCCGCCGACGGCGCCCCCACCGCCGATGTTCTGGACTCTGCCCGCACTTTGAAATCCCTCCCGGAACTGGCAGGTGAGCCGCTCCTGCAACCCACCGGCCAGGGGTGGCTGAAGACCGGGGACCAGATGCTGGGCCTGGGAAGGGAAATCATTTCGGCTGCCGGTTACGGTGCCGCCGACCTCAGGCAGCTGATGGCGCAGACGGAAGCGCTCGCCGATCTGTGCCGGATCGATCCCGCCACGGACATGGGCTGGAAGCAGCCTGTTGTGCCGGAGGCATCAGTCATAGGCATCAGCCAGGATCCGCACATTGAGCTCATCCAGCGCTGCCAGGCCGGAATCGGCAGGCGGTTTCCGGGGATGGCAGGCAAACCGGAGCAGGACATGCTGGCCCGGCTTGACCACGAGCTTCGCATCATCCGGAACCTCGGGTTCTCCTCCTACTTCCTGACCGTGGCGGAAGTATCCAGGATGATCCAGGACATGGGCGTCAGGGCCGCCGCCAGGGGATCCGGGGCATCCAGCCTGGTCAACTACCTGATCGAGGTCAGCCATGTGAACCCCCTCCAGCATGACCTGATCTTTGAACGGTTTCTCTCCAATGACCGTGCCACGCTCCCGGACATTGACATCGACGTCGAAAGCGCGGAACGCCACAACGTCTACCGCAGGATTTTCGAGCGTTTCGGCCGCGAGCGGGTCACCCTGATGAGCATGCAGAACGGGTACCGGGCGCGGGGAGCTGTGCGTGATGCCGGACTGGCCCTGGGCATGGACGACGGCGAGGTGGGGGAGATCGCCAAGCAGTTGTGGCGGTTTTCGGCCCGGAAGTTCCGTGAAGCGCTGCAGGAAAAACCCGAGCTTCGGGAGTTTGCCGGCCGGGTGGAACAGCGCGATGCCGACGGAAACCAACAGCTCGACCTGCTGGTGGACCTGACCGAGCGGCTGGACCGGCTGCCCCGCCACATCTCCATGCATCCGTGCGGCGTGATCCTGGGCGACGCCACCCTCCTGGACCGCACTCCCGTCCAGCCAAGCGGCCTCGGACTGCCCATGAGCCAGTTCGATAAACATGACATGGACCCCATGGGCATGCTCAAACTCGATGTCCTGGGTGTCCGCATGCAAAGTGCCATGGCCTTTGCCGTCAGGGAGATCATCCGCATCCACCCCACCAAAAAGGACGTCGTCGCGGCAGGCCACCACCCGCAAGGGCCTGACGGTTCAGGCCCCGACTACATCGCCGCCGATGGGCGGATTGACCTCAACGCCGTTCCCCTCGACGATGAAGCCACCTATGAACTGATCAGAAGCACGCACACGCTTGGTTGCTTCCAGATTGAATCCCCGGGCCAACGTGAGCTGATCGGCAAAATGGCCCCCCGGGAGTTCAACGACCTCATCATCGATATTTCCCTCTTCCGTCCGGGCCCCATGAAATCGGACATGGTGCGCCCCTTCCTGGAACACCGGCACGGATTCGCCCCAGAGGTCTATCCCCACCCTGACCTCAAACCGGTGCTGAAGGAAACCCACGGTGTCACCGTGTTCCATGAACAGATTCTGAAGACCCTGGACATCATGACCGGCTGCGGACTGGCCAAGGCCGACGAATTCCGCAGGGCTTTGAGCAGCGAAGCCGGCGAAGCCCAGGTGGAGGAATATTTCCGGCGCCACGCCAAAGCCAAGGGATACACCCCTGAGGTGGTGGACAAGGTCTGGGGAACGCTGAAGTCTTTTGCGAGTTTCGGCTTCTGCAAAGCCCATGGTGCCGCTTTCGCCGTTCCCACCTACCAGTCAGCCTGGCTGAAGACCCACCACCCCGAGGCCTTCCTGGCCGGCCTGTGGGAGCACGACCCCGGTATGTACCCCAAGCGCCTGCTGGTGGCCGAAGCCCGAAGGCTTGGCATCCCCATCCTTCCCCTGGACATCAACAGGAGCAAGGCCGAATACCGGGTGGAGCGGGTCGAGTCAGGCAAGGATGCCGGAAGGCTGGGGATCAGGCTTAGCCTGAACGGCATCTATGGGTTGTCCGCGGCAGAATTGAAGCGGATCGTGGCCGGCCAGCCATTCGACTCCCTGGCAGACCTCCGGGCGCGCTCGCGGCTCAGCAGGCCAAGCATCCGCCGCCTGGCGCAGCTGGGTGCCTTCGATTCCCTGCACCGCGAAGCCGGGGGTACGGCCAACCGTGCAGACCTGGTCCAGCACCTGCAGCAGCTGCAGTCCTCCACTGGGGCGCGCAAAGGTACAGATGTGGTGGAGGGGCAACTGTCCCTGCCCCTGGGGGACATTGAACTGCGCAACCTCAAGCCAGGTCTTCCCGCCCCCACCCTGGTGGAAAACGTCCGGGCCGAACTGGACCTGATGGCAGTGGACGTCAGCACCCACCTCATGGACAGCCACCGTCCCCTGCTCGAACGGCTGGGCGTCACCACGGCGGACAAGCTCCTCAGCCTCCGGAACGGCACAGAAGTCCTGGTGGCGGGGGTTCGGGTGGCCACCCAGACTCCACCGATGAGGGGCGGCCGGAGGGTGGTGTTCATCAGCATCGACGACGGCACCGGCTGCGTCGATTCCGTCTTTTTCCATGAAGCCCAGGAAAGTGCCGGGCCGCTCCTGTTTGGCACACGGCTGCTCCTGATCCGGGGCACCACCCGCAGGACCGGCCCGCGGGGCATCAGCATCAGCGCAAGCATGGCGTGGGACCTTGCCAGGCCGGAGACCCTGCCCTTCCCGGAGCCCGGCACACCGGTCCCGGGTGACGGCCCGCACCCGCTGGACGGCATCAG
This sequence comes from Arthrobacter sp. NQ7, assembly GCF_029581595.2. NCBI lineage: Bacteria > Bacillati > Actinomycetota > Actinomycetes > Micrococcales > Micrococcaceae > Arthrobacter > Arthrobacter sp. NQ7. The sequence goes on along the minus strand of NZ_JARFXU020000003.1, from coordinate 120,554 downwards.
CAGGACACTCGCCATCACCGGCTTTAACGGGTAACCCGGCCGTGTGCCGCGTTGGTCGGCCCTTACCCGAACCGATAGCATTGACGGTGGCTGGCTGTGGTCCCCGTATGCCACAAGCTATGAAGCCTAAACATTGAATAGGAGACACCCGTGTCAGATGCCCAGCAGATCACCCTTCTCGTCGATGGCGAAGAGACCAAGGTGACTACCGGGACCACCGGTGCGGAACTCTTCTTTGAGCGCCGTGACGTTGTTGTTGCCCGCGTTAACGGGGAGCTGAAGGACCTGGACCAGGAACTTCCCGAAGGCGCCGAGGTGGAAGGCGTCACCATTGACTCGCCCGACGGCCTGAACGTACTGCGCCACTCCACCGCGCACGTCATGGCCCAGGCCGTGCAGCAGCTGCGCCCGGACGCCAAGCTTGGCATCGGCCCCTACATCACCGACGGCTTCTATTTCGACTTCGACGTCGCTGAACCGTTCACCCCCGAGGACCTCAAAACCCTCGAAAAGATGATGCAGAAAATCATCAACCAGAACCAGAAGTTCGTCCGCCGCGTGGTCAGCGAGGACGAGGCCCGCGAAGCCATGAAGAACGAGCCCTACAAACTCGAGCTCCTGGGCAAAAAGAACGATGCCGCCGAGGCCGGCGAAGGCGTCAATGTTGAGGTCGGCGCCGGCGACATCACCATTTACGACAACGTGGAACGCAAGGAAGGCGCCACCGTTTGGTGCGACCTTTGCCGCGGCCCGCACCTGCCCAACACCAAACTCATCTCCAACGCCTTCGCCCTGACGCGGTCGTCGTCCGCCTACTGGTTGGGCAACCAGAAGAACCAGCAGCTGCAGCGCATCTATGGCACCGCGTGGCCCACCAAGGAAGCCCTCAAGGCTTACCAGGAACGCATCGCCGAGGCAGAGCGCCGCGACCACCGCAAGCTGGGCTCTGAGCTGGACCTGTTCTCCTTCCCGGACGAGCTCGGCTCCGGCCTGCCCGTCTTCCACCCCAAGGGCGGCATCATCCGCAAGGAGATGGAGGACTACTCACGCCAGCGCCACGTCGAGGCCGGCTACGAGTTCGTCTACACCCCGCACATCACCAAGGGCCACCTCTACGAGGTCTCCGGTCACCTGGACTGGTACAAGGACGGCATGTTCCCCGCCATGCACGTGGACGCCGAACTCAACGAGGACGGCACCGTGCGCAAGCCCGGCCAGGACTACTACCTGAAGCCGATGAACTGCCCCATGCACAACCTCATCTTCCGCTCCCGCGGCCGGTCCTACCGCGAACTGCCCCTGCGGCTGTTCGAATTCGGTTCCGTCTACCGCTACGAGAAGTCCGGCGTGGTGCACGGACTCACCCGGGTCCGGGGCATGACACAGGATGATGCCCACATTTACTGCACCCGCGAGCAGATGAAGGACGAGCTCACCAAGACCCTCACCTTCGTCCTGGACCTGCTCAAGGACTACGGGCTGAACGACTTCTACCTCGAGCTCTCCACCAAGGATCCCGAGAAGTACGTCGGCGACGACGCCACCTGGGAGGAGGCCACGCGCACCCTTGCGGAGGTGGCCCAGGAGTCCGGGCTGGAGCTTGTGCCGGACCCGGGCGGAGCGGCCTTCTACGGTCCCAAGATCTCCGTCCAGGCCAAGGATGCGCTGGGACGCACCTGGCAGATGTCCACCATCCAGCTGGACTTTAACCTGCCCGAGCGTTTCGAACTGGAATTCCAGGCCGCCGACGGCAGCCGGCAGCGGCCCGTCATGATCCACCGTGCGCTCTTCGGCTCGGTGGAGCGCTTCATGGGCGTGCTCACCGAGCACTACGCCGGTGCCTTCCCCGCATGGCTGGCTCCGGTCCAGGTGGTGGGCATCCCGGTGGCGGAAGCGTTCAACGAGTACATGTTCGACGTCGTGGACCAGCTCAAGGCCGAGGGCATCCGCGCCGAGGTGGATACGTCCTCGGACCGGTTCCCCAAGAAAATCCGGACCGCCAGCAAGGACAAGATCCCGTTCGTGCTGATCGCCGGCGGCGACGACGCTGAAGCCGGCGCCGTGTCCTTCCGCTTCCGCGACGGCAGCCAGGACAACGGGGTGCCCGTCGCCGAAGCAGTGAAACGGATTACCGACGCCGTCCGCAACCGGACCAGCTAGCCGAACGGAAGCAGCAAGTGCAGGAGAACACAGGCGCAGGGTATCCAGGCGATGCCGGCGTTACCGACGATTTCGCCCTCGCCGGTGTCCCGGACGCCTTCCAGCGCCTGTGGACTCCGCACCGCATGGCCTACATCAAGGGCGGGCAGCACCAGTTCAAGAACCAGGATGACTGCCCGTTCTGCGTAGGTCCTGCCCGCACGGACGAAGAAGCACTGATCGTCCACCGCGGCCGGACCTGCTACGTGGTGCTGAACCTGTTCCCGTACAACCCCGGCCACCTGCTGGTCTGCCCCTACCGGCACATCCCCGATTACACAGACCTCACCGTGGAAGAAACAGCCGAGTTCTCGGAGCTGACCCAGACGGCGATGCGGGTGCTGCGCAAAGTATCCAACCCCGGCGGCTTCAACCTCGGGATGAACCAGGGCGTCGTTGGCGGGGCCGGGATCTCAGCCCACCTCCACCAGCACATCGTTCCCCGGTGGGGCGGCGACGGCAACTTCTTCCCGATCATCGCCCAGACCAAGGCCATCACCCAGACCCTTGACGAGGTCAGGCAGCAGGTGGCCGACGCCTGGCCCGGGGAGTCGCATGCTGAATAGGCATGCCCGCGGCTTCTTCACCGCGCTGTTCACCCCACTGGCCCGCTGGCTCCTCAAAATCGGTATATCGCCCGACGCTGTCACCATCCTCGGTACTGCCGGGGTCGCGGCCGGCGCCCTGGTGTTCTACCCCCTGGGCCAGCTCTTCTGGGGCACCCTGTTCATCACCGCCTTCATCTTCTCCGACGTCCTGGACGGCATCATGGCCAGGATGCAGGACGTCAAGAGCCGCTGGGGCAACTTCCTGGACTCCACCCTGGACCGGATCGCGGACGGGGCACTTTTTGCCGGCGTATCCGTCTGGTTCTTCACCGGCGGAAACAACACGGCCATCGCCGTCGCAGCCCTACTGTGCCTCGTCCTGGGAATGGTCGTCTCCTACGCCCGTGCCAAGGCGGAGTCGCTGGGATTCAGTGCCAACGTAGGAATCGCGGAGCGCGCCGAACGCCTGGTCTCCGTCCTGGTGGTCACCGGCCTGACCGGCCTGGGCCTGCCGCCAGTGGTGCTCCTGGTGACGCTGGTCCTCCTCGCCGCGGCAAGCCTCATCACCGTGGTGCAGCGCGTCATCTCGGTACGCCGGCAGTCGCTGGCGGAACCGACTCCGGCTGATTAAGCCTGATTAAGCCGGCCGGCCGGCGGGGGACTAGTATATAAGTGCCCGGTCAACGGACCCGGCAATCCGTGCGTGCTCACCCGGCAGCTGCCGCCGCATGCCCGGCGAAGATCATCTGTCTACCCATAGGGGTTTTTGTGTCTACACCTGATGTAAGCAACGAGGCCGGTTCGTCCGCGAACAGCGTCACGGGCAGCAGCCGCGTGAAGCGCGGCATGGCCGAGATGCTCAAGGGCGGCGTCATCATGGACGTCGTCAACGTCGAGCAGGCCCGCATCGCCGAAGACGCCGGTGCCGTGGCAGTCATGGCGCTGGAACGCGTTCCGGCCGATATCCGCGCCCAGGGCGGCGTGTCCCGGATGTCCGATCCGGACATGATCGACCAGATCATCGACGCAGTGTCCATCCCGGTCATGGCCAAGGCCCGCATCGGCCACTTCGTCGAGGCCCAGGTGCTGCAGTCCCTCGGCGTCGACTACATCGACGAGTCGGAGGTCCTCACCCCGGCCGACTACGTCAACCACATCGACAAGTGGAACTTCACCGTCCCCTTCGTCTGCGGCGCCACCAACCTCGGTGAGGCCCTGCGCCGCATCAACGAAGGTGCGGCCATGATCCGGTCCAAGGGCGAGGCCGGTACCGGCGACGTCTCCAACGCCACCGGCCACATGCGCAAGATCCGCTCCGAGATCGCCAAGCTCTCCTCGCTGCCCGAGGACGAGCTCTACGTGGCGGCCAAGGAACTGCAGGCCCCGTACGAACTGGTCAAGGAAGTCGCCGCTGCCGGCAAGCTTCCCGTGGTGCTGTTCACCGCCGGTGGCATCGCCACCCCCGCTGACGCGGCCATGATGATGCAGCTCGGCGCCGACGGCGTCTTCGTCGGCTCCGGCATCTTCAAGTCCGGCAACCCCGCCCAGCGCGCCGCCGCCGTCGTGAAGGCCACCACCTTCTACGACGACCCCGACGTCATCGCCAAGGCCTCCCGCGGCCTGGGCGAAGCCATGGTGGGCATCAACGTCGACGAGATCCCCCAGCCGCACCGCCTGGCCGAGCGCGGCTGGTAACTCTCTCCTTGTGGCGCCTTCTGGCGCCTGGCGGCGCTGATCCTCTGCCGTTCGACTGCCTCTCCATAAACTCGGCGCCGGCGCGCCTCCTTCATGGAGCCTCTGCAGTCTCTCTTATTAAGCCAAGAGAGTTACGTGCAATTGTCGCCAGCTAGTAATTACGACGCCGGTTCCCCGCCTTCTCTGGTGGGGGACCGGCGTCGTTCTCTTAAATCGGTTGCTCCGTAAACGTCGTTTTCGGGGCTCTGAACGACAAGTGCTCTGCAATCGATGGGGTTACTCCAAGCCCCGGCGCTTGAGCAGCGGCTCGAGGCCGGCTTCGCGGCCCCTCAAGATGCGGAAGGATTCCAGCGGGTCGCGGCTGTTGCCGCGGGAGAGGAGCTCCTGCCGGAACCGTTCCCCGTTGGTTCTGGTGAGGCCACCGTTCTCCTTGAACCAGTCCACGGTCTCCGCGTCCAGGACCTCGCTCCAAATGTACGAGTAGTAGCCTGCCGCATATCCCGCCCCCGAGAAGATGTGCTGGAAGTACCCCGTGCGGTAGCGCGGTGGAATCAGCGGGTGGGCGATTCCCGCGGCGGCCAGGGCCTTGGCCTCAAACTCCAGGGCGTCTTCCGGGATGGTGCCAGGCTCCAGGGTGTGCCAGGCCAGATCAAGCAGGGCGGCGCCCAGGTACTCGGTGGTGGCAAAGCCTTCACCCCACAGGCGGGACTCTTCCAGTCGGTCCACGATGTCCTGGGGAAGCGGCTCGCCGGTGACGTGATGGCGGGCGTAATTGGCCACCACCTCGGGCCACATGATCCACATCTCGTTGACCTGCGACGGGTATTCGACAAAGTCCCGCGGAACGGCCGTGCCGGAAAAGCGGGGATAGGTGACGTCGGAGAGCAGGCCATGCAGTGCATGGCCGAACTCGTGGAAGAGCGTCCGGAGCTCGTCCAGGGTCAGCAGGGTCGGTTCACCGGCGGGCGGCTTGGAAATGTTGAGCGTGTTGATCACCACGGGCCGGGTGCCCAGCAGCGCCGACTGGTCCACCAGCGAGTTCATCCAGGCGCCGCCCCGCTTCGATTCCCGGGCATAGTAGTCGCCCAGGAACAGACCCAGCTCCGTGCCGTCCCCGTTGCGGACTTCCCAGATGCGGACGTCCGGGTGGTAGCCGTGGAGGTCTGTCCGCTCCTGGAACGTGATCCCGTACAGCGCTGTGGCCGCGAAGAACACGCCGTCGGTGATGACGCGTTCCAGTTCGAAGTACGGTCGGAGCGCCTGCTCGTCGACGTCGTACTTCTCCCGCCGCACCTTTGCCGAGTAATAGGCCCAGTCCCATGGCTCCAGCGGGTGTCCGGCAACCTTTGCCAAAGCTGCGGCCTCGGCGTCTGCGTTGCGGACCGCCGCCGGCGCCATCCGGTTCAGCACGGTTCCCACCGCCTGGAAGTCCGGCGCTGTCTGGCGGTCCGCCACCAGTTCCGCGAAGTTGGCGAAACCCAGCAGCTGGGCCTTTTCCGCCCGGAGCCTGGCCATGTCGATAGCGAGGTCCAGGACGTCCAGGCTGCCGCCACCGGTACCGCGGGCCACCGATGCTTCGAAGAGGCGGCGGCGGACATCCCGGTTTTCCAGCGCGGCAAGGGCCGGCTGGTTGCCGGGCTGGACCAGGGAGAGCAGGTATCCCTGGCCATGCCCGGCGGCGCGGGCCGCTTCCGCGGCCTTGGCCACATCGCCGGCCGGCAGGCCCGCCAGGTCTGCGCCGTCCTCCAGCAGGAGCGCGGCAGATTTCATTCCCTCCTTGACCCGCTGGCCGAACTCGGTGCCCAGGCGGGCCAGTTCGGCGTTGATGGCGCGGAGCCGCTCCTGGTCAGGTTCGTCCAGCTGGATGCCGGACTGCCGGAACTCCTTGAGGTACTCGTCCACCAGGCGCACGGATTCAGGATCGCAGCCATCAGTGCTGAGCGCGGCAAAACGCCCGTACAGGGCACGGTTCAGGAACACCTCATCCTGGTGCGCCGAGAGGCGGGGCGACAGCTCGGTTTCCAGTTCCCGGATCTGCGGGGACGCATCCGCCGAGACCAGGGTGAAGAATGCTGCGGCGGCCCGGTTCAACAGCTGCCCCGAATTTTCCATTGCGAGGGCCGTGTTCCGGAACGTTGCCGGCTCCGGGTTTCCGGTGATGGCCCGGATCTCCTCCACGTGTGCGGACAGTCCGGCGTCGAAGGCTTCACGGTATTGCTCCACGGCCAGGCCTTCGAAGGGAGGAAGGCCGTAGGGCAGGGGACTGGCGGCGAGAAGGGGGTTCGTCATGGGCTAAACCTTTCACAGCCGGGCAGCCATCTCAACGAAGGAAACCCGGCCGTGTTCCCAGCAAGCATCCCTACAATTACGGCTAGGCGGCCCGTCGCGGACCGCGCGGCGCCTTCCGGCAGGGAGGCGAACGGGCCGGCACGATGAAGGGACGCTGGGATGGCCAAAGAGGGCACGACGCCGGTAACCACCATCCTGGGAATGCCGTTCCGCTGGGTGGGGCCGGCCGCAGTTGTGGTGCTGGTGGGCGCGTATGGCATCTTTTGGTTCCTGGTGCGTCCCGCGGGTGAACCGGTCCTGGGGCATGCCGGGCAGCTCCTCGGTGGTGAGTCCGTGCTGCTTTACTCGATCGCGATGGTCCTCATCAGCACCCTTCCCCACGTCGAACCGATCTTTGGCGGCATCGACCATGCCGCCATCTGGCACCGCCGGGCAGCGGTAACGGCGACCATCCTGCTGCTGCCACACCTCGAACTTGCCTCCAACCCGGATGCAACAAGCCTGGGAAAGACACTTGCCGTGGTGGCCGTCTGCGGACTCGCAGCACTGGTGGTGTGGGCCGTCCTGCCACGCTGGCGGACCATGCTCCCCGCGCCCGCCCGGCGTGTCGTCCTGGCGTCGCTTGCCACCCGGCCCGTGCAGCTGGCGGCACGGTTGCTGGGCGGCTACGAACGGTGGCGGGGCTTCCACCGGCTGACGGGGCTCTTCCTGGCCGCCGGATTCCTGCACGGCCTGCTCGATGCCAGCGCGTTTGAGGCTGTGCCTGCCCTTCGATGGAGCTACGTGGCCATCGGCGGGACAGGCCTCGGGTTCTACGCCTACCGCGAACTGCTGGCGAGGCATTTCCTGCTACACCACGACTACCAGGTGTCAGCAGTCCGGCCGGTCGCGGCGGACCTGGTGGAGGTGGCACTGCGCCCCCTGGGCCGCCCCCTTCAGTTCAAGCCCGGCCAGTTCGCCATGGTCTACCTGGAAACAGCGGACGGCTGGCAGCGGCACCCGTTCTCCATTTCAGGACCTGCACCGGAGGGCGGGATCAGCATCACGGTCAAGGCCCTGGGCGACCACACCACCAGGCTCCCGGACGTGGTCCAGCCCGGGATGCCGGCTGTGGTGGGCGGCCCGTACGGCCGGTTCGACCGCCACCACGGCACGGCCCACCAGGTCTGGATCGCCGGCGGGGTAGGCATTACGCCCTTCCTGGGTTGGCTCCGGGCGCTGGACGGAGAACTGCAGGAGGATGTCCACTTCTTCGTCACGTCCGCGGGCCCGTCCCCCTTTGCCGGCGAGATCGCCGCCGCCGCCAAAAGCCAGCCCAGGCTTAGGGTCCATTGGGTGGATACCGCGGCGGGCGGGCGGCTGACACCCGAGGCGGTGCTGGCTGCAACCGGTACCGAGCCGCGGCTGCTGTCCGTGTTCATGGGCGGCCCCGATGCGATGCTGCGGCAGTTCCGCAAAGCCTTCCCGGCAGCGGGGGTCCGCAGGGCCAACATCCACCGGGAGTATTTCCAGTGGCGGTGACCCGGCGGCGTCAGCGGGGGCGGCGCGCCGCGTGCTCCCGGGCCAGGACGGCGAAGCTGTCGTCAGGGGTGCCGGGAGAGAAGCTTCCGAACTTGCGTTCCGCGGCCGTGCGGATGAGGAAGTCTGCGATGGCGGGGTTCTTGGGCAGCAGGGAGCCGTGCAGGTAGCTGGCAACGATGTTGCGGTAGCGGGCACCTTCATGGCCGTCGCTGCTGTTGTTGCCCGTTCCCTTGGCCACCGTGCCAAGGGGCCGCACGCCGGTGCCCAGCGTCGTCTGGCCGCTGTGGTTTTCGTATCCAAGGACCTCGCCGAATTCCTCGGTGGCCACCTTGACGTTGCCGATCAGCCGCTCATCGGTGCCGTGGGTTTCCACGTCAAGGACGCCGATGCCGGGAATCACGGAGCCGGTCCGGGTCTTGAAGAACCGGCCGAAAAGCTGGTACAGGCCGCAGATCAGCAGCATCGGTGCACCGTCCTCGGCCAACTCCTTGAGGTCGCCCGCCCGGGCCTGCAGGTCGTCCTGGATGACCAGCTGTCCGCTGTCCTGCCCGCCGCCGCCAACGATGATGTCGACGTCCGCGGGGAAGGGATCACCCACGTTGTATTCGAGCAGTTCGGGGGTGTACCCGTGCCACTGGATGCGCCGCTGCAGGACCAGGGCATTGCCCCAGTCGCCGTAGATGTTCATATCCCGCGGGTACAGCTGCACCACGCGGAGGGTGCCTTTCGACTGGCCGCCCGCCATCGCCGCTTCTGCCGGATTCACGAGACAACCTCCACGGTGGTGATTTTGGACAGTTCACGCCGGATGGCCAGCATCGCCGTGTAGGTGCAGAAAATCCGCTTGGGCTTGCCCTGCCCCTCCCGGATGAAGGCGGCAAGGGCATCAGGGATGTCGGTGTCCACGGCACCGACGGGGACTTCGTCGTACTGCAGCCGCAGGGCCATGTCATAGGCGCGCGAGCCCGTGAGCGTATCCACCCCGCCGTCGCGGAGGGAATCGAATTCGACGTCCCAGAGCCACGACATGTCCCGGCCGTCGGCGTAGTTGTCGTTGATGGCGATCATGGTGGCGTAGCCGCCGGCGGGGAAGGACTTCAGCCCCAGCCGGAAACCGCTGGGGTTCTTGACGAGCACCAGGTCCAGAGGCTGGCCGTCCACCGTCAGGCTTTCGCCGCGGCCAAAGGCGGGAGCCACCTGGGAGAGTGCGTGCAGCAGGGTCTCGTGGTTGGCGGTGGCGGCGCCTCCGCCGCAGATGCTGCGGGCCAGCGTCAGCGCGGCAGCCGCGTTAAAGATGTTGTAAACCCCGCGCAGCTTCATCGCCGTGGTGACCGTACCGCCGTCGTACTCGAATTCCGCGCTGTCCGCGCCGACTTTGCGGAGGACGACGTCGGCAGGCGGCTTTGCGGGCAGTCCCGCCGGGGCGGGGCTGCCCGGAGCGGCCCGCATCTCGTCGTCGTTCGGAAAGGTGGCCAGCAGGGAATCGTCCAGGCCGAAGTACCTGACGTCCTGTCCCGTCAACGTGTCCGCGATCCGGGCAACCCGCGGGTCCTCGCGGTTCAGGACCACAGTTCCGGTGGTCTTGGCGGCAATGTGCTGCAGCAGTTGTGCGGTCTTGTCGATCTCGCCGAAGCGGTCCAGCTGGTCGCGCAGGACGTTGAGGAGCAGGCAGTACCGGGGCGGGACGCTGTTGACGAAATGGACGGCGTGGGCTTCGTCGAGTTCGAGGACTGCAACATCCGCATCCAGCCTGCCGCGCCAGTCCACCTCACCCAGGAGGGCCGCCGCCACGCCGCGGGTGAAATTGCTGCCGGTGCGGTTGGTGAAGACCTTCAGTCCCTGGCTTTCCAGCAGCTCCACCACCATCTTGGTGGTGGTGGTCTTTCCGTTCGTGCCGCTGACCACGGCAACCCCATGCGGCAGTGTGGTGAGCGTGCGCCGCATGAAGCCGGGATCGATTTTTTCGACCACCAGGCCGGGAAGTGCGGACCCGCCGCCCCGCAGCCGGGACACCCCGCGGACCAGCTTGCCGAGCGGAACACTGAAGAAGACCATGTTTTGAATATATCCCAGCAGCGGCATGCAACCTTTGCCGGCTGCCGGTCCGCCGCACCGGCCAGCGGTACCGGACCCGTATGCTGGAGGGATGACAAATCCCCCTTCTGCCGCTGCCGCGGGCGTGGGCTCAGGCCTGCGGGTCGGTGTCCTGGCCCTCCAGGGAGACTTCCGCGAGCACCTGCGCGCCGCGGAAGCCACCGGCGCGCACGGCGTGGCTGTCCGCCGCCCGGAAGAGCTGGACGGCCTGGACGGCCTCATCATTCCCGGCGGTGAATCCACCACCATCGACAAGCTGGCCCGTGCCTTCGAACTCGCGGACCCTTTGCGCAAGTACATTGCCGAGGGCCTGCCCGTCTATGGCTCCTGCGCCGGCATGATCCTGCTGGCCTCGGACATCGCCGACCCGGCCACTGACCTGTCCGGTGCACCGCAACAGACATTCGGCGGCCTGGACATCACCGTCCGCCGCAATGCCTTCGGGCGGCAGCGCGAATCCTTTGAAACCGACCTGGACTTCAAGGGGCTGGACTTCAGTGCCACCGAATCCGGTGTTGAGCCTGTGCACGCCGTCTTCATCCGCGGCCCATGGGTGGAGCGGGTGGGTCCGGACGTCGAGGTCCTTGCACAGGTCGAACCTGCCGACCCCGGCCACGCGTCCCACGCTGTCTCGCTCCCGGGGACGGCTAGAATTGTGGCAGTGCGTTCCGGCCAGCTGCTGGCCACCTCCTTCCATCCGGAAGTGACCGGCGAGAAACGCGTACATGAACTTTTTATCCGAATGATCAGAGGAGAAGCGTAAAGCATGTCAGGCCACTCCAAATGGGCGACGACCAAGCACAAGAAAGCCGTTATCGACGCCAGGCGTGCAAAGTCCTTCGCCAAGCTGATCAAGAACATCGAAGTCGCCGCCCGCATGGGTGGGCCGGACCTCGCCGGCAACCCCGGCCTGGAACTTGCCGTCACCAAGGCCAAGAAGACCTCGGTCCCCAATGACAACATCGACCGCGCCATCAAGCGCGGCGCCGGCCTCACCGGTGAAGTGGTTGATTACACCGAAATCATGTACGAGGCCCGCGGACCGCAGGGCTCGGCCCTGCTGATCGAGTGCCTCACCGACAACAAGAACCGGGCGGCCTCCGAAGTGCGGCTGGCCATCTCCCGCAATGGCGGCACCATCGCCGACCCCGGGTCCGTCAGCTACCTCTTTACCCGCAAGGGCGTGGTGAACCTGCCCAAGAACGGCCTTGCCGAGGACGACGTCCTGATGGCCGTCCTCGACGCCGGCGCGGAGGAAGTCAAGGACAACGGCGAGAGCTTCGAGATCCACTCCGAGCCGGGCGACCTTCCGGCCATCCGGGAAGCACTCAAGGAAGCCGGCATCGAGTACGACACCGACGAGGTGGAGTTTGTGCCCTCCATGCAGGTGGAGCTGGACGTTGACGGCGCCCGTAAGTTCCTGAAGCTGGCCGACGCCCTCGAGGACCTGGACGACGTCCAGAACGTCTACAGCAACGCCGATTTCAGCGACGAAGTCCAGGCCGCCCTGGAATCCGAGTGACGTCCGGCCTTGCCAGCTGACCTGCTGCCGCGGCTGGAAACGTCTTCTCCGGCCTGGATGGGGCGCAGGTGAGCCTTCGTGTCCTGGGCGTGGACCCCGGTCTCACCCGCTGCGGCATTGGCGTGGTGGATGTCGAACGGAACCGGCGGGCCACCATGGTCGCGGTCGGGGTCGTCGGGACTTCGCCGGACGAAACCCTTGACCGGCGCCTGCTGGTGATCGCCACCGCCATCGACGAGTGGCTGGACCGCTACGAACCGGAAGTGCTCGCCGTCGAACGCGTTTTTTCGCAACTTAACGTCAGCACCGTGATGGGCGTCGCCCAGGCCTCCGGCGTGGTGATCGCGGCGGCGGCCCGCCGCGGAATCCCGGTGGCGCTGCACACGCCGTCGGAAGTCAAGGCCGCCGTGACCGGAAGCGGGTCTTCGAATAAGGACGCGGTGACCAAGCTGGTCACCAAGATCCTCCGCCTTGACGCTCCGCCGCGGCCGGCCGACGCCGCTGACGCCCTGGCGCTGGCCATTACACACGCATGGCGGGCCGGCAGCGGCGCTGCGGTGGCCACCACCGGCCCCGGCAGTTCCTCGCTGACTCCCGCCCAGCGCGCGTGGGCCGAGGCGGAGGCCAAGGCGCGCCGCGCACGCTGATTGTCCTGGCTGCTTGCTAGGGTATTCGTAGATATGTTCGGATAGCCGGCCTCATCCTGGGCCCGGCGGTATAACGGGAGCCCGGCCTTGATCAGTTTCCTCCGCGGAACAGTAGCGCATGTTGGCCTGTCCACGGCCGTGATCGACCTCAACGGTGCGGGCATGAGTGTCTTCGCCACCCCCCAGACGCTCGGCAGGCTGCGCGTGGGGGAGGAAGGCCAACTGTTCACGTCGCTGATTGTCCGTGAGGACTCGCTGACGCTTTTTGGCTTTGCCACGGACGACGAACGCGAGGTTTTTGACGTCCTGCTGAGTGTCAGCGGCGTCGGCCCCCGGCTGGCCCTCGCGGTCCTCGCCGTCCACGACCCCGAAGCGGTCCGGGTCGCGGCGCACACGGGGGACAGCAAGACCTTCACCAAGGTTCCCGGGATCGGGCCCAAGGTTGCCGGCAGGATCGTGCTGGAACTGGCCGGAAAGCTGGTGCCGCAGGGAACCGCACCGGCCGCCGGTGCCGCCACGGCCGCCGAAGCTGCCTGGAAGCCGCAGGTAGTGGCGGCCATGACCAGCCTGGGGTGGTCCGAAAAGGACGCCTCGGCCAGCATCGACAAAGCACTGGCCGACGAACCCGAAGTCTCATTCCGCGGCAACGTTCCCGAGATCCTGCGGACCACCCTCCGGTGGCTCGGGCAGGACGGCGCCCGGGCCGGCAACCGTGTAGGCACCCGTGGCTGAACCGTCACTGGTCGCCGCGGGGGAGGAGCCGGAGGAACGCGCCATTGAGGCTGCCCTGCGGCCCAAGAACCTCGACGACTTCGTCGGCCAGCATCGGGTCCGCAAGCAGCTCTCGCTTGTACTGCAGGCCTCGCGGATGCGCGGCCGCACCGCGGACCATGTACTGTTTTCCGGTCCGCCGGGCCTGGGCAAAACCACCCTGGCCATGATCGTTGCCGCAGAGATGAACGCTCCGCTGCGCCTCAGCAGCGGACCCGCCATCCAGCACGCCGGCGACCTCGCGGCCATCCTGTCCTCCTTGTCCGAGGGCGAGGTCCTCTTCCTCGACGAGATCCACCGCATGTCCCGGCCTGCCGAGGAAATGCTGTACATGGCCATGGAAGACTTCCGCGTGGACATCGTCGTGGGCAAGGGCGCCGGTGCGACCGCCATTCCGCTCGAACTGCCGCCGTTCACACTGGTGGGGGCCACCACCCGGGCAGGCTTGCTGCCGGGACCGCTGCGCGACCGGTTCGGCTTCACCGGGCACCTTGAGTTCTACTCCGTCCCCGAGCTGGAACTGGTCCTGCGGCGCTCTGCGGGGCTGCTGGACCTCAAAGTCAATTCCGCCGGCTTCGCCGAAATCGCCGGCCGGTCCCGCGGCACTCCCCGCATCGCCAACCGCCTTCTCCGCCGCGTCCGCGACTGGGCGCTGGTGCATGGCATCGACCAAATCGACGCCAGGTCGGCCTCGGCTGCCCTGGACATGTACGAAGTGGACAAGAAGGGGCTGGACCGGCTGGACCGGGCCGTGCTGGACGCCCTGATCACCAAGTTCGGCGGCGGTCCGGTGGGGCTCTCCACCCTGGCCATCGCCGTCGGCGAAGAAACCGAAACCGTTGAAACGGTGGCCGAGCCGTTCCTGGTCCGGGAGGGCCTGCTGGGCCGCACCCCCCGCGGCAGGATCGCGCTGGCCCCGGCCTGGACGCATCTGGGCTACGCCATCCCCCAGGGTGTCTTCGCGCAGGAGCAGCTGGACCTTTTCGAACCCGGCGGGGACGGCTCCCTGGCGGGGGAGTGGGCGCCGGAGAGCCAATAGCAGGCTCCCTTCAGCTTTTCCCTTTAGACTGGTATGACGCCCGGCACGTTCGGGTCTTTGTTTCGCGGGTGGCCCCGATGCCCCCGTCGCTTGGGGAACGGCACGCAAGGCTTTGCGCCTGCGCCACCAGCCCACCCCGGCCGAAGCGAGGCCCACGTCGCTGGTAAACCAGCTTCACCACGCTAAAGAACGGAATTCCCCCTTGGATCCAATGTCAATTCTCCTGTTCGTCATGCTCGGCGTGTTCATCTTCATGATGTTCCGCCGCAACAAGAAGACGCAGCAGCAGCAGGCAGAGCTCCAGTCGAAGTTTGGCCCGGGCGTGGAGGTCATGACCAGCTTTGGCCTCTTCGGCCGCATCGTCGACATCGACGAAGCCGAGAACAAGGTCACCCTTGAACTTTCCCCCGGCAACCTCGCCACTGTGCACCGCCAGGCAGTCACCAAGATCGTGGAGCCTGCAGCGGAGACCGCACCCGAAACCGCCGCGGCTTCGCCTGTGGTACCGGACGACGCCTCCTCGCTGACCACGCCGGAAACCGGGAGCAACGCCGCCGGCGTCGAGACTCCCGAAGAGACCCTGAAGCGCCTCAACGACGAGGGCAAGAAGGACAGCTAGGCCCGCTGGCCCCTTTCCTCCCTCTACCGCCGCGGACCACCGCCGGCGCAGGCAGCAGCCCGCGCCGGCGGTTCCTCCGCGAATAAGAGAAAGATCGACAATGGCACGAACTGGCCGCAAAAAACCAGGACTCCGCGTCCTGGTCTGGCTCGGTGTACTCCTGGCAGCGCTCACCGCCGTCCTGGCCGGCGGAACCATCGCCGGGCAGGCCAGCTGGGCACCCAAACTGGCCCTCGACCTAGAGGGCGGAACCCAGATGATCCTGGCTCCAAAGGTCGAGGGCGGTTCGGACATCAACGAACAGCAGCTCAACCAGGCTGTGGCGATCATCCGCCAGCGCGTTGACGGCTCCGGCGTCTCGGAAGCGGAAATCAGCACCCAGTCCGGGCGCAACGTGGTGGTCAGCCTCCCGGGTACCCCCTCCGCCGAAACCCGGAACCTGATCCAGGCGTCCGCGGACATGAACTTCCGGCCCGTCCTCCTTAACGGTGACGGTGCGGCTGTTCCGCCGGAATCGCAGACCCCCGAGGACCAGCTGCCCAAGCCCACAGCACAGCCGGCCAACAGCAGCGACACCAACTGGATCACCCCGGAGATCTACAAGCAGTTCGAGGCGCTGGACTGCAACAGCCCCGCGGCTGAAAAGTCCGAACGCTCAGATCCCGCCAAGCCTCTGGTGACCTGCGAACCTGCCACCGCCAAGTCCCCGGCCATCAAGTACATCCTTGGCCCGGTGGAGGTGAAGGGCACCAACATCGTCACCTCGTCCTTCCAGTTGCAGCAGGGTGCCCAGGGTGCTGTCACCAATGACTGGGCCGTCAACATCCAGTTCGACGCCGACGGCACAGCCAAGTTCAAAGAGGTCACGGAGCGCCTGAACCAGTTCTACGTGGCGGCAGGCGGCGAGTCGGGCACCGACCCCAAGGCCCAGTTCGCCATCGTGCTGGACGACCAGGTCATTTCCGCGCCGCGCGCCCTGGCCGTGATCACTGACGGCCGTCCGCAGATCACGGGCGGCTTCACCGAGCAGACCGCCAAGGCCCTCTCCGACCAGCTGAAGTTCGGCGCGCTGCCCATCAGTTTCGACATCCAGAGCGAACAGCAGATTTCCGCCACGCTCGGTGGCGAACAGCTGCGCATGGGGCTGCTGGCAGGCCTGATCGGACTCCTGCTCGTGGTGGTTTACTCGCTGTTCCAGTACCGGGCCCTCGGCTTCGTTACCATTGCCTCGCTGGTGGTGGCCGGCGCACTGACCTACCTCGCCATCGCGATCCTGGGCTGGACCGAAAACTACCGCCTGTCCCTGGCAGGCGTGGCCGGCATCATCGTGGCCATCGGCCAAACTGCCGATTCGTTCATCGTCTACTTCGAACGCATCCGTGACGAGCTCCGTGAAGGCCGGGGGCTGGTGTCCGCCGTCGAGAACGGCTGGAAGCGGGCCAAACGCACCGTCCTCGCTTCCAAGGCCGTCAACCTCCTGGCCGCCCTCGTCCTGTACTTCGTGGCGGTGGGCAACGTTCGTGGCTTCGCGTTCACGCTGGGCCTGACAGCCATCGCCGACCTCATCGTGGTGTTCATGTTCACCCACCCCACGCTGCAGCTGCTGGCCCGCACCCGGTTCTTCGGTGAAGGCCACAAGTTCTCCGGGCTGGATCCCGAACGCCTGGGTGCCGTGCCGTTGTACCGCGGCGCCGGACGGGTCCGTACCCCGGAGGACCGGCCTGTGGCTGTCCGTACCAAGAATGCAGGCGCCGCGGCCGAGGCCGAACGCCGCATGACGATCGCGGAACGGCGCATGGCGGAAAAGCAGGAACAGCTGGCCGGATCGTCCAAGACCTCCGGTAAGGAGAACAAGTAATGTCAGGCTTCGCCACATTCGGCAACGAGCTCTACACCGGTAAGCGTTCCTACGACTTCGTAGGAGCCAAGAAGATCTGGTTCATCATCGCCGCGGTGGGGGTGGCGCTGTCCATCCTCATTCCGGTCGCTAAGGGCGGCTTCAACCTCGGCATCGAGTTCCGTGGCGGCTCCGAATTTACGGTGTCCAACGTTAAGACCACGGATGCCGGAATCGGCGAGAAGGCCGTCACGGACGTTGTGTCCGGGAGCGTGCCCCGCGTGGCGAACGTTGCGGGCAACACCATGCGGATCCAGACGGACAAGCTGACCGACGATGAGACGCTCCGCATCAAGCAGGGCCTCACCGGCGCCTACGGCGTCACGGACAACGAGGTCACCTCCACCTTCGTCGGTCCCACCTGGGGTGCCGACGTGACCAAGCAGGCCCTGATCGGCCTGGCGGTGTTCGTGCTGCTGGCGGCCCTGCTGATGGCCCTGTACTTCCGCACCTGGAAGATGTCCCTTTCAGCGCTTGCCGGCATGGCCGTGACCATGTTCATCACCGCCGGGGTGTATGCCCTCAGCGACTTCGAGGTCACGCCGTCGGCGATCATCGGCTTCCTCACCGTCCTCAGCTATTCGCTGTACGACACCGTGGTGGTCTTCGACAAGATCCGCGAAAACACCTCCGGGATCGACGCATCCACGCGGCGGACCTTCGCTGAGGAAGTCAACCTCGCCGTCAACCAGACGCTGGTTCGGTCCATCAACACCATGATGGTGGCCATCCTTCCGGTGGGGGCCATCCTCTTCATCGGTGCCGGCCTCCTCGGCGCCGGAACCCTGCGCGACCTGTCCCTGGCCCTCTTTGTCGGGATCCTGATCGGTACGGCCGCCACCATCTTCGTCGCAGCCCCCATGTATGCCTGGCTGCGCCAGGGCGAACCGGACCTGGTCAGGCAGGCGAGGCGCGTGCAGCAGCGCCGCGCCGGGGCCGCAGACAAGACGGTTCCCGCTTCGCCGGCCAAGGCCTGACGGACGGGCTGCCGGACAGCCAAAAACGCACAACGGCCGGGTGGCGCATCTTTCGCGCCGCCCGGCCGTTGGCCGTTCCGGCCCGGTTATAAAAGTGGCTGCCCGGGGGAATAGACTGGGGTAATTAAGACGGTGTGAGGGGTGCTTCATTGGAAGAACGTTCGGCGTCGGCGCCAACGGCACAGGAAGATAAGAGTCCTGCCGGCGTACAGGCCGGTGCGGCTGCGCCTGCGCGCCCTGGATCCCTGGTCCCTGTCGACAATTCGGGGTCGCGCGCCACGTTCCCCGGCCGCCGGGAGCGCACCCGGTCCCGGCTTGCGCGCCTGACCGGACGCGGAACCACCACCTACTCACCCATCCTGGAGCCGCTCCTCCGGACCGTCCGCGCCAACAACCCCAAAGAGGACTTCGACCTCATCCAGCGCGCCTTCGACGTGGCCGAGCGCAGCCACCGCGGGCAAAAGCGCAAGAGCGGGGACCCGTACATCACCCACCCTGTGGCCGTTGCCACCATCCTGGCCGAACTGGGCCTCAGCGGCACCACCCTCGCGGCAGCGCTGCTGCACGACACCGTGGAGGACACCCCCTACACCCTCGCAGACCTGAAGCGGGATTTCGGCCCGGAAGTGGCCATGCTGGTGGACGGCGTGACCAAACTGGACAAGGTCAGCTTCGGCGAGGCCGCCCAGTCCGAGACAGTCCGCAAGATGGTCGTGGCCATGGCCAAGGACATCCGTGTCCTGATGATCAAGCTGGCGGACCGGCTGCACAACGCCCGGACGTGGCGCTTCGTGTCGGCGGAATCGTCTGCCCGCAAGGCCCGCGAGACCCTGGAGATTTTCGCTCCGCTCGCCCATCGCCTGGGCATGAACACCATCAAGTGGGAACTTGAAGACCTGTCCTTCGCGGCGCTCTACCCCAAGGTCTACGAAGAGATCGTCCGCATGGTAGGGGACCGGACCCCTGAGCGGGAGAAGAGCCTGGGCGTCATCCGCGACCAGATCACCGAAGACCTGCGCGGCGCACGGATCAAGGCGACGATTACCGGCAGGCCCAAGCACTACTACTCCATCTACCAAAAGATGATTGTCCGCGACAAGGACTTCGACGACATCAACGACCTCATGGGTGTTCGCGTCCTCGTCGACTCCGTCCGGGACTGCTACGCCGCCCTGGGCATCATGCATTCGCGCTGGAACCCGCTGCCCGGCAGGTTCAAGGATTACATCGCGATGCCCAAGTTCAACATGTACCAGTCGCTGCACACCACGGTGATTGGTCCCGGCGGCAAACCCGTGGAAATCCAGATCCGCACCCACGAGATGCACCGCCGGGCCGAATACGGTGTGGCCGCGCACTGGAAATACAAGGACCAGCCCAACCGCACCGCCGTCGGCCCGGGAAGCCCCCGCGACGGCGACATGGGCTGGCTGCGCTCCCTGGTGGACTGGCAGCAGGAAACCTCCGATCCCGGCGAGTTCCTGGACTCGCTCCGGTTCGAAATCAACGCCCGCGAGGTGTTCGTCTTCACGCCCAAGGGCGAAGTCATGGCGCTGCCGGCCGGGTCAACCCCCGTCGACTTCGCCTACGCCGTGCATACCGAGGTTGGCCACCGCACCATCGGCGCCAGGGTCAACGGCAAGCTGGTCCCGCTCAACAGTGAACTGAACCACGGCGACTGGGTGGAGATCTTCACGTCCAAGGCAGAGGGCGCCGGTCCCAGCCAGGACTGGCAGCACTTCGTCAAGAGCGCCCGGGCGCGCAACAAGATCCGCCAGTGGTTCAGCAAGGAACGCCGTGAAGAGGCCATCGACCGCGGCAAGGAGCTGCTGACCCGCGCCATGCGGAAGCAGAACCTTCCGCTGCAACGGCTCATGACGCATGAGGCCCTGGCCGCCGTCGCCGAGGAATTCAAGTACGCGGACATCTCCGGCCTGTACGCCGGCGTGGGTGACGGGCACACCTCGGCCCAGTCGGTCATGGAGAAGCTCATCGAAAGCCTCGGCGGCAACGAGAGCGCAGATGACGACGTTGAGGAAGTCAGCATCCCCACGCAGGTCACCAAGGCCCGCTTCTCGGATTCAGGTGTGGTGGTCCGCGGCGTCGGCGACGTCTGGGTGAAACTGGCCCGTTGCTGTACGCCGGTTCCACCCGACCCGATCCTTGGCTTTGTGACCAGGGGCTCCGGGGTGTCGGTGCACCGCACCGACTGCACCAACATCTCGGACCTGAAGGACCAGCCGGACCGGATTGTCGATGTTGACTGGGCTCCCACCCAGTCAAGCGTGTTCCTGGTGGAAATCCAGGTTGAGGCCCTGGACCGCAAGTCCCTGCTTTCGGACGTGACGCGGGTCCTGTCGGACAACCACGTGAACATCCTCGCGGCCAGCGTCCACACCTCCACCGACCGGGTGGCGATTTCAAAGTTCGCCTTCGAGATGGGCGACCCCAAGTACCTCAGCCACGTCCTGAGCGCCGTCCGCAGAATCGACGGCGTCTTCGACGTCTACCGCACCACCGGAAACAAGCGCCGGAGCTAGCAGGGCAAGCTTCGCCAGGGCGGCACGTTTGTGCGGCACCCGGGGAGTCGCCTCAACAGCGAGTACCAGCAGCCGCAACCGTACATCCTGCTGCGGCCGGGCCAGCAGTCCGGCCAGGGCGGGTACGGCGCGCTCAGGTTCCACATGCAGGGCAATATCGAGGGCGGTCCGCAGCGGACTGGTCACCATGAGGCCGCCGAGGCTGACGACATCCAGCGGACCAAGCTTCACTTCGTGCAGGGTGCAGCCGCGGGTGCTCCGGAGGCTGGACACCCTCCGCTTGGCGTCCACCAGCAGGGCAAGCCTGTCCTGTTCGGCTGCGCAGCCGTAGATCCACGCCGCCGTCATCCGCCCGGCGACCACCCGTTGCCGGATTGCCGCGGGTACCGCCCCGGCGGCTGCCCTTGCCCGCAGCTGCGGGGACGCGGGCGTGCCGGGTAGGGTGTAGCCGTTCTGATGGAAGCGCGCCAGCAACCCGTCCGCTGCAAGGGACTGCAGTTCGGGGCCGGCGAAGGGCATGCCGGGCGCGTACAGCTCCGGGAACCGGGGCGGGCCGGCCGGCTCCGCCGCGGCTTCCCGGCAGGACGCCCGGGACGCATTCAATCCAACGTCCCTGCCTGGGGCGGCGGTGGAAGAAACGGAAGGTGGGGCCATGCCTCCATCCTGCCCGGACCGCGCCCAACAGGCACAGGCCCGACCCCGGCTATGTGGATAACCGGGACCGGGCCTGTGCCGTCACATCAGGACGGGAGAATCAGGACAGCTCGCTGGCCGAACGCTGGATCTGGTCGAGCCATGCCTGGCGTGCCTCCAGGGCTTCCCGGGCAGCCTTGATCTTGCGCTGGTCGCCGGTCTTCTCGGCGTCCGCCAGATCCTCCTGCAGCCCGGCGATGGCCGACTCCAGCTGGGACAGTGCACTGTTGGTCCGGGCCTTGCGCTCCGGGTTGGACCGCTGCCACTGCTCTTCCTCGGCGTGGCGGACGGCGTCCTCGACCTTCCGCAGCCCTGCTTCGATCCGGCCCATGTCGGCGCGCGGCACCTTGCCGGCTTCTTCCCAGCGGTCGCGGATGGACTGGAGCGCCTTCTTGGCCGCTGCCAGGTCCTTGACCGGCAGGATCGTGTTGGCCTCGGCCAGCAACGCCTCCTTGACGGTGAGGTTGGCGGCGTACTCCTGGTCGATCTCGTCGTTGGCGGCCTGGCGCGACGTGAAGAAGACGTCCTGCGCCGCGCGGAACCGGGCCCACAGCGCGTCGTCGTCCTTGCGGCTGGCCCGCGGCGAGGCCTTCCACTGGTCCATGAGCCGGCGGTACTCGCCCGCAGCGTAGCCCCAGTCCGTGGAGGTCGACAGCGCTTCAGCCTCGGCGATCAGCTTCTCCTTGGCGGCCTTTGCCGCCGAGTTGTTGCTGTCGAGCTGAGAGAAGTATGCCCGGCGGTGCCGGTCGAACACGGTCCGGGCTGCCCGGAACCTCTTCCAGAGGGCGTCCTCATTGCTGCGGCCCAGCCGCACGCCGCTCTTTTGGGCTGCCTTCCAGCTCTCGAACAGCTCGTTCATCCGGGCGCTGGAGGTCTTCCACTGCGTCTGGGCAGGGTCCTGGCCGGAAATCTGCTCGGCTTCGGCAACGATCGCCTCCCGTGCTGCCAGTTCGGCGGCGCGGACGGCGTCGTGCTCGGCTTTTTCGGCCTTTTCGAGCTCAGTGATCTGGCCGGACAGGGTGTCCAGCCGTGCCTCGGCTGCGCGGAGGTCACCCACCATGTTGCGCTCCGCAAGCTGCTCGCGCAGGTGCGTCACGGTCTTCTGCATATCCGTGCTGGGCGCCTTGGAGCTGACCCGCTGCTCGAGGAGCACGATCTGGGCGAGGACGTCGTCGTACTTCCGGGCGAAGTAGATCAGCGCCTCTTCATCGCTGACGCCCGGGTACTGCCCCACCGGGTGCTCGCCGCCGTCGATGGTGAGGTAAACATGGCCATCGCCCTCCACGCGGCCCCACTTGGACGCCTCAGCGACGGAGGTGCTGGGCGCAGCGGGGGCCGGGGCGGCCGCGGGAGCGGCGGCAGCGGGCTTGGGCCGTGACGCGAAGGCGGCGGGCGAGGGGGCGGAGGGCCGCGGCGCTGGAGCAGCCGGGGATGCCGGTGCGGAGGCAGGGGCAGCAGCGGGCGTTTCCGCGGACTCCTGGGGGGCTGCAGACTCGTGCGCGCCGCCGTTTCCTGCAGCGTCCGGTACTGCTTCCGTAGCTTCCGGTACTGCCGTTTCGGTCACGTCTGTAGCTGTTTCGTCGGATTTCTGACTGTCTGTCACCGCTAAAAGTCTTTCGCTTGGAGGGAAATACTCACGTACTGCACCGTGGCCTCTGCGGCCAGGCTTCCTACTTCAGAGAAAACGAGTCTATCGTGACTGGTTGTTTTGGCGCGCCGTCCGTGTCGCTGCTGCCAGGGGTGACGCCCGCGGCGGCAATGCCGGTCACCACATCGAGTCCCGACGTCACCTTTCCCACCACGGTATAGCCGCCGGCGGCGTCTGCCGGGATGACGGTGTCCTTGTACACGATGAAGAACTGTGTCCCGTTGCCATAGGCGTTGTTCCCGGTGCGGGCAACGGCGATGGTGCCGGCGGGATAGGTGTTGTCGGCCGGCGTGTTTTCCAGCGGGCCCCAGGTGTAGGCGGGGTCGCCCTGCCCGTCGCCGTTGGGCGAGCCGCATTGCAGGACGGCGAACTGGTCAGCAGTGGTCAGCCGGTGGCACGTCTTGCCCTTGAAGTAGCCTTCATCGCCGAGCGACTTGAAGACCGCGGCAGCCTGGGGCGCCTTGGTCCCGTCCACCTCAACGCCCAGCGGGCTGCCATTCAACACCAGTTCGCCCGTGAACGTCTTGCCTGCGGCGGTGTCAGCCGGGGGAATGTTGGGCCCGTTGGTCGCCGGCGCTGAGGGAGTCGCCGAGGCACTTGCGGTGGCCGAAGGCTCCGTCAGGCCCGCCTGGGCGGCTGCATATTCGTCCTCGGTGGGATTCCCGGCGAAAGCAGTGAGCTGGAGGACGACGGCGAGGGCAACGGCGGCGGTTCCGGCACCTGCGGCGACGAGGTTGTCCCGCTTCCGCCGCTTCTCCTGGCCGCGCCGGAGCTCACGCTTGGCTTCCATCTGCTGAATGCGCCGCTTCGCTTCGCGGGCACTGCGTGAACTGGCCGCCAAGGGTCCTCCTCATCGTCGGGCTGCTGGTGCCCGGCGGTTGGCCGCCGGAGCGCAGGTGTTCAGGGCCAGGCTGTGTGTCCGCTGCATTAGAGATGCACACGGATGACGCATAAACTGGCTGCCGCACATAGTTTATGCATGGCTGGCTGTGCTGCCGCCGTACGTTGCCTCCGAAGGGGTTGCGGCAGGCAGCGTCGGCGCACCGCCCTTCCCTTAAGGAGAACCTTTCCCATGGCACGCACCGCCTCCCTGTCCGGATTCCCCGAGTGGCTTCCCGAGGAGCGGATGGTGGAGCTGCACGTGCTTGATACGTTGCGGCGCGTGTTTGAACTGCATGGGTTCTCCTCAATCGAAACCCGGGCAGTGGAAACCGTGGGCCAGCTGCTGCGCAAAGGGGAGATCGACAAGGAAGTCTATGGACTCAGCCGGCTCCAGGAGGACGAAAGCGACAACCCCGTCAAGGGCGGAAAAGCCGATCCCCACGCACTTGCCCTGCATTTCGACCTGACGGTTCCTTTCGCCCGCTACGTGGTGGAGAACGCCGGATACCTGGCGTTCCCGTTCCGCCGCTACCAGATCCAGAAGGTGTGGCGCGGCGAGCGGCCGCAGGAGGGCCGGGCACGCGAGTTTACGCAGGCGGACATCGACGTCGTAGGCGACGGCGATCTTCCGTTCCGTTACGACGTCGAGATAGCACTCGTCATCGCCGAGGCATTGAGCGCCCTGCCCATTCCGGACTTCCGCCTCCGGATCAACAACCGGAAGCTCGCCGAGGGTTTCTACCGCGGCATCGGACTCGAGGACACCGCAGGGGTGCTGCGCAGCATCGACAAGCTCGAAAAGATCGGCCCCGCAAAGGTGGCCGAACTGCTCAAGAGCGAGCTCGGAGCCTCCGATGAACAAGCGGCCAAGGCGCTGCAGTTGGCCGCCATCCGCACCGAGGACACCTCATTTGTCAGCCAGGTCCGTGCCCTCGGGGTCAGCAATGACCTTCTCGATGAAGGCCTGGATGAACTGGAACAGGTCATCGACGCGGCCGTGCAGCGGGCTCCCGGCAAGGTGCTGGCGGACCTCAGCATCGCCCGCGGCCTGGACTACTACACCGGCACCGTGGTGGAAACGGTGCTGGTGGGCCACGAACAGCTCGGCTCCATCTGCTCCGGCGGCCGGTACGACGCCCTGGCATCGAAGGGCAACCGGAAGTTTCCGGGCGTCGGCCTGTCCATTGGCGTGACCCGCCTGGTGTCCCGGATCCTCAGCCAGGACCTGGCCAAGGCGTCCCGTTCGGTTCCCACCGCCGTGCTGGTGGCCCTGAACAACGACGACAGCTGGGGCGCTGCCCAGGATGTGGCCGCCCTGCTGCGCGGCCGCGGCATTCCCACCGAGGTGGCCGCGAAGGCGGAGAAGTTCGGAAAGCAGATCAAGTTCGCTGACCGGCGCGGGATCCCCTTCGTCTGGTTCACCGACGACGACGGCACCCACCAGGTCAAGGACATCCGCACCGGCGAGCAGGTGCTGGCCACTCCCGAAACATGGATGCCGCCGGTGGAGGACCTCACCGTCCAGGTGCAGACCACCGCTCCCGCAGCAGCCTCGGTGTAGCGCGGAGCTCAGGGCCCCGCTGCGTTTCCCTGCCGGAAACGCAGCACCAGCCAGCGCCCGGCCAGGCCCGCCGCGAGGACAGCTGCCATAGCCAGGACGGACGCCGCCGGAAGCGTGAAGGCAAGCACCACGCATCCCACGAAGCCCAGGGCGTTCAGCCACCGGGGAGCGTAGCCGGGATGGGTGGCAAGGGTGAAGGCTGAGGCGTTGGCTACCGCGTAGTACACCAGCACACCAAAGCTTGAGAAGCCCACCACGGTCATCACATCGGTGGTCAGCAGGAGAAGGATGACGACGGCGGCGACGGCCAGTTCGGCGACGAACGGAACGGTGTGGCTCCCGCCCACCCTGGCCAACGGTCCGGGGAGATCGCGCTCCCGTGCCATGGCCAGCGTTGTCCGGCCAACCCCGGTGATGAGTGCGAGCAATGCGCCCAGGCAGGCTGCGGCGGCACCGGCCTGCACCAGCGGTGCGCCGGCGGCCAGCCCTGACTCGCGCACGGCGTCCAGCAGGGGAGTCCGGGTGGCCCCCAGTTGCGCCCCGAGATGGGCTGGCAGGACCAGGGCCAGCATCAGGTAGATGGCGAACGCGGCCGCCAGGGCGGCGAGGATGGCCCGGGGGATGGCGCGTTCCGGATTCCTGACTTCCTCACCCAGCGTGGCGATCCGGGCGTACCCCGCGAAGGCGAAGAAGACCAGCCCGGCGGCGGACAGGACGCCGCCCGCGCTGCCGGACAGTGTGCCGGCGGACGGGACTGCGGGATGCGGTCCGGCCAGCGCGGCGGCGGCCACGAACGCCAGCGTGGCCAGGACCACGCACAGCAGGATCCTCGTCAACAGGGCGGTGCGGGTGATGCCCAGCAGGTTGACACCCGTCAGGGCCACGACGGCGGCAACGGCCACCGGGACGGCGTAGCCAGCCGCCACATAACTGCCGAACGTCAGGGCCATCGCCGCGCAGGACGCCGTCTTGCCGGTCACAAAGCCCCAGCCGGCCAGGAAACCCGGCCATTCCCCCAGCTGATTCCGGCCATAGACGTATGTCCCGCCGCTGGTGGGATACCTGGCGGCGAGTGCCGCGGATGCCACCGCATTGCAGTAGGCCACCACCCCCGCCACCACCACGGACAGGACCAGGAGATTGCCGGCCAGGGCGGCGGCCGGGGCGAAGACCACGAACACGCCGGCGCCCAGCATGGATCCAAGGCCAATGGCGGTGGCATCAAAGGTTCCCAGCCTGCGTTCCAGTTGCTGCGGTTCGCTCATGCGGCGGCAGTACCTTTCCAGCGGGTAAACTCGGACGGGATCGTTCCCGCAACGATCATATTGAATTTCCCACTGTTTTCCCGCAGAAAGGCGTGCTGTGCTGCGCACACATGACCTCGGATCCCTTCGCTCCGAGCACATTGGACAAACCGTAACCCTGGCCGGCTGGGTGGGCCGCCGTCGTGATCACGGTGGTGTGGCATTCGTGGACCTGCGCGACGCTTCCGGCGTGGCCCAGGTAGTGGTCCGCGAGGAGGAAGTGTTCCACGGTCTGCGCAACGAATACGTGCTGCAGGTCAAGGGCACCGTTTCCCGCCGCCCGGAGGGCAATGAGAACCCCGCCCTTGCCACGGGTGAGATCGAGGTCATCGCCGAGGACGTCACCATCCTCAACACCTCGGACCCGCTGCCGTTCCAGATTGATGAGCATGTGGAAGTCGGCGAGGAAGCCCGCCTCAAGCACCGGTACCTGGACCTGCGCCGTCCCGGCCCCAGCCGCAACCTGCGCCTCCGTTCCGAAGCGAACCGGGTGGCGCGCGAGCTGCTCCACCACGAGGGTTTCGTCGAAATCGAAACGCCCACACTGACCCGGTCCACCCCGGAAGGCGCCCGTGACTTCCTGGTTCCGGCGCGCCTGGCACCCGGTTCCTGGTACGCGCTGCCGCAGTCGCCGCAGCTGTTCAAGCAGCTGCTGCAGGTAGGCGGATTCGAGAAGTACTACCAGATCGCCCGCTGCTACCGCGACGAGGACTTCCGCGCCGACCGTCAGCCGGAATTCACCCAGCTGGACATCGAAGCCAGCTTCGTGGACCAGGACGACATCATCCGGCTCGGCGAAAACATCGTCAAGGCCGTATGGCAGCTCATTGGCGTGGACATTCCCACTCCCATCCAACGCATCACCTACGCCGACGCCATGGCCCGCTATGGCTCCGACAAGCCTGACCTCCGCTTTGGCCAGGAGCTGACCGAACTGACGGAATTCTTCAAGGACACCAACTTCGGCGTGTTCAAGGCGCCCTATGTTGGTGCCGTGGTCATGCCCGGCGGTGCCTCTCAGGCGCGCCGCGCACTGGACGCCTGGCAGGAATGGGCCAAGCAGCGCGGTGCCAAGGGCCTTGCCTATGTCCTGTACAAGGAGGACGGCGAACTCGCCGGCCCCGTGGCCAAGAACCTGACCGAGATGGAACGCGCCGGCCTGGCCGACGCCGTCGGCGCCAAGCCCGGCGACTGCATCTTCTTCGCTGCCGGTGAGAAGACGCCGTCGCGCGCCCTGCTGGGTGCTGCCCGCGTGGAGATCGGCCACCGCACCGGCCTGATCGACCCCACCGCCTGGGCATTCTGCTGGGTTGTGGACGCCCCCATGTTCGAACCCGCTGCCGCTGCCGTCGCCTCCGGTGACGTCGCCGTCGGTACGGGCCAGTGGACGGCCGTCCACCACGCCTTCACTTCTCCCAAGCCGGAATTCCTGGACACCTTCGACAAGGACCCCGAGTCGGCGCTGTCCTACGCCTACGACATCGTCTGCAACGGCAACGAAATCGGCGGCGGCTCGATCCGTATCCACCAGCGCGAAGTGCAGGAGCGCGTCTTCGAACTGATGGGCCTGGGCAAGGAGGACGCCCAGACCAAGTTCGGCTTCCTGCTCGAGGGCTTCAAGTACGGCGCACCCCCGCACGGCGGCATCGCCTTCGGCTGGGACCGCGTGGTGTCACTGCTCGCCGGCGTCGACTCCATCCGCGACGTCATCGCCTTCCCCAAGTCCGGCGGCGGCCATGATCCCCTGACGGAGGCCCCGGCGCCCATCACGCCCCAGCAGCGCAAGGAAGCGGGCGTGGACTTCAAGCCGGAGGCCCGGAAGCCCGAAGAGAAGAAGCCGGAAGAAAAGCAGTAGCGCCTGCAACTCCGCGCAGACAGCAGCCAAGGGAGGTTTCCCCGGACGTTTCCGGGGAACCTCCCTTCGTTCATCAAGGAGCCTGCCCGTTGACCACGTACAGCAGCATCGAACGCCGGGAACTGGAGTCGGTCATGGACGCCGCCTGGCCGGCCCTGGAACGCCATGACGCAGGAGGATGGATCCTCCGTGCAGCCGGGGGAGTGACCCAGCGGGCCAACTCCATCTGGCCACGGACCGCGTCTGCCGGGCAGCCTCGGGACGACCTCCGCAGCCTGCTTGCAGAAGCCAGGGCCTGGTACCGGAGCCGCCGGCTGCCGGTGATCTTCCAGCTCTTCGACAACCCCGGCATGGAAGCGCTCCACGACCTGCTGGACACGGAAGGCTTCACACGCCAGTCCGAGACCCTTGTCATGACCCGTGCTGCACCTCCCGGTGCGGATCCCGCAGGCAGTTCCGGTGCTGTCCGGGTCGAACTTTCCGCGGCGCCCTCCACGGAATGGCTGCGGGTCTGGTGGCAGGTGGACGGCCGCGGCGGGGAAGAGGCCCTGGCCACTGCCCGGGCCATCCTGGAAGGATGCCCGGCCGTATATGCGCTGCTGCGCGACGGCGAAGGCCGGCCCGCCGCCGTCGGGCGGCTCGCCCTTCCCGCCGGCTCGCCGCGGGGTGGCCTGTACGCCATGGCCACCCTTCCGGACGCACGCCGCCGGGGTTACGCGGCGGCCATTCTCCAGGCCCTGCTGCATGCCGGCAGGGAGTGCGGCGTCACGGACTTCTGGCTGCTGGTCACCGCCGCCAACCACGGTGCCCAGGCGTTGTACGCGAAAGCCGGATTCCGCGAAGCCGGACGCTACCTGTACCGGCAGGAACGCCCACGCCCGGCCTTGACCGGGTGCTGATCAGGCACCCAGACGGTTTGCCTGTTCCCATGCTTGGGCAGAGCGCACGGGCTCAGCCAGGCGCGTCGGCCACCGTGATCCTGACCGAGCACGCGTCGGCCGCGGCCTTCTTCAAGACGGCGGCCCGGGGCTCGGCGACATCGAGGTAGGCGAGGCGCGGCAAAGACGCGTACTCCCGAAGGGCGGGGTCCTGGAGGACCAGGTCCGCCAGCGCCCTGTCCCCTCCGGGCACCAAGTACTCGAAGGCGGCCGCCTGGAATACGCCGGCGGCCTGCTGTGCCACTGCCGAAACCAACGCGTCCGCCTGGTTGGAACGCCGCCGCGCGAACCGCTGCTGGGACTGGCCGCCCGCCGCGGTCCGCGACTGGACATACCGGGTCCCCGCTTTCGACGCGAGCAGCATTCCCTCGGCCGCCACCCCGATGCCGTAGCCGCCGCGGCGCACCAGCAGCAGTCCCAGGCGGCGCGGCTGCGATGCCAGGGCCGCGAGCCGCTCCAGGGGGCCGCTGCCCCGTCCCGGGCGCCCGTCCGCCGGCCACGGCGCCTGCAGCAGCGCGGCGGTGCCGTCCGCTGCCAGAAGGCGCAGGCCGTCGTCGTCGTCCTGCAGCCGGAAGCCACCATGCGAGGCGCCGAACCGCCCCGCCCAGCCCGCCAGTCGCGGGCCGGACACGAACGCCGTCCGAACCGGGGGCGGGCCACTGGCGGGAACTGGCGCAGGCATGTGTCCTTCCTTGAAGCGTCGGGGGAGAAAGTGCGTCGGGGGAGAAAGTGTCGGGGAAAAGCAGTGGCGGACTGGAAGTAGCCTATCTATGTGGATGATCTCTTCGGCAACGGGCCAGAACAAGACGACGACGACGACGACGACCGTCCAGTCGCCGGGGGAGGCACCGGATCCCGCGGCGCGGGTGTACGGGGGCAGGGCGCGCGGGGGCAGGGCTCGCCGCGCAGCCCGCTGGCCGTCCGCATGCGCCCGCGCACGCTGGACGAAGTGGTGGGCCAGCAGCACCTCCTCGGCCAGGGGTCGCCGCTGCGGCAGTTGGCGGCCGGCGCCGGTGCCGACGTCGCCGGGCCGGCGGGTCCCAGCTCCCTGATCCTCTGGGGACCCCCGGGTACCGGAAAGACGACGCTGGCGCACGTCATCGCCCGCGGACCCGGCCGGAAGTTCGTGGAACTGTCCGCCATCACCGCCGGCGTCAAGGACGTCCGCCGGGTCATGGACGACGCCCTGACGGCCCGCGACCTGTACAAAACCACCACGGTGCTGTTCCTGGACGAAATCCACCGCTTCAACAAGGCCCAGCAGGACGCGCTGCTGCCCGGGGTCGAAAACCGGTGGGTGGTCCTGGTGGCAGCCACCACGGAAAATCCGTCGTTTTCCGTGGTCTCACCGCTGCTGTCCCGCTCACTGCTCCTCACGCTCAAACCGTTGACCGATGCCGATATCGAGGGCCTGCTGGTGCGCGCCGTCGAGGATCCGCGGGGGCTGGGTGGCAAGGTGCGGCTCAATGCCGAAGCGCTGGAACACCTGGTCCGGCTGTCCGGCGGGGACGCCCGCAGGGCCCTGACCGCACTCGAGGCTGCCGCGGGCGTCGCCTTCGGTGACGCGGACGACGTCGAACGTTCCGCGGGGGAGGACGGCGCAGCCGGTGGGCCGGTCACTGATGAGCCGGTCACCGTGGAGCTGCGCCACACCGAGCGCGCCCTGGATGCAGCCGCCGTCCGCTATGACCGTGCGGGCGACCAGCACTACGACGTGGCCAGCGCCTTCATCAAATCCATCCGTGGCTCCGACGTGGACGCCGCCCTGCACTACCTTGCCCGGATGCTCGAGGCGGGGGAGGACCCGCGGTTCGTGGCGCGGCGGATCGTCATCTCGGCGGCGGAGGATGTGGGGATGGCGGACCCCACCGCCCTGCAGACCGCCGTTGCCGCCGCTCAGGCGGTCCAGCTGATCGGCATGCCCGAGGGCAGGATCATCCTGGCAGAGGCCGTGGTCCACCTCGCCACCGCGCCAAAATCGAATGCCGCCTACATGGGCATCAACAAGGCCATCGCGGACGTGCGCGCGGGGTTGGGCGTCGGGATCCCGGCGCACCTGCGCGACGCGCACTACCCGGGCTCGAAGCAACTGGGCCACGGTGTGGGCTACAAATACGCGCACGACGCCCCGCACGCCGTGGCCACCCAGCAGTATCCCCCGGATGACCTGGTGGGCCGCGACTACTACCAGCCCACCAGCAACGGCGCTGAGCGGGACATTGCGCAACGGCTGGAGCGGCTGCGGAAGATTGTCCGGGGCACCTGATGGCGTGGTAAGCTGAATCTTTGTCTGGCAAGGCACGGACGCACAATCCCCTCGAATTTCCTTCGAGTAGGTTATGCCCTGTGCCCAGTAGCAAAAGGCAGCGGTTGGCCGATGCTCTCCATCGTGGAGGCCAGTAACACTGACACACCGCAGATATTGGAAGGACACAAGTGGCTAACAACACTCGTGCTCGCCGTCAGGCCCGCCTCTCGCGGTCCCTCGGCATCGCTCTGACCCCCAAGGCCGCCAAGTACATGGAGCGCCGCCCGTACGGCCCCGGTGAGCATGGCCGTGCCCGCAAGAAGCAGGACTCCGACTACGCCGTACGTCTGCGCGAAAAGCAGCGCCTGCGCGCCCAGTACGGCATCCGCGAAGCACAGATGACCCGTGCCTTCGAAGAAGCGCGCCGCACCAAGGGCCTGACCGGTGAGAACCTCATCGAACTGCTCGAAATGCGCCTCGACGCCCTGGTCCTGCGTGCCGGCTTCGCCCGCACCATCGCCCAGGCCCGCCAGCTGGTTGTGCACCGCCACATCATGGTTGACGGCATCCGCGTTGACCGTCCGTCGTTCCGCGTCGGCGAGGGCCAGCTGGTCCACGTCCACAGCCGCAGCGAAACCATGGTTCCGCTCCAGGTTGCAGCCGCCGGTGCACACCGCGACGTCCTGCCTGCCGTCCCGGCCTACCTGGACGTCAAGCTGGAAGCCCTCCAGGCACGCCTGGTGCGCCGCCCCAAGCGTTCGGAAATCCCGGTGACCTGCGAAGAGCAGCTCGTCGTCGAATTCTACGCACGCTAAATCCCAGCAGCGTATCCAAAGAAGCCCGTGGCAAGCGCCGCGGGCTTCTTTGTATGTAAGGTACTTGGGGGACATCTGCGCGGCGCACCTTCCAGTCGCGCGCGGGATGGGAACCCAACCACGGAATTTCGAGGAGATGAACGTCTATGTCTGGTGGCGATATTGCCGGCCTGATCGCTGCCGGGGTGTTCGCACTCCTGGTCCTGCTGCTTGCGGTCCCCATCCTGAAGCTGGGGAAGGTTTTCGATGAGGTGCGTACTGCCATCAGATCCATCAGCGACGGCGCAACGCCCCTGATGGACGAGGTCACGGCCACGGTGTCCACCACCAACCAGCAGCTGAAGAAGGTGGACGGCATCTCGACCAACGTGTCGGATGCATCCGCCAACATCTCCGCCTTGTCCTCCCTGGTGGCCGCTACGGTGGGTTCCCCGCTGATCAAGGTGGCCGCGTTCAGCTACGGCGTCCGCAGCGCCTTCGCCACCCGCCGGAAGCCCGCAGCCGGCCGCCGCAGCCGCTAGATTCGAAAAGAAGACCATGAAGAGATTTGTTTGGATGGGAATCGGCGTGGCCATCGGCGTCATCGCCTTCCGCAAAGTGAGCCAGGCCCAGTCCACCCTCGGACCCGAGGGCCTGAACCGTGCGGTGGGACGGCTCGCGGACGGGGTCTACGACTTCGCCGATGCCGTCCGTGCCGGGATGCAGGAGCGGGAAACCGACCTGCGGAGCGCCCTGGGGATTGATTCCGCAGATTTGGTCCGCCGCTGAGCCCCCAGGGCATCTGACCGGCAGCCAGCCAACAACCGGCAGGGTCCCACCGCGGGACCGGCCACCTGAACGAAATTCCCGTGCCGCAGGGCGGCGCGGACCAAGAAGGGTAAGAAAACAGCTCATGAAGTCGCAGGAGATCACAAAGCGCTGGGTGGACTTTTTTGTCAGCAAGGGCCACACCGCGGTTCCCTCCGCATCGCTGGTCTCCAGCGACCCCTCGCTGCTGTTCACGGTGGCCGGCATGGTGCCGTTTATTCCCTACCTCACGGCCCGCGAGGAACCGCCCTACTCCCGCGCCACGAGTGTGCAGAAGTGCATCCGCACCGGTGACATCGAGGAGGTGGGCAAGACTGCCCGCCACGGCACCTTCTTCCAGATGTGCGGCAACTTCTCCTTCGGCGACTACTTCAAGGAAGACGCCATCAAGTTCGCCTGGGAGCTGCTCACCACCGGCGTTGACGACGGCGGCTACGGCCTGGCGCCCGAGCGGCTGTGGGTGACGGTTTACGAAGAAGACGACGAGGCCGAGGAACTGTGGCTGAAGAACACCGGGGTCCCGGCTGAGCGCATCCAGCGGATGGGCAAGTCGGACAACTACTGGTCAACCGGCCAGCCCGGCCCTGCCGGGCCCTGCTCGGAGATTTACTACGACCGCGGACCGGCCTACGGCGTCGAAGGCGGCCCGCTGGCCGACGAGACCCGCTACATCGAGATCTGGAACCTCGTTTTCATGCAGTACCAGATCGAAAACGTGCGCTCCAAGGTTGACTTCGACATAGTGGGTGAGCTGCCCAAGAAGAACATCGACACCGGCCTGGGCATGGAACGCCTCGCCATGATCCTGCAGGGCGTCGAGAACATGTACGAGACCGACCAGGTCCGCCCGGTCATCGACAAGGCCGCGGAACTGTCCGGCAAGGAATACACCTCCGCCGAAACCCCGGACGACCCCCACCACACCGACGACGTCCGCATGCGCGTCGTGGCCGACCACATCCGTTCGGCCCTGATGCTGATCTCGGACGGCGTCACCCCTTCCAACGAAGGCCGCGGCTACGTCCTGCGCCGCCTGATCCGGCGTGCCGTGCGTTCCATGCGCCTCCTGGGTGTCGAACAGGCCTGCCTGCCGGAGCTGCTGCCAGCGTCCCGCGATGCCATGAAGGGCGTGTACCCCGTGGTGGAGACCGACTTCGCGCGGATCAGCCGCATCGCCTACGCCGAGGAGAAGGCGTTCCTTCGCACCATCGCCTCGGGCACCGCGCGGCTTGAGGACGCGGTGAAGGAATCCAAGGCTGCCAACAAGCCCCTGTCCGGCGAGGACGCCTTCACCCTGCACGACACCTACGGCTTCCCCATCGACCTCACGCTTGAGATGGCTGAAGAGGCCGGATTGAAGGTTGATGAGGCGGCGTTCCGCAGCCTGATGCAGGAACAGCGCCAGCGCGCCCAGGCGGATGCCAAGGGCAAGAAGGGCGGCCACGCCGACGTCAGTGTCTTCCAGGAGCTCCTGGGCCAGGGCGAGACCGTCTTCACGGGCTACACCGAGCTTGAGGGTGAGTCGCGCGTCCGCGGCCTGCTGAGCGCCGGCCGCCAGGTCCAGCAGGCAGCCACCGGCGACGAGATCGAACTCGTGCTGGCTGAAACCCCGTTCTACGCCGAAGCCGGCGGCCAGGCCGCTGACACGGGCCTCATCACCGGCGACGGGTTCGTCGTCGAGGTCCTGGACGTCCAGCGCCCCGTGAAGGGCCTGAGCGTGCACAAGGCAATCGTCCGGGAAGGCGAAATCGGCGCCGACTCGCTGGTGCGCGCCGCCGTCGACCGTGAACGCCGGCACGCCGCGGAGCAGGCGCACACCGGGACGCACATCGTGCACGCAGCCCTGCACCAGATCCTGGGGCCGGAAGCCACCCAGCGGGGCTCCTTCAACAAGGCCGGGTACCTGCGCTTCGACTTCGCCTGGGGCGAGGGTCTCAGCACGGCCACCCGGTCCGAGATCGAAGAGGTGTCCAACCTCGCCATCCGCAACCACTACGCGGTGGAAACCAGGATCATGGGACTCGCCGAGGCCAAGGCCATGGGCGCCATGGCCCTCTTCGGCGAAAACTACGGCAGTGAAGTCCGCGTGGTGGAGATTGACGGCGCCTGGTCGCGCGAACTCTGCGGCGGCACGCACGTTGCCAACACCTCGCTGATCGGCAGCCTGTCCCTCCTCGGCGAACAGTCCGTGGGATCGGGCAACCGGCGCGTGGAGGCCTTCGTGGGCATGGAGGCCTTCCGCCACCTCGCTGCCGAGCGTGCACTGGTGACGGAGCTGACGGACCTGCTGAAGGTTCCGTCCGGGCAGCTCGCCGACCGGATCTCGGCCACGCTGGCCAAGCTGAAAGCCACCGAGAAGGAACTGGACCGGCTCCGCAAGGAACAGTTGGCCGCAGCTGCCGCGCAGCTGGTGAACAGCGCCAAGGATGCCGCAGGCGTACGGGTGGTGGCCCACGATGCCGGCACCGTCAGCGGCGCCGACGACCTCCGGGGCCTCGCCCTGGACCTGCGGAACCGGCTCGGTTCGGATGCTGCCGCGGTTGCCGTGGCCGGTGTCGCCAATGACCGCCCGCTGATCCTGGTTGCCACCAACGAGGCCGCCCGGGAAGCAGGCGTCAAAGCCGGTGCCCTGGTCCGCGTCGCTGCCGGTGTCCTCGGCGGTGGTGGCGGCGGCAAGGACGACGTGGCCCAAGGCGGAGGAACCGACGCCGGAAAGGTCGGTGCCGCCCTGTCCGCCGTCGTCGATGCCATCGCACGGCGCTAATCAGGCCATGACCAATCCTGCTGCGGCCGGCGGCTACCCCCACGGCGTCAAGCTGGGGGTGGACGTCGGCACCGTCCGGGTGGGCGTTGCCATCTGCGACCGCGACTCGATCCTGGCCACGCCGTACAAGACGCTGGACCGGAACACCAAGAAGAACTCGGACGTCCGGTTCATCGCCAAACTGGTCGAGGAACTGGGCGCCGTACAGGTCGTTGTCGGCCTGCCCCGGACCATGAAGGGCGAGGAACACGCCTCGGCCCGGATGGCCACGGACTACGCCCTGCTCCTGGCCGCGGAGCTTTCCGGCCGCGGCCTGGACGTTCCGGTCAACCTGGTGGATGAACGCCTCAGCAGCGTCACGGCGCACCGGAACCTGCACCAAGCTGGCATGAGCAGCCGGGACCACCGTAAAGTAGTTGATCAGGTCGCGGCGGCGGGTATTCTTCAACACGCCATCGACATGCAGAAAGCCAGGGGAGCGGATGTCGGCTCACGCGTGACAGCGCCGTCCCCGACCGTGGACCTGGGGGCCGGTGGAGTGGACGAAACAGTCCGTGCCACCACCGCCGACACGGCCCCATCTTCAGATAATGGAAGGCAACAGTGAGCCCTGCCAACATTGATGACACCACCGGCCCCCGGGACAGGGGCGCCGGAAGGCCACTGACGCGCAAGGAGCTGCGGGCCCGCGAGAAGAGCCTCGCCACCGGCCGGCAGGACGCGGTGCCGGAGCACGCGTACGAGACCGGCGATGTGCCGCCGCCGCCCGCCGCGCCGCCGGCCGCTGCATCCGCAGCCGCGGAACCAACCTTTGCACCCCTTCCCGAGGCCGACGATGTTCCGGCGGCTCCGGCGACACCACCTTCCATCCAGGACGGGCAGCCCGCATCCGGTTCCGGAGAGGCTGACCCCGCCGCGGACCTTGCCCCCGCGGCTGCCTCCCACGAGGGCATGCTGCCTGCCGGCGGATCCCACCACGGCATTGCGCACCAGGACGACGTTGCGCACCACGTGGACGAAGCGCATCACGACGGCGTTGCGCACCACGTGGACGAAGCGCATCACGACGGCGTTGCGCACCACGTGGACGAAGCGCATCACGACGGCGTTGCGCACCACAGCGGTTGGCAGCCTGTCGAAGGGCACCACTACGCGGAAGCCGGGCATGAACAGCCGGCCTACCATGAGGAACTACCTCCGGAGGTCCATCCTGACGAGGTCCATCCTGACGAGGTCCATCCTGACGAGGCCCACCTGCACGGCGACCATGCCGACGCGGGGCACCCCCTCCTCGGCTCATCGGCAACGCAGGAGGTGAAGCGGCCCTCAAAGAAGGTCCGCCGGCGCCGCAGGCTGTTGGCCCTCTTCCTGACGCTGGCCGTCTTCGTGACGGCGGTGGCCGTGGGCGCCCAGTTCCTCAAGCCCCTTCTCGGCAATGGAAAGCCCTCCGACTTCCCGGGCCCGGGCTCCGGTGAGGTCCAGGTGACCGTCCAGAGCGGGGAAGGAACCCGGTCCGTCGCCACCGAACTGGAAAACCAGCGCGTCGTGGCCAACGCGGATACGTTCATGCAGGCCTTCCACGCATCCGGCGGAACACTGGCGCCGGGGGACTACACCTTCAAGACCGAGATGAAGAACGCCGACGCGGTGAACGTCCTGCTCGGCAAGGACAAGACCAAGGTCATCTACTTCGCCCTGAGCGCGGGACTGCGGATCAGCGAGTCCCTGCAGGCAATCTCCGAGGGATCGGGCATATCCGTGCAGCAGCTTCAGGCGCTCAGCAACCAGCCCGCCCAGTTCGGCCTGCCCGCCAACGCCAAGAACCTCGAAGGGTACCTGGCGCCGGGCGAGTACCGGTTCCCGCTGGGAACCCCCGCCAAGGACATCCTGCAGTCGCTGGTGAAGGCCACCACGGATGAACTGGTCTCGCAGGGCATCACCGACCCCGCCAAGCAGTACGAGGCCGTTACGGTGGCCAGCATCGTGCAGGCCGAAGGAGGCCAGGCGGATTACGGCGACGTGGCGGGAGCCATCTACAACCGGCTCAAGCCCAACGACCAGACCGGAGGCTTCCTGCAGGTTGACTCCGCGGTGACCTACGGTCTCGGCACCCGGAGCTTCAACTTCACCGACGAACAGCGCCAGGACAAGTCCAACCCGTACAACACGTACGCGAACCCGGGGCTCCCGCCTGGACCCATCGGTTCTCCCGGCAAGACGGCCATTGACGCGGCCGCACGGCCCAAGGCCAACGACTACCTCTACTGGGTGACCATCAACCTGGACACCAAGGAAACCAAGTTCGCCAAGACGCTTGCCGAACACAACGCCTACGTGGAGCAGTACAACGCGTGGTGCCGGGCCAACGCAGGCCGCTGCACATGAGCCTGCGGGCTGCCGTCCTGGGCCATCCGATCAGCCACTCCAAGTCCCCGGCCCTGCACCTCTCGGCCTATGGACAGCTGGGGGCGGGCATCAGTTACACGGCCATCGACGTGACCGAGGAGCTGCTGCCGTCC
The DNA here is from genome assembly GCF_029581595.2 of Arthrobacter sp. NQ7. NCBI lineage: Bacteria > Bacillati > Actinomycetota > Actinomycetes > Micrococcales > Micrococcaceae > Arthrobacter > Arthrobacter sp. NQ7. Next base: position 82,162 of record NZ_JARFXU020000003.1, on the reverse strand, counting down.
TTCATGCGGCAGATCCGGAACCAGCCGGGATGGCGCGGACTCTCCGTGACCATGCCGCTGAAGACGGCGATGCTCAACGAAGTGGACGAGGTGCGGGGGGTGGCACAGACCCTGGGCGTGGTGAACACCGTCACGTTCGAGGAATCAGCCGCAGGTGTGCGGACCGTCGGGTCCAACACGGACGTCACGGGCATCGTCAATGCGTTGTGCCACGCCGGAACCCGGACCGCGCCGTCGGCAGTGATCCTCGGCGGCGGCGGAACGGCCGCATCCGCTGTTGCGGCGCTCAAGGAACTGGGCACCGGTACTGTCCAGGTCTATGTCCGCGATGCGTCGCGGACTGACGACGTCCGCGCGGCCGCTGACGCCCTGGGCGTGGCCCTGGAGATCCGCCCGCTCAGCAAAGCCGCCCGCCCGACCTCGGAAGCCGACGTCGTCATTTCCACCCTGCCGCCCCGTGCGGCAGACGGACTGGCGTCGGAAATAGCCGCGCTGAAAACCTCGACGCCGGGCGTGCTGCTCGACGTCGCCTACGACCCCTGGCCCAGCCTCATCGCCTCCGTCTGGCAGGCCGGCGGCGGGCGGGTCGTGCCCGGCCTGGAGATGCTGCTGTACCAGGCCGTCGAGCAGGTGCGGCTGTTCACCGGGCGTGGTGAAGACGTTAATGCAGCTGTCATAGATGTGATGTGTGACGCAGTCGGCCTTGCCCGGCGGGCGTTCTGACCGCCCTACGTGGCAGGATGGAAATTATGCGTTGGTTGACTGCCGGTGAATCCCATGGTCCGGCTCTGATGGGAATTATTGAGGGCGTCCCCGCCGGTGTGGAAATCACCAGCGGGCACATCGCAGACTCCTTGGCACGCCGCCGGCTTGGCTATGGCCGCGGCGCCCGGATGAAATTCGAGCAGGACGTGGTCACCATCCTTGGCGGCGTCCGGCACGGCCTCACCCAGGGCGGCCCCGTTGCCATCCAGGTGGGAAACACCGAATGGCCCAAATGGGAGCAGATCATGTCCGCGGACCCCGTGGACGCCGAACTCCTGGCCGACCAGGCCCGCAATGCCCCGCTGACCCGGCCGCGCCCCGGACATGCCGACTTCACCGGCATGCAGAAATACGGCTTTGACGAGGCCAGGCCGGTACTGGAGCGGGCAAGCGCCCGGGAAACCGCCACCCGCGTGGCGCTCGGCACCGTCGCAGCCCAGTTCCTCAAGCACCTGGGCATCGAACTGGTCAGCCACACCGTCTCGATCGCCAGCGTGACCGTCCCCGAAGGCCGTCCGCTGCCCTCGCCCGGGGACGTCATCGCCCTGGACACCGACCCCCTGCGCTGCTTCGACCGCGAAACCTCGGACGCCATGGTGGCCGAGGTTGACGCGGCGCACAAGGAAGGCGAAACCCTGGGCGGCGTGGTGGAGGTCCTCGCTTACGGGCTCCCGCCGGGACTCGGCAGCTACGTGCACTGGGACCGCCGCCTCGACGCCCGGCTCGCCGCTGCCCTCATGGGCATCCAGGCCATCAAGGGCGTGGAGGTTGGCGACGGCTTCCTGACCGCGGCCCGGCGTGGTTCCGCCGCCCATGACGAAATCCTCCGGGACAACGACGGCCGGATTGTCCGTGCCAGCAACCGTGCCGGCGGCATTGAGGGCGGCATGAGCATCGGAGACGTCCTTCGGGTCCGGGCAGCCATGAAGCCCATCGCCACCGTGCCGCGCGCCCTGCGGACCATTGACGTCAGCACCGGCGAAGCCGCCAAGGCCCACCACCAGCGTTCGGACGTCTGTGCAGTCCCCGCCGCCGGCGTGGTGGCCGAGGCCATGGTGGCACTGGTCCTCGCCGAAGCCGTCATGGAGAAGTTCGGCGGTGACTCGGTGGCGGAAACCGCACGGAACATCAAGGGTTACCTGGACAGCATCCCGGCCTCCCTGGACTCGATCGGGCAGTAGTGCTCCAGCACAGCAGTCCCGCACCTTTCGGTGGCCGGCCGATTGTGCTCATCGGCCCGATGGCCGTCGGCAAATCGGCGATCGGCCAGCAGCTTGCACAGCAGTTGGGGGCACGGTTCATTGACACCGATGCCGTTATTGTTGCCGCCCACGGCTCGATCGCGGAGATCTTCGCCGGCCGCGGCGAGCGGGCATTCCGTGACATCGAGGCCCGGACCGTTGCCGCCGCCGTCGAGGAAGCGGAGGGCACCTGCACCGTCATTTCGCTGGGCGGCGGGGCGGTGCTCGACTCGGGCACGCAGCAGCTGATCAGCCGCTGCACCGTCGTGTACCTGGAATGCGACGCCGATACCGTGGCAGACAGGATCGCCCGCAACTCGGGGCGCCCCCTCCTCGCCGGCGATGCCATGGGCCGCTGGACCGCCATGTTCGCCACCCGGAAGCCGGTCTACGAGAGGCTGGCCGACATCACCCTGGACGTCCGCCACGGCTCGATACCCGAGCTCGGCGGCCGGCTGGAAGCAGCACTGCGCAACCACGCAGCTGCCAAACAGGAAGTTGACAAGTGAACACGCAATCAACCGTCATCAACGTCACCGGCGAAGGGGCCGGCAACAACTACGGCGTCGTCGTGGGGCGAGGCCTGCTGGGCGAGCTTCCCGGCCTGCTCGGGGAGCGCGTCCGCCGCGTCCTGGTGATCCACCCCCGCGCCCTGCGCATCACCGGGGACACGGTGCGGGACGAACTGGCAACAGCCGGGTTCACCGCGGTGACCGCGGAAATCCCCGACGCCGAAGAAGGCAAGCACATCCAGGTGGCAGCCTTCTGCTGGCAGGTCCTGGGCCAGAACGACTTCACCCGGTCGGACGCCATCGTGGCCGTGGGCGGGGGAGCAGTCACCGACCTGGCCGGCTTCGTCGCCGCCACATGGCTGCGGGGCGTCAAAGTCATCCACATGCCCACCAGCCTCCTGGCCATGGTGGACGCGTCCGTGGGCGGCAAGACCGGCATCAACACCGCCGAGGGCAAGAACCTGGTGGGTTCCTTCCACCCGCCCGCCGCGGTGCTGGCCGACCTGGACACGCTGGACACGCTGCCGAAAAACGAGATCATCTCCGGCCTGGCCGAGGTGATCAAGTGCGGCTTCATCGCCGACCCCGCCATCCTGGACCTGGTGGAAAAGGACCCGGCCGCGGTGGTGGACCCCCGCTCCGAGGCCCTCCGGGAACTGATCGAGCGCGCCATTGCGGTGAAGGCAAAAGTGGTCTCCGAAGACCTCAAGGAGTCAGGCCTGCGGGAGATCCTCAACTACGGGCACACCCTGGGCCACGCCATTGAACTGGTCGAACGCTACTCCTGGCGGCATGGCGCCGCAGTCTCGGTGGGCATGATGTTCGCGGCCGAACTTGCCCGCAGCGTGGGCCGCCTCAGCGATGCCGACGCCGACCGGCACCGGAGCATCCTGGACGGCCTTGGGCTTCCGGTCACCTACCGGCGCGACCGCTGGCAGGGCCTCCTGGACGGGATGCGACGCGACAAGAAGTCCCGCGGCGACCTCCTGCGGTTCGTGGTCCTCGATGGCATCGCCAAACCTGGAATCCTCGACGTCCCGGACACCTCGCTGCTGTTCGCGGCCTACCAGGAAATTGCTTCCTGATGCAGGGCACCATGAGCGGCACCACCGACTGGCCGGAGGCCGGATTCCCCGGCATCCGCATCAACCCTGAGTCCCTGCGGCCCCAGATCGTCAACGAGGAGGCAGTCCGGGAAGCGCTGGCAGCCTCCACCGATCCGGCAGACCACATCTTCGTCCTCCTCGTCGAGGGACACGCATCCGAGGCTGCCGAACTGCTGGCCGAGGCACGCTTCAAGGATCCCGAATCCTTCCGGCTCCGCGTGTTCGAAGCCGAGGTGCTGAGTGTCACCCACCGGCTGGACCGGGCCATCGACCTGTTCCGCCAGCTTCTCGCCGAGGTGCACGGCACCCCCCGGGAAGCACTGGCCCTGCAGTACCTGGGCCGGACCCAGTACGCGGCCGGCCAGACCTCCGCCGCCGTCGAATCCTTCTCCAAGGCCCTGGACCTGCGGGTGGCGCAGTCAGCCGACGCCGGACAGATCTACTCCTCCACGGTGGCACTGCAGCGCGCCAGGGACGTGCTGGATCTCGCCTGCTGAGGCGGGCAGCACTGAGCGCGGACAGGCCGGCCCGGATTTGCCGGTAGAATGGATGTGGAATTTTTTGCATCCACGCGATTTTTGACAAACACGTGCAGGCGGCCCACCCGGCGTGCCCGCCCGGCATAAAGCATCTGGCCCGCGCGGCCGGACGAAGAAACCAGAGGAAACCAGTGGCAACCACTAACGACATTAAGAACGGAACGGTCCTGAAGCTTGAGGGCCAGCTCTGGAACGTCATCGAGTTCCAGCACGTCAAGCCCGGCAAGGGCGGCGCCTTTGTCCGCACCAAGATGCGCAATGTGATGTCCGGCAAGGTTGTCGACAAGACGTTCAACGCCGGCCTCAAGATCGAAACGGCAACCGTCGACCGCCGCGACTACCAGTACCTCTACCAGGACGGCGCCGACTTCGTCTTCATGGACACCTCGGACTACGACCAGATCACGGTTTCCGGCGCAACGGTGGGCGACGCCACGAACTTCATGCTCGAGAACCAGATGGTCAACATCGCCATCCACGACGGCACCCCCCTCTACATCGAACTGCCGCCGAGCGTTGTCCTCGAAATCACCTACACCGAGCCGGGCCTGCAGGGCGACCGCTCTTCGGCAGGCACCAAGCCCGCCACCCTGGAAACCGGCTACGAAATCCAGGTCCCGCTGTTCATCGAGAACAACACCAAGGTCAAGGTGGACACCCGCGACGGCAGCTACCTGGGCCGGGTCACTGAGTAGTGAGCGCCCGCGGTAAAGCCCGCAACAGGGCACTGGATGTTCTTTTCGAAGCGGAGCAGCGCTCTGTTTCCCCGTTCGACGTGCTCCGCGCCCGCCGGGAAAAGACTGACCAGATCGTTAACCCCTACACCGTGGACATCGTTGAGGGCGTACTGTCCCGGCAGGCAGCCATTGACGAGTTCCTGGAGACCTATTCACAGGGCTGGAGCCTGGAGCGCATGCCGTCGGTCGACCGCATCATCCTGCGCATCGGCACCTGGGAGCTGCTGTACAACGACGACGTCCCGGACGGAGTCGCCGTCAGTGAGGCCGTGGCACTTGCCAAGACCCTCTCGACGGATGAGTCCCCGCAGTTCATCAACGGCCTCCTGGGCCGGTTGCAGCAGCTGAAGCCATCGCTGCTCGCATAGCAAGCCAGCAACTACGGAAGGCCCCGCATCAGCGGGGCCTTCCGTTCGTTAACCCGCACAAACCGGGCATCCTCCCGGCCCGCGCCTATCCGCCGGCCACCGCGGCGCGCAGTTCAAGGATGCGCTGCAACTGCCGCCTTTCCTCAGCCTGGTGGAGCGGCACATCGCGACCGCTCAGGATCCGCTGCCGGGTGTTGGCAAGCTGGGTGGCTGTCTTCAGGAACTGCTTCATCTGTTGTTTCCTGCCCGAGTCCGCAGCCCATGCCAGGGCCGTGCGGCGGCCGCCGCGGGTGGCCAGGAGCTGGACCTCCGCCGGCGTGAACCACCCCGCGGCCGAGTATTCCAACAGCCGCTGGCGGGTCAGGCGCTTTTCGGCGACCCGCAGGAAGATGATGCCGCCCACGGCCAGGATGAAGATCGGCACCTGCACCACGATGTAGTCCAGCAGGAAGCCCTGGCCCATGCTGTTCCAGCGGTTGTGCAGGAACATGGCCGGCAGCAGGCCGACGAAGAAGGCCGCGATCGAGGCGCCCGTGTGCCAGCGCCTGGCCGCGAAGCCCATAACCAGTCCGGTGGTTCCGGTGAAGAGTGCATGCGCGAAGGGGGACATGACGCCGCGGAGGAAGAAGACCTGGGCGAAGTCGCTGGCCGGTGATGCGGATTCCGCGATGGCCCTGCCGAAGTACAGGATGTTTTCCGTGAAGGCGAAGCCGCCGGCGATGGTGAAGGCGAACACCACCCCATCCACTGGCCCGTCGAATTGCCGGCGGGCTGCAAGGAGCAGGATGAGCAGGCCGAGTGATTTGGCGAACTCCTCGACGACCGGCGCCTGCACCGTGGCCATATAGGTTTGCAGGTCAGGTTCGTCAGTGAACTGGAAGGCGATCACGAACAACGGCTGGATGAGCAGGGTCACGGCAACGGCTACGGCCGCGCCCCAGGTGAAGGCGAAAAACAGCAGCCTCCTGGGTTCCGGCTCCCACCTGTCAATGATGTGCACCGCCGCCAGGACCACTGACAACGGGATGAGGGAAGCCAGGAAACCGATCACGAAACCGGCGGCGCCGGTGTTGGACAGCAGGAACGGCACCACCAGGAACAGGCTAAGGAACGCGAGCACACCGCCGGCGACGGTCAGCCCCACCAGCCCGCTGCGGGCCCTGGCCGAGTGCAGCACCTGTCCCTGGGCCTGCGGTGGGAACACGCCGGCCAGCGGCTGGCCCTGGTGCCCCGGCGCCGCACGGTAGTGCGCGGGATGCACATGGCCCATCCAGGTAGGGTTGGTTTGCTGCGGCAGGGGAGCGGACGGCCCCTGGTACGGGTCCTCCGGCAGTCCGGGCGAAGGTTGCTGGGGATACATCGGCATACCCGAAAGCCTAAGCTGGAGCCCCTGCACCACAAAGGAACCGGACGCCGGCCGGCCGGCGTGTGACCAGCACCGCGTTGGCCGGACACCTGCACCTGCGGCACCCTGTGGTAATTTTGAACCGCAAATGTTCCTTTTTTAATTCCGTCCTGTGAGGCGGGGAAAGGGGAGACGAGCGTTGACTTCTGTCACCAGCGCACCGGTTCCAGCCAGGGTTGTCCTCAGCCAGGCGGATATTGACCGGGCCCTCACTCGTATCGCCCATGAGATCCTCGAAGCCAACAAGGGATCCCGGGACCTTGTCCTGCTGGGCATTCCCCGCCGCGGCTATCCGCTGGCTGTCCGGCTCGCGGAAAAAATTGCCGCCGCGGACAACACTGTTGATGCCGCCGCCATTGTTGGCCAGCTCGACGTCACCATGTTCCGCGACGACCTTTCCCACCAGGGGACGCGTCCGCCCTACCCCACCCGGCTGCCCCGCACCGGCATTGACAACAAAGTGGTGGTGCTGATCGACGACGTCCTGTACTCCGGCCGCACCATCCGGGCCGCACTCGATGCCCTCGTGGACCTCGGCCGGCCCCGCATCGTCCGGCTTGCCGTCCTGATCGACCGGGGACACCGCGAACTGCCCATCCGCGCCGACCACGTCGGCAAGAACCTGCCCACCTCATCCGCCGAAAAGGTCCGGGTCCGGCTCGAGGAGACAGACACCCCCGCCGGCGGGACCCCGGTCAACGAAGTCGTGATCGAAGGCGGCGCATGAAACACCTCCTGTCCACCGGCGACCTCAGCCGTTCGAACGCCATCCGTATCCTGGACACCGCGGAGGAAATGTCCGCGGTGGGGGACCGGGAAGTCAAGAAACTGCCCGCGCTGCGGGGCCGCACCGTGGTGAACCTCTTCTTCGAGGACTCCACCCGCACCCGCATCTCTTTCGAAGCCGCCGCCAAGCGCCTGTCAGCCGACGTGATCAACTTCGCCGCCAAGGGCTCGTCGGTATCCAAGGGCGAGTCCCTGAAGGACACGGCCCAGACTCTGTCCGCCATGGGTGCAGACGCCGTCGTCATCCGCCACTGGGCGTCCGGCGCACCGCACCGCCTGGCAGCAACGGACTGGATTGACGCAGGTGTCATCAACGCCGGCGACGGGACGCACGAACACCCCACCCAGGCCCTCCTCGACGCCTTCACCATGCGCCGGCATTGGGCCCGGCTGTCCGGCACGGGGTCGGAGGGAACCGACCTCAAAGGCCTGCGGGTGGCCATCGTGGGGGATGTCCTGCATTCCCGCGTGGCGAGGTCCAACGTCTGGCTGCTCCGTACCCTCGGCGCGGAAGTCACCCTGGTGGCACCGCCCACCCTGCTGCCGGTCGGCGTCGACAAATGGCCCTGCAGCGTCAGCTACGACCTGGACCAGACCCTGGCGAACGGTGTGGACGCCATCATGATGCTGCGGGTCCAGGGCGAACGCATGAACGCCTCGTTCTTCCCCAGCACCCGCGAATATTCCCGCCGCTGGGGTTTCGACGACAACCGGCTCAGGGCCCTCGACGACCTCGGCATGACGGACACGATCATCATGCACCCGGGGCCCATGAACCGGGGCCTGGAAATCAGTGCGGCCGCCGCAGACTCACCCCGTTCCACCGTCCTGGCCCAGGTCCGCAACGGTGTGTCGGTTCGGATGGCCGCCCTGTACCTGCTGCTCTCCGGGGACACCCGCGAACCAGCCGCCCACCGGGCACCGGCCTATGCCGCCGCCCCATTCACCAAGGAGAGCAACTGATGGCAGGCAACACCGGAACGTACCTCATCAAAGGCGCCGCCATCCTCGGCGGCGACCGGGCGGACCTGCTGATCCGCGATGGGATCATCGCCGAGATAGGCCATGGACTGTCCACCGACGGCGCCACCGTCATTGACGCCGCCGGCCTGGTGGCCCTGCCCGGCATGGTGGACGTCCACACCCACCTGCGCGAACCCGGCCGCGAGGACGCCGAGACGGTGGAAACCGGCACCCGGGCAGCCGCCTTGGGCGGCTACACGGCAGTGCACGCCATGGCCAACAGCACTCCCGTGGCAGACACCGCAGGCGTCGTGGAACAGGTCTACACGCTGGGCCGCGCCGCCGGTTGGGTTGACGTGCGCCCCGTCGGTGCCGTCACCGTCGGCCTGGCCGGGGAGCGGCTCGCCGAACTCGGCGCCATGGCCGATTCCCGCGCCCGGGTGCGGATGTTCTCCGACGACGGCATCTGCGTCCACGACCCCGTGCTGATGCGCCGCGCGCTGGAATACGTCAAAGCGTTCGACGGCGTGGTGGCCCAGCATGCGCAGGAGCCCCGCCTTACCGCCGGGGCACAGATGAACGAAGGCGACGTCTCCGCCGTCCTCGGACTCACGGGATGGCCGGCGGTGGCGGAGGAAAGCATCATCGCCCGCGACGTCCTCCTGGCCCAGCACGTCGGCTCCCGCCTGCACGTGTGCCACGTGTCCACGGCCGGTTCGGTGGAAATCATCCGCTGGGCCAAGGAACGCGGCATCGACGTCACGGCCGAAGTCACGCCGCACCACCTGCTGCTGACCGACGACCTCGTGCGCAGCTACGACCCCGTCTTCAAGGTCAACCCGCCCCTGCGCACCGACGCCGATGTCCAGGCATTGCGCGCAGGCCTGGCAGACGGCACGATCGACGTTGTGGGCACCGACCACGCACCCCACCCCAGCGAGCACAAGGAATGCGAGTGGGCGCAGGCTGCCATGGGCATGACCGGGCTGGAAACGGCCCTGTCCGTGGTCCAGCACGCCATGATCGAGACCGGCCTGATGACCTGGGCGGACTTCGCCAGGGTCACCTCCACCGCAGCCGCGAAGATCGGCCGCCTGGCTGACCAGGGCCGCCCCATCGAGGCAGGCGAACCCGCCAACCTGATCCTGGTGGACCCGGAGGCGCGGTGGACGGTTGATCCCTTCACCATGGCCACCATGGGCCGCAACTCGCCGTTCAAGGGCCGCGAACTGCCCGGCAAAGTGGTGGCCACCTTCTTCAAGGGACACCCCACCGTCCTGGACGGCGCCCTCAACAGCCCGCACCCGGATGCCGCCGCAACACCGGCAGGCGTTGCCTGATGGACAAGATCCTTCCCGGACTTGCCATGCTGGCGGTGGCCGGCGTCGTGTTTGTCCTCATCGCCGTGGGGTGGCGCAACCGCCTGAGGCGCCAGTCCGACGTCGAACAGCTTCCCCAGGTGCCCGCCGCCCCCGGCGAGCCGACAGCCGCCGCCGAGGGGCAGTACGTGGCCACCACGACGGCCGGCGACTGGCTGGACCGGATCGCGGTGCACGGTCTGGGCATCCGCACCAACTCGACCCTCGCGGTCTACCCCCACGGCGTCCTCTATGAACGCTCCGGCGCTCCTGCCCTGTACATCCCGGCCGCGTCCCTCACCGGCGTCCGGCAGGACAGCGGCATGGCAGGGAAGTTCGTGGAAAAGGACGGCCTGCTGGTGATCGCGTGGACGCACGGCAAGCATGAACTGGACACCGGCTTCCGGACCCGCCGCGGTGCGGACAAGGACGTGCTGTACCAGGCCCTTCAGGAATTGATTTCGTCAGCCCCAGCGGCTGGTGCCACCAGTGGAAAGTAAGACAGTGAAAGCGAATACATTGACAGCAACCACCTCCGCTCCTGTGTCAGCCCCGGCTGCGCTGGTTCTCGAAGACGGGCGCATTTTCCGCGGCACCAGCTACGGCGCCACCGGCACCGCCCTGGGCGAGGCCGTCTTCGCCACCGGCATGACCGGCTACCAGGAAACCATCACCGACCCGTCCTACGCCCGGCAGCTGGTGGTCCAGACCGCCCCGCACATCGGCAACACCGGCGTGAACAATGACGACGCTGAGTCCCGGCGCATCTGGGTGGCCGGCTACATCGTCCGCGACGCCGCCCGCCGGCCGTCCAACTGGCGCTCGGAGCGGTCACTGGACGAAGAACTGGTGGCCCAGGGCATCGTGGGCATCCAGGGTGTGGATACCCGTGCCATCACCCGGCACCTGCGCGAACATAAGACCATGCGCGCCGGGATCTTTTCCGGTGAAGCCGCCCAGGCCACGGACAAGGAACTGGTGGACGCCGTCCTGGCCAGCGCCCCCATGGAAGGCTCCCGCCTGGCCGAAGAAGTCAGCGTGGATGAAGCCTATGTGGTGGAACCCAAGGACCACGGCTGGGAGGGCGAGCCGCGCTTCAGCATCGCGGCGATCGACCTCGGCATCAAGGCCATGACCCCGGTCCGCTTCGCCGAACGCGGCGTACGCGTCCACGTGCTCCCGGCAACCGCCACCCTGGCGGACGTCAAGGCCGTCAACCCGGACGGTTTCTTCATGTCCAACGGCCCCGGCGACCCCGCCACGGCTGATGCGCAGGTCAAGCTCCTCCGGTCGGTCCTGGACGAAAAGCTGCCCTACTTCGGGATCTGCTTCGGAAACCAGATCCTGGGCCGGGCACTGGGCTTCGGCACCTACAAGCTGCGCTACGGCCACCGCGGGATCAACCAGCCGGTCATGGACCGCCGCACCGGCAAGGTGGAAATCACGTCCCAGAACCACGGCTTCGCCGTCGACGCCCCCCTCGACGGACCCACCCAGGCGCCGGAGGGACGCTACGGCCGCGTCGAAGTCAGCCACATCAGCCTGAACGACGACGTCGTGGAAGGCCTGGCCTGCCTGGACATTCCAGCCTTCTCCGTCCAGTACCACCCGGAGGCTGCCGCCGGACCCCACGATGCCGCGTACCTGTTCGACCGGTTCATCGACCTCATGGCCGGCACACGGGACGGCAGGGACGCCAACCTGTCCAAGGAACCGGTTGACTCCGCCCACTCCGCCGGCGCTGACCACAAAAACGACAACAAGACTGAGGACAAGAAGTAATGCCGAAACGTACAGATCTCAAGAGCGTCCTCGTCATTGGTTCCGGCCCGATCGTCATCGGCCAGGCCGCCGAGTTCGACTACTCCGGCACCCAGGCACTGCGGGTCCTCAAGGAGGAAGGCCTTCGCGTCATCCTCGTGAACTCCAACCCGGCCACCATCATGACCGACCCCGAATTCGCGGACGCCACCTACGTCGAGCCCATCACCCCCGAGGTGGTGGAAAAGATCATCGCCAAGGAACGCCCCGACGCCGTCCTGCCCACCCTGGGCGGCCAGACCGCGCTGAACACCGCCATCGCGCTGGACAAGAACGGCGTGCTCGAGAAGTACAACGTCGAGCTGATCGGTGCCAACATTGCGGCGATCGAGCTCGGCGAGGACCGGGAGAAGTTCAAGGGCGTCGTGGAGCGCTGTGGCGCAGAGTCGGCCCGCAGCCACATCATCCACACCATGGACGAGGCACTCAACGCCGCCGGCGACCTCGGGTACCCGATGGTGGTCCGGCCCTCCTTCACCATGGGCGGCCTTGGCTCCGGCCTGGCCTACAACGAGGACGACCTGCGCCGCATCGTCGGCCAGGGCCTGCAGTACAGCCCCACCAGTGAGGTGCTGCTCGAAGAGAGCATCCTCGGCTGGAAGGAATACGAGCTTGAGATGATGCGGGACAAGAACGACAACGTCGTTGTGGTCTGCTCCATCGAAAACTTCGATCCCGTGGGCGTGCACACCGGTGACTCCATCACCGTGGCACCGGCGCTGACCCTGACGGACCGCGAGTACCAGAAGCTGCGGGACGTCGCCATCGCCGTCATCCGTGAAGTCGGCGTCGACACCGGCGGCTGCAACATCCAGTTCGCCATCGACCCCAAGACCGGCCGCGTGGTGGTCATCGAAATGAACCCGCGCGTCTCCCGTTCCTCCGCGCTGGCGTCCAAGGCCACCGGTTTCGCCATCGCCAAGATCGCCACCAAGCTCTCGCTCGGCTACACCCTGGATGAGATCCCCAACGACATCACCCAGAAGACCCCTGCGTCCTTTGAACCCACGCTGGACTACGTGGTGGTCAAGGTCCCGCGGTTCGCCTTCGAGAAGTTCCCGGCGGCGGACAACACCCTCACCACCACCATGAAGTCGGTGGGCGAGGCGATGGCTATGGGCCGGAACTTCACCGAGGCACTCCAGAAGGCCCTGCGCTCCCTGGAACAGAAGGGGTCGCAGCTGGACTTCAGCAGCGTCCCCGAATGGGAAGTCGCCGAACTGATCGAGAAGGCCAAGCGACCCACCACCGAACGCCTCCACCAGGTCCAGCGCGCACTCCTGGGCGGCGCCACCGTGGAACAGCTCTTCGAAGCCACCAAGATCGATCCCTGGTTCCTGGACCAGCTCCAGCTGCTCAACGAGATCTCGCACGAAATCCGGCAGGCCGGGGCCCTGACCGCCGACATGCTCAAGCGCGCCAAGCGCCACGGCTTTTCGGACGAGCAGATCGGCTCCCTCACGCACAACTCCGAAGCAGTGGTCCGCGGCGTCCGCCAGGCCCTGGGCATCCGTCCGGTGTACAAGACCGTTGACACCTGCGCCGCCGAGTTCGCCGCCTACACGCCGTACCACTACTCGGCCTACGACGAGGAGGACGAGGTTGCGCTGCACTCCAAGCCGTCCATCCTGATCCTCGGCTCGGGTCCCAACCGCATCGGCCAGGGCATCGAGTTCGACTACTCCTGCGTGCACGCCTCCATGGCCCTGCGCAAGGCCGGCTACGAGACCGTCATGGTCAACTGCAACCCGGAAACCGTCTCCACCGACTACGACGTCTCCACCCGCCTGTACTTCGAGCCGCTGACGCTCGAGGACGTGCTGGAGGTCATCGCGGCCGAGGAACGCACCGGCGGCGTCATGGGCGTCTTCGTCCAGCTCGGCGGCCAGACCCCGCTGAAGCTGGCCCAGCAGCTGGCCGACGCCGGCGTGCCCATCCTGGGCACCTCCCCGGAAGCCATCGACCTCGCCGAGCACCGCGGCGCGTTCTCCCGCGTCCTGGACAAGGCCGGGCTGGTGTCGCCGAAGAACGGCACTGCCGTCTCCTTCGAGGACGCCAAGAAGATCGCCGACGAGATCGGCTACCCCGTCCTGGTCCGCCCGTCCTACGTCCTGGGCGGCCGCGGCATGGAGATCGTGTACGACGAGCCCAACCTTTCCCGCTACATCGCCAACGCCACCGAGATCACCCCGGACCACCCGGTACTGATCGACCGGTTCCTGGAGGACGCCGTCGAAATCGACGTCGACGCCCTCTACGACGGCACCGACATGTACCTGGGCGGCATCATGGAGCACATCGAGGAAGCCGGCATCCACTCCGGCGACTCCGCCTGCGTCCTGCCGCCCATCACGCTGGGCAGCAACGTCATCGAACGCGTCCGCACTGCCACCCGCGCCATCGCCGAGGGCGTGGGCGTGCGCGGCCTGATCAACATCCAGTTCGCGCTGGCCTCGGACGTCCTGTACGTCTTGGAAGCCAACCCCCGCGCGTCCCGCACCGTGCCGTTCGTCTCCAAGGCCACCGGAGTCCAGATGGCCAAGGCCGCCGCCCTCATCGGCACCGGCGTAACCATCGGACAACTCCGCAGCGCCTACAAGATGCTGCCGGAAACCGGCGACGGCTCCACCCTGCCGCTGGATGCCCCCGTGGCCGTCAAGGAAGCGGTGCTGCCGTTCAGCCGCTTCCGCACCCTCGAGGGCAAGGTGGTGGACTCCCTGCTCGGACCCGAGATGCGTTCCACCGGCGAGGTCATGGGCATCGACAAGCACTTCGACACCGCCTTCGCCAAGAGCCAGGCAGGCGCCAACAACGCCCTCCCCACCGAGGGCAAGGTGTTCGTCTCCGTGGCCAACCGGGACAAGCGTTCGGTGATCATGGGCGTCAAGCGGCTGTCGGACCTGGGCTTCGAGATCGTATCCACCGGCGGCACCGCGGACGTCCTGCGCCGCAACGGCATCCAGGCCACCCCGGTCCGGAAGGTCGCCGAAGGCAGCAGCGCCGAGGGTGAAGGCACCATCGCCGACCTCATCGTCGCCGGCGAAATTGACATGGTCTTCAACACGCCGTCCGGCGGCGAGGCGCGCAGCGACGGCTACGAACTGCGCGCAGCGGCAACCTCCATCGGCATCCCCTGCATCACCACGGTGGCCGAGTTCAACGCCGCCGTACAGGCCATCGAAGCCATGCGCACTTACGAATGGTCCGTCACCAGCCTGCAGGAACACGCCGCAGCCCTCGCCGAATCGCAGAAAGCGGCCCTGCAGCATGCCTGAGCAGGAACCCGGCAACCAACCGGCGGCACGCGCCGGCCGGGAGTCCTTCGGCTCCCGGCTCGGCGCGGCCATGGCCGTCCGCGGTCCCCTCTGCGTCGGCATCGACCCGCACCCCGCACTGCTGGGGAGCTGGGGACTTGACGACGACGCCGCCGGGCTCCGGCGCTTTTCGCTGACCGTCCTGGAGGCCGTGGCGCCGCTCGCTGCCGCGGTCAAGCCCCAGGTGGCACTTTACGAACGCCACGGATCGGCCGGGATGGCTGTCCTGGAGGAGGTCCTGGCCACGGCACGGGACGAGTCGGTGCTCAGCATCGCCGACGCCAAGCGCGGCGACATCGGTTCCACCATGGCCGCCTACGCTGACGCCTGGCTGCGGGACGACTCCCCGCTCGCAGCGGACTCCGTCACGCTCAGCCCCTACCTCGGGTTCGAGTCGCTGCGCCCGGCGCTTGACCTCGCAGCGGAAACAGGCCGCGGCGTCTTCGTGCTGGCCCTGACCTCCAACCCGGAGGGCGCCTCCGTACAGCATGTCGGCGGGAAGGATTCCGTGGCCCGCAGGATCACCCTGGCGGCCGCCGCGGAGAACTCGCGGTACGCCGGAGCCCTGGGTTCGGTAGGCCTGGTGGTTGGTGCCACCGTGGGCGGTGCCCTGGCGGACCTCGACCTGGACCTTCCGGCCGTCCGCGGCCCCATCCTGGCCCCTGGCCTCGGAGCCCAGGGCGCCACGCCTGCGGACCTCCGGGCCACGTTCGGTGCGGCATATCCGCTGGTCCTTGGCACGTCCAGCCGCGACATCCTCTCGGCGGGCCCGGCAACCGGCGGACTCCGGGACGCCGCCCTGCGGACCCTGGACGGACTGCGCGGACAATAGCGGCAATTGTGCCAATGCATTGATTCGGGCTTCACCAGAGGGTAGTTTCAGGACAGGTCCAAGGGCGGCCGCCCTTGGATGAATTCCGCCGACTTCGGGGGTGTCCGTGATGGTCCTGCGACCCTTATCCGCATCCGAAAGGGCCGACGCCCTGGGCAAGGCGGCAGCAGCCAGGGCCACGCGGGCCGCCGCCAAGGAAAGCCTTCGGAACGGCGACAGATCCGCGGCGGACATCATCAGCTCCGCGCTTGAGGACGACGCCCTGGCCCGCATGAAGGTTTCGGAACTGCTCGAAGCCCTTCCCGGCATCGGGAAAGTACGGGCTGCGGCCATCATGCAGCAACTGGGCATCGCCGCGTCCCGCCGGGTCCGCGGCCTCGGCGTTCACCAGCGCCGGGCGCTGGTAAATTTTATAGACGAGCATTGAGGCAAGCTGATCCTGCCTTCCCCCCGACCGCTGCAAAAGGAATACGTGAGCAAGAAACCTGGACTGACAGTCCTCGCAGGTCCGACGGCTGTTGGCAAAGGCACCGTGTCCACCTACATCCGGGACAACTACCCCGAGGTTTGGCTGTCCGTTTCAGCCACCACCCGGGCGCCCCGGCCCGGAGAGGTGGACGGTGTCCACTACTTCTTCAAAACCAAGGAGGAGTTCGAACAGCTCATCGCCGATGGTGAACTCCTGGAATGGGCCGTCGTCCACGGTCAGAACACTTACGGAACCCTGAAGAGCACCGTGAACCAGGCCATTTCGGAGGGCCGCTCCGTGCTGCTGGAAATCGACCTGCAGGGTGCGCGCCAGGTCAAGGCCGCCGTTCCGGACGCCCAGTTCGTCTTCCTGGCCCCGCCCACCTGGGACGAAATGGTCCGGCGCCTGGTGGGCCGCGGCACCGAAACGCCCGAGGAACAGCAGCGGCGCCTGGAAACCGCTAAACTGGAACTTGCTGCTGAACCGGAGTTCGACCACACCGTCATCAATGACGACGTCCGCCGGGCAGCGGACGAGCTTGTTTCACTCATGGGGCTGACACCGCATCCACACCTGCCGGAACCGTCAGCCCGCTAGGAATTTGGAGAATTCGTGTCCACGAACCTTGAAGGCATCATCAACCCGCCGATCGACGACCTGCTGAAGGTTGCTGATTCCAAGTACGGCCTGGTGATCTTCGGTGCCAAGCGCGCTCGTCAGATCAACGCTTACTACGCCCAGCTGCACGAGGGCCTGTTCGAATACGTCGGACCCCTCGTTGACACCAAGCTGAACGAGAAGTCGCTGTCCATCGCCCTGCGCGAGATCAACGAAGGCAAGCTGGTTTCCACGCCGATCGAAGCCGCAGAGTAATCCTGCCGCTGGAACTGACTTGCTGTTGACGGAGGTCACGTGCGCATAGTCCTCGGAGTCGGGGGAGGGATTGCCGCCTACAAGGTGGCATCACTCCTCCGGCTTTTTACTGAAGCCGGCCATGACGTCACGGTGATCCCCACCGAGGCGTCCACCCGCTTTATCGGCACCGCCACGTGGGAGGCGCTGTCCGGCAATCCCGTCAGCAACAGCGTTTTCGACGACGTGCACCTGGTCAACCACGTCCGCCTGGGCCACGAGGCAGACCTGGTGGTGGTTGCACCCGCCACGGCCGGCCTCCTGGCCAAAGCCGCCACCGGGCAGGCGGGGGACCTGCTCACCAACACCCTGCTGATGGCGCATGGCCCGGTACTGTTCGCTCCTGCGATGCACACCGAGATGTGGCAGCATGCCGCCACGCGGGCCAACGTGGAAACCCTCCGCAGCCGGGGCGCCGCAGTCCTGGAACCAGCATCGGGGCGGCTGACGGGCGCGGACTCCGGTCCGGGCAGGCTTCCCGAACCCCAGGTGATCTTCGACGCAGCCATGGCCCTGGTCCACGGGCAGTCCGACTACCAGCTGCCGCTGGCCGGGCGTACGGTGACCATCAGCGCAGGCGGAACGCGCGAACCACTGGACCCGGTCCGCTTCCTCGGCAACCGGTCCTCCGGCAAGCAGGGCGTAGCGCTGGCCGTCGCTGCCCGGAATGCAGGCGCCACGGTGCGCTTGCTGGCCGCTCACATGGATGTTCCGCCGCCGGCCGGCGTCGAGGTTGTCCGTGTGGAAACTGCCCTCCAGCTCCGGGAAGCGGCGCTGGACGCGGCCGCCCGGTCCGACGTCGTCATCATGTCGGCTGCCGTGGCCGATTTCCGCCCGGCAGAGGTTTCGGACACCAAGATCAAGAAGCGGGATGACGCCGCGGATCCGGTCATCACCCTGGTTCGAAACCCCGACATCCTGCACGAACTCGTTGAGCAGCGCAACGCAGGGGCTGCCCCCGCCGGGCAGCTCATTGTGGGCTTCGCAGCTGAGACGGGCGACAGCCAGGGCGACGTCCGCTCCTACGCCGAAGCGAAGCTGCAGCGGAAAGGCTGCGACCTGCTGGTGGTGAACCACGTGGGGACGGACAAGGTCTTCGGGCAGGATGCCAATTCGGTGGTCATCCTCTCGCGCTCCGGCTCCGAACCACAGGAGGCCGCGGGAACCAAGACCGAGGTTTCGGAAGCCATCATCAGCCGCATCAGCTTTGAACTGAACCACGTTTCCTTCAACTGAAACGGGGCCAGCCAGCTGACCCGTTCCGCCCCCGCCTGGCGTGTTTCCGGCCACCTTTGCTTAGCACGGGGACATCTCCGGACGGGGGACCAACACCAACCAGTAAGGTAGTTGAGTGACTTTACCGCTGCACCTTCCCCACACCCATGGGGCCACGCCCTCCGCACTCCGGCTTTTCACGTCCGAGTCGGTCACCGAAGGCCATCCGGACAAGATCTGCGACCAGATCAGTGACGCCATCCTGGACGCACTGCTCGCCGCGGACCCCGAATCCCGCGTGGCGGTCGAGACCATGGCCACCACCGGCCTGGTGCACGTGGCCGGCGAAGTCACCACCGACGCCTACGTCGAAATCCCGCAGATCGTCCGCGAGACCATCCTGGGCATCGGATACGACTCCTCAGCCAACGGCTTCGACGGTGCCCGTTGCGGTGTGTCCGTGTCGATCGGCCAGCAGTCAAACGACATCGCCGGCGGCGTCTTCAACTCCCTCGAGGCGCGCGAAGGCCGCCAGGAGGATGACTACGACCTCCAGGGCGCGGGCGACCAGGGACTCATGTTCGGTTACGCCAGCGATGAAACGCCGTCCTTCATGCCGACCCCCATCTGGCTGGCCCACCGGCTCTCCGAACGGCTCACGGAAGTACGCAAGACCGGCCAGCTGCCCTACCTGCGGCCCGACGGCAAGACCCAGGTGACTGTCGGCTACGACAAAGACGTCCCCGTCTCGGTCGAGACCGTGGTGATTTCCAGCCAGCACGCAGAAGGAGCGAGCCTGGATCAACTGCGCGCCGACCTCGCCAAGGTCGTGATTGAGCCCGTCCTGGCCGGAGCCAACCTGGACATCTCGCGCGCCGCGCACATCCTCAACCCCGCCGGCGAGTTCGTCATAGGCGGACCCGTCGGTGACGCCGGCCTCACCGGCCGCAAGATCATCGTCGACACCTACGGCGGGATGGCCCGCCACGGCGGTGGCGCATTCTCCGGCAAGGATCCGTCCAAGGTGGACCGCTCGGCTGCCTACGCCATGCGGTGGGTCGCCAAGAACGTGGTGGCTGCAGGTCTGGCAAAGCGTGCCGAGATCCAGATCGCCTATGCCATCGGCCAGGCCCGGCCGGTGGGGACCTATGTCGAGACGTTCGGCACCGAGACCGTCGATCCTGCCCGGATCAGCCAGGCCATCGCGGAAATCTTCGACCTCCGGCCCCGCGCCATCATTGACGCCCTGGACCTGAAGCGTCCCATCTACGCCAAGACCGCCGCCCACGGGCACTTCGGCCGTGACGAGCCGGACTTCACCTGGGAGCGCCTGGACCGGGTGGACGAGCTGAAGGCCTTCTTCAACGCCTGACCCGTTACGTACAAAGCACGGGGCACCAATGTCAGTGCCCCGTGCTTTGCTGTTCCCGTCCACCCGGCAGCTGAACGGAGGAAACCCTCATGGCCGCTGACAGTTCCGTCCAGCCGTCACTGCTGCAGGGTTTTCCGGCGCGGCAAGTGCCCGGCGGCCTTGCATTGGCGGACCACCGTCCAGTGGCCCGCGTCCTCATTGAATCCCCGCTGCCGCACCTGGACCGCCCGTTCGACTATGCGGTCCCGGCTGAGCTCGACGCTGCCGCGCAGCCGGGAGTACGGGTCAAGGTCAAATTCAACGGCCAGGACCTTAATGGATTCCTCCTGGAGCGGGTGGCAGAGTCCGACGCCGGACACATCCTGGTGCCGCTGGCCAAGGTCGTGTCCAACGTTCCTGTCCTTACCCCCGCCATCCGCGACCTTGCCTCCGCCGTCGCTGCCCGGTACGCCGGCACCGTCAGCGATGTCCTCCGCCTTGCGGTGCCGCCCCGCGTGGCCAGGCTCGAAAAGGACTATCCCGCCTCACTGGACAGCGCATCCGGGAGCCAAAGGGACGGCGTACAGGACGAACCCGGGGCGGAGGGTGGACCGGACGCTTCGGTTGCTCCCGTGCCGGCAGCCCCTTCCTACCCGGCCTGGGCCACATACCGCACCGGCGGGGCGTTCCTCCGGCACCTGGCGGCGGGCGGATCCCCGCGGGCCGTCGTCAACCCACTGCAGGGATACGGTCCCGGCGGATGGCCGCACCTGCTTGCCCAGGCTGCGGCCGCCGCCTACGCCGCCGGCCGCGGCGCCCTGGTGGTGGTACCGGATTACCGGGACCTGGACCGCCTCCAGGACGCACTGGGAACCCTCGTACCGGAGGACGCCATCGCCCGGCTAACCGCCGACGACGGGCCCACACCCCGGTACCGGAATTTCCTGCGCCTGCTGGCCGGCAAAGCCAAAATTGCCATCGGCACGCGCTCGGCCGCCTTCGCTCCGGTGCAGGACCTGGGCCTGGTTGCCTGCTGGGACGACGGCGACGACCTCCACATCGAGCAACGGGCGCCTTACGCGCACGCGCGCGAGGTCCTGCTCCTGCGGGCCGGGCAGGAAGGCACGGCCTGCCTCCTCGCGGGGCACGCCCACAGCACCGAAGTCCAGCGGCTGGTCGAGGCCGGCTGGGCTGTCCCCATCGACGCCGAGCGCGCCGTCCTCCGCCGGACCGTCCCCCGTGTGGTCAACACTGCCGACAGCTTCGAGCAGGAACGCGATCCGCTGGCCACCATCGCCCGGCTGCCACATGCCGCCTGGCAGGCCGCCAAGGAAGGGCTGGAGCGCGGCCCTGTCCTGGTCCAGGTGGCGCGGGCCGGCTACGCGCCGTCGCTAGTGTGTGAAACGTGCCGTGAACCCGCCCGCTGCGGGCATTGCCAGGGCCCCCTCGCACTGGCAGGGACGTCCGCGCTGCCCCAGTGCCGCTGGTGTTCCACCCCTGCCCCGGACTGGAAGTGCTCCTCCTGCGGAGGCCGGCGGCTTCGAAAAGGGGCTACCGGGGTCCTGCGAACAGCTGAGGAATTGGGCCGGGCGTTTCCGGGCACAACAGTCATCACCTCATCGGGGGACCAGGTCAAAGCCACCGTGGGAGCGGCCAAAGCCTTGGTGGTGGCAACTGTGGGTGCCGAGCCTGTGGCGGCCGGCGGATACGCGGCCGCCCTGCTGTTGGACGGGGACTCCCTGCTGCGCCGGGAGACCCTGCGCGCAGGCGAGGACACCGTACGCCGCTGGTTCAATGCCGCATCCCTTGTCCGTCCCGCCACGGACAGCGGGCTGGTGGTGGTGACAGCGACTGATACCGCTGCCACCGGGGCGCTGCTCCGCTGGGATCCGGCCGGCTACGCCCGGCGTGAACTGCAGCTCCGGACGGAACTCCAGCTTCCCCCGGCAGTGCGGATTGCGTCCGTCACCGGGCCCCGCACCGCCGTCGAGCACTTCACCGGGGCCGTCGAGGCTGACCTCGCCGGGTCAGGCATCACTTTGCGAACGGCGGGCCCGGCACCGCTGGTGCTCAGCGCAGCCCCGTCCGGCCGGCGCCCGGCGGAGGACGTCCGGACGCTGCTGTTCTTTCCGTACGGCCAGGCCGCCGCCGTCGTCCGGGTCCTCCGGGCCACGCGCGCCGCCGTTGCCGCCAAGCGGACCACGGACCCGGTCCAGTTGCGCCTCGACGGCGTGGACGTCCTCTAACGCCGGACGGTGGCGAAGGCTTTTCCTAGCGGCGCCTTTTCGCTACCACTTCGTGGGCCGCGTCCACCAGCTGGCGCGCCGACTCGTCCCAGCTGAACTCCCCGGCCCGGGAGATTGAGCGCCGGGACATGTCTTGCCAGTGGTCGTCGTCCCCCAGCTGTCCTATCGCGTCCGCAAACTGTTCCGGCGACTCCGGGTCCACGTAGATGGCGGCATCGGCGCCGACCTCCCGGAAGATTGGGATATCGCTGGCAACCACCGGGGTACCGAGAGCCATGGCCTCCACCAGGGGCAGGCCGTATCCCTCCGCCCGGGACAGGCTGACCAGGGCTGTTGCCTTCCGCAGTAGCCCGTCATACTCGTCATCGGTGACGCCGTTGTGGAACACCACGTCGGCGCCGGCAGGGACAATGCGTTCCAGTTCAGCCCGCCGCTGCGGCGTGATCCGGCTGAGCAGATGAAGGGTGTAGCCGGGCAGCCCGGCCATGCCCTTCACCATGGTTTCCACGTTTTTGTACGGCATGAACGAACCCATGTAAATGATGGTCTTCTCCGCTCCGTCAGCCGGATTGCGGGGTTCCTGCGCCGGCTGGGGAGCGTTGGCGATGATGCGGACAGGGCGGCGGGTCAACCGGTATTTGGCCATCAACGCCTCGGTGGTCCTGCTGATCGTGGCTACGGTGTCGGCCCGGTTGAGCAGCAGCCGCTGGGGCCAGAACGCTTTGTGGTACAGGCGCCAGAGGAGCCGGACGGGGGCCGGCAGGAAGCCCGGGGGAGCGGGGTGCTCGTAGTAGATGAGGTCATGCAGGGTCAGGATCAACCCGTACTTCCGCCCCCACGTACCCATGGTCTGCATCGGGCAGACCACCACGTCCGCCCCGATGGCATTTACCTTCCGCGCCACGAACAGTTCCAGCGGCGAGAGCGGGCTGCCGATGAGTGTGTACGGCACGTCCGGCAGCAGCGCGAGTTGGCGGACATCGGAGACCAGCATGGAGACGTCCGCGATCTTCGCCGTGGCGGCGATCAGGCTGGCCCCGTAGCGGCTGATGCCGTCGTGGTGGTCGGTGCGGGTGAAACGCGCATCAATGACAATCTTCACGCGGGATGGTCCTTCAGGAAGCTGCGGATGTACTGGGCTGCCGGCTCCGGCGTTTCGTAGTGGATCAGGTGTCCGACGCCGGGAATCACCTTGAGTTCACCGTCCGGGAGCCGTTCCAGGAGGCGGTGCTGGCTGGGAAGGGTGGCGATCTCATCTTTCTCGCCGGCGATCAGCAGCACGGGGAGGTCCAGCTGCCCCGCCACTTCCGCCACATGGTGGCTGACAGAGGCCGTGAACGACTCAAGCAGGCTGTCCCGGTCAGCAAAGGAACTGAAGTAGGCGTGGTGCTGGCCATGGATGAAGGCCCGCAGCCCGCGGTCCCTGGTCTTGGCCATGGTTTCGCTCATGATCCGCACGATCAGCGGATTGCGCAGCAGCGCCAGACCGGGCCGGCGGGGGAGCCGGGCCGCCAGCCGGTAGTAGAGCACGGCGAGGCGCGTCATCACACCTTTCGGGCCCTCCAGCGCCGGCGCTGCGATGGGGTTGATCAGGATCAAGGGGTTCACCGCGCCGGGATGGCCGGCCACGAAGTGGGCCGCCACGATGGATCCAAAGGAATGTCCCAGCAGCACGGTGTCCGGCCCCAGGCCCTGCGCGGCCATGAATGCGGCGATGAATTGGCCGTAGCGCTCCACCGAATGTGTGCCGGTGGGGAAGGCGTCCGAGCCGCCAAACCCGGGCAGGTCCGGCATGATGATGCGCATGTCCGGGAGCTGGTCGGCCACCCGCAGGAGCCCGTGGTGGTCGCCGCGGAAGCCGTGGACCACCAGGATGGTCCGGGTCTCCGCCGTGGCTTCCGCTGGCTCGTAGGTCCAAAAGGCAACGGTGCCGCCGTCGAACGTCAGGGTGGAAGCGGACGTGCGGGCGGAAAGCCCGGCGCTCAGGTAGGCGGGCGCAGGGGAAGACCCGGCTTTCACTGTGAACATCCCCGGGCCTAGTTGACGTTGTCCGGGTGCGACCCGGTCCGCTGGCCGCGGTCCAGGGCATTGATGGCGGCCATGTCGCGGTCGGACAGCGTGAATCCGAAGACATCGAGGTTCTCCCGGATCCGGGCCTCCGAGCTGGCTTTGGGGATGGCGATGTTTCCCAGCTGCATGTGCCAGCGGAGGATCACCTGCGCGGGGGTCCGGCGGTGCTCCGAAGCGCACGCCTGGATCACAGGATCGGCAAGTACCTGGCCGCGGCCCAGCGGGCTCCACGCCTCGGTGTGGATGCCCAGCTCTGCGTGTTTGGCGCGCAGTTCCTCCTGCTGCAGCCAGGGGTGGAGTTCAATCTGGTTGACGGCCGGGACCACTTCGGCGGTTTGCAGCAGGCGGTCAAGGTGCGCCGGCTGGAAGTTGCTGACGCCAATGGCACGGACCCTTCCTTCGCGGTAGAGGGTCTCCAGCGCGCGGTAGGTGTCCGGGAACAGCCCGCGGCGCGGGCAGGGCCAATGGATCAGGTACATGTCCACATAGTCCAGGCCCAGGTTGACCATGGAATCATCAAAGGCGCGCAGCGCCGCGTCGTACCCGTGGTGGTCGTTCCACACCTTCGTGGTGATGAACACGTCTTCCCTGGTGAGGGCGGGAGACAGCTCCCCGGATCCACCGCTGCCGGTCCCGTCGCCCAGCTGGGAGCTGATGCCGCGGGCCACGCCAACTTCATTTCCGTACATTGCTGCCGTGTCGAAGTGGCGGTACCCGGCGGCGAGCGCAGTGGCCACGAGCCCCTCCGCGTCTGTGGCCGGCACCTTGTACAGCCCAAAGCCGAGCTGGTCTATCAGCACGCCGTTGTTCAGGCTGAGCCGGGGTGAGGTTCTCATGGCAACGACTCTACCCACTTCAGCTGGTCAGTCCCTCGTAATCGACAAGGCGGCGTGCGGTGGCTTCGTCCAGGATGAGGTCTGTGGCGAGCCGGGCTGCCAGGGCTCCGCGGAGGCCGTTGATCTTGGAAACGCCCGAAACCACGCAGATCCTGCGGCGGACCTGGCGCAGCTGGGCAAGTGACGGGCCGGTGGACCTTTCGTTCAGGACGATCCCGTCCGAGGATCCGTCGGCGCGGAAGAATACCGTGGCGACGTCGCCCACCACGTCCGAGTTGGCCAGCGCGTTCAGGTCTTCCTCATCCAGGTATCCGCCCGCGTAGACGTGGCTGGGATAGTCGGCGTGGACGGAGCCGACGCCGAAGATGGCGATGCTCATCTTGGCCTGGAGCTCCAGGACACGCTGCACGCTGCGCTCGTTCCACATGGCTGTCTTGGTGGCGGCATGGTCGAAGAAGGCCGGGACCGGGAACTGCTCCACCCTTGCCCCGTAGGCACTGCCGAACCGGCGCATGATGTCACTGGCGTAGGTGATGCCGGTGGTGTGCATGTTCCCGGCTCCGTTCAGCTGGACGATGACGCTGTCGTGCGTGATCTTCCTGGTGAGGTGCCTGCTGACCGCGCTGAGCGTCGATCCCCATGCGACGCCGATGATGGCGTTGGAGTCCACCAGCGGCCCGATGGTCCGTGCCGCCTGCATGGCCACCCGGTCCAGGGTCTCCGCCTCGTTAAGCGTCCCAAGGATGGGGACAACGTGGACATCCAGGTTGTAGCGGCGGCGGATCATCCCCTCCAGTTCGGGCCCGGTGTCCAGCGGATTCCGGATCTGGATCTGCACCAGGCCGGACTCCCTGGCGGAGGACAAAAGGCGCGAAACCGTGGACCGGGAGGTGCGCAATTCCCGGGCTATCGCATCCATGGTGAGGTCCTGCAGATAGTACATTTGTGCAGCTCGGAGGGCGTCTGTGTCCCGTGAAAGTGCCATCTCACTTCCCTTCTGCACGTTTGTGCATAGTGCTTGACTCCATTTTCCATTTCTCCAAACAATAGAGCAGAACGGCGGCGCCACACAGCGTGTGTCCGCATCAAACAAAGCCCCAAGGGAGTCGTTTTGGGACCCAAGGATTCAACTGTTAACCCGTCTGCCCCTGTGCCCGGGCCGAGTGCCGAACGCGCCTCGGTCCACAGCCTGCGGCGCCGTCCGCACGCCAAGGTGCTGGTGGTTGGCGGTGGCATCAACGGAGTAGGCACCTTCCGTGACCTGGCACTGCAGGGCGTCGATGTCGCGCTTGTGGAACGCGGGGATTACTGCCAGGGCGCCAGCGGTGCGTCGTCGCACATGATCCACGGTGGCATCCGGTACCTGGAGAACGGCGAATTCCGCCTGGTCCGTGAGTCGGTGGTGGAGCGGAACCGCCTGCTGAAGATCGCCCCGCACTATGTGAAGCCGCTGCAGACCACCATCCCGATTTTCAGCACTTTCTCCGGCGTCCTGTCCGCGCCCCTGCGGTTCCTCACCCACAAGCAGCAGGGCAAGCCCAAGGAACGCGGTGCCTTCCTGATCAAGGCCGGCCTGAGCCTCTACGATTCGTTTTCCAGGGACGGCGGAACCGTGCCGCGGCACCAGTTCCGCACCCACAAGGCTGCGCTCCAGGAACTGCCCGACCTGCGGCCGGACGTGAAATACACGGCCACCTACTTCGACGCCTCCGTCCACAACCCGGAGCGCCTCACCCTTGACGTGCTCCAGGACGGCGAAAAGGCCGGCCGCGCCGGCAACGCGACGGGCACCAGCGCACAGGGTGACACCGCCCGGGCCAGCAACTACCTGTCGCTGCAGTCCATGTCGCCGGCCCCCAACCCGGGAACCGGCCGTGGAAGCACCGTCCGTCTCCGGGACGAGCTCACCGGCGCGGAATTCGACTTCACCGCGGACATCATCGTCAACACCACCGGCGCGTGGGTGGACCTCACCAACCAGGCGATGGGCGCGGCCTCCTCCTTCATGGGCGGGACCAAGGGCTCCCACATCGTGCTCGACCACCCGGGCCTCCTCGCTGCCTGCCGCGGCCGGGAAATCTTCTTTGAACACACCGATGGCCGGATTGTCCTCATCTACCCCATGGGCGACCGGGTTCTGGTGGGCACCACGGATGTGGACGCGGACATGGCGGAGGATGCCGTCTGCACCGACGAAGAAATCCAGTACTTCTTCGACCTGATCGGACACGTCTTCCCCTCCATCGATGTGTCACCAGACGACATCGTCTACACGTTCTCCGGGGTACGACCGCTGCCCAGCCATGACGCCACGCAGCCGGGCTTCGTCTCCCGCGACTACCGGATCGAACGCCGCACGTCCGGCACGAACGGAAGCGGCGCCGTCGTCCTCAGCCTGGTGGGCGGCAAATGGACCACGTTCCGCGCCCTGGCTGAGCACCTGACCAACGACGTCCTCGCCGAACTCGGCGTCCAGCGCAAGGTTTCCACGGCGCAGCTTCCCATCGGCGGCGGCGCAGGCTTCCCGGCCGATGAAGCGGGTGTCCAGAAATGGATCAAGGCACACATGGGTGCCGGCCGCGACGCAGACCGCACCGCGGGGCTGCTGACCCGTTACGGGACCCGCGCCGAAGACGTCATCGCCTTCCTTGATGCCGAACCCGACCAGGCCCTGCGCTCCACCCGCGAACTCAGCGTCCGTGAACTGGAATTCATGGCGGCCAACGAGCAGGTGGGCCACCTGGTCGACGTCTTCATCAGGCGCACTTCCCTGGCCTTCCGGGGACTCGTCACCGGGGAGCTCCTCAACGAAGTGGCCGAGGTCCTCTCCGTCCCGCTCAAGTGGGACGCAGCGGCCCGCGCCGCGGAGATCAAGCACGCCCAGGACGTGCTGCAGCGTTTCCACCGCGTGGAAACGCACAGCCTGGTTTCCTAAGGAGCCAGGCCGCCGGCCGGGGCGCGCAGGCGTCCCGGCCCCAAACGGCCCTTCACCCGCGGAGGACCGACAACTAAAAAGAAGGAGTCAAAGATGTCTCTAGGAATAGTCTTCCTCTCCGAAGTCTTTGGCACGGGCATGCTGACCCTGTTGGGTTGCGGCGTCGTTGCCAACGTGGCTTTGCGGGGGACGAAAGGCAACAACGGCGGTTTCCTGATGGTCACCTGGGGGTGGGGAATCGCCGTCTTCGCGGGTGTCTTCGTCGCCGCCAAGTCGGGCGCACACCTGAACCCCGCGGTCACGCTCGGCCTGCTGCTCAACGGCAAGGCCGAATACGCCCCCGGCGTCGCCGTGGACCTTGCCTCAACGCTGACCTACTTCGGCGGCGAGATCGTGGGTGCCTTTCTCGGCGCCGTGGTGTGCTGGCTGGCGTACAAGCAGCACTTCGATGACGAGCCCGAGCCCGCCGGCAAGCTCGGCGTCTTTTCCACCGGTCCCGCCATCCGGTCCACCCCCTGGAACCTGATCACCGAAATCATCGGCACCTTCGTGCTGGTGCTGGTGATCCTCACCTTCGGTGGAACCCCCTCCGGCCTTGGCCCGCTCGCCGTCGCACTGCTCGTGGTGGGCATCGGCGTTTCCCTCGGCGGCCCCACCGGCTACGCCATCAACCCCGCCCGTGACCTCGGGCCCCGCATCGCCCACGCAGTACTTCCCATCAAGGGCAAGGGGTCCAGCGACTGGGCCTACTCCTGGATTCCCGTCGCAGGGCCGCTGATCGGCGGCGCGCTCGGCGGGCTCGTTGCCCGCGTTGTCCCCATCATCGTCACGGCTGCAGCCTGACCCCAACCATCCCCATCACTCCAAGACAAGGACGTCACCATGAACCAGTACGTAATCGCCATCGACCAGGGCACCACCAGCACCCGCGCCATCATCTTCGACCACAGCGGCGCCATCGTCTCCTCGGGCCAAATGGAACACGAACAGATCTTCCCGCAGGCCGGCTGGGTGGAACACGACGCCACCGAGATCTGGAACAACACCCGTGAGGTCATCGGCTCCGCCCTATCCAAGGCGAACCTTACCCGCCACGACATCGCCGCCGTCGGCATCACCAACCAGCGTGAAACCGCCGTGGTGTGGGACAAGACCACGGGCAAGCCGGTCTACAACGCCATTGTGTGGCAGGACACCCGCACCCAGGACATTGTGGATGAACTGGGCAGGGACGGCGGCGCCGACCGCTTCAAACAGAAGGTGGGCCTGCCGCTGGCCACCTATTTCTCCGGCACCAAGATCAAGTGGATCCTGGACAACGTCGACGGCGCCCGCGAGAAGGCTGAGGCCGGGGACCTGGTCTTCGGCAACACCGACGCGTGGGTGCTGTGGAACCTGACCGGAGGCGTGGACGGCGGGGTCCACGTCACCGACGTCACCAACGCCTCGCGCACCCTGTTCATGGATCTCGAAACACTTCAGTGGGACGACGAAATCCTCGGTATCTTCGGCGTGCCCCGCAGCATGATGCCCGAGATCAAGTCCTCCTCCGAGGTGTACGGCGAAGTCCACGGCTCCCAGCTGCTCCGCGAGACGCCCGTGGCGGGCATCCTCGGTGACCAGCAGGCCGCCACCTTCGGGCAGGCCGCCTTCGAAACCGGTGAAGCCAAGAACACCTACGGCACCGGCTGCTTCCTGATCTTCAACACCGGCGAGGACATCGTCCATTCGAAGAACGGGCTGCTCACCACCGTCGGCTACAAGCTGGGCGACGCCAAGCCGCACTACGCACTGGAAGGATCCATCGCCGTCACGGGATCCCTTATTCAGTGGCTGCGCGACAACCTGGGCATGATCAGCAGCGCCCCCGAGGTGGAAACCCTCGCGGCGTCCGTCAAGGACAACGGTGGCGTCTACATCGTCCCGGCGTTCTCCGGACTCTTCGCACCCTACTGGCGATCCGACGCCCGCGGCGCAATCGTGGGCCTCACCCGGTTCGTCAACAAGAACCACATCGCCCGGGCAGCGCTGGAGGCCACCGCCTTCCAGACCCGCGAGGTGCTGGACGCCGTCAACGCGGACTCCGGCGTGCCGCTGAGCGAGCTGAAGGTCGACGGCGGCATGGTCGCCAACGACGCCCTCATGCAGTTCCAGGCGGACATCCTGGGCGTCCCGGTCATCCGCCCCAAGGTCATCGAAACCACTGCCCTGGGTGCTGCGTACGCGGCAGGCCTGGCGGTCGGGTTCTGGAAGGACCTCGGCGAGCTCTCGGCCAACTGGTCCGAGGACAAGCGCTGGGAGCCCCAGATGGACAAGGCCGAACAGGACCGCCAGATGAGGCTCTGGAAGAAGGCGGTCACGAAATCCATGGACTGGGTCGACGAGGACGTTCGCTAGATCCAACTTAGGTTGAGGAAGGCGGCCCCTGAGAGGGGCCGGTGACTCCCGCCCGCCCGCTTCGCGGTGCCCACCACACCATGGCGGGGAGCCACCGGCCCCTCTTTGCACGTGCACGCTCCCTCAGCCGCTCATTTGCGACTTACGCTGAGGGGGTGTGCATGTGCGCTAAAGTAGAACCATGCGTGCGATCCTTCTGCTTAGTTAGCCGCCGGCTCCGGATATCGGACAGCTGAGCGGCAGCCCCTCCATGGAGAGGGGCTTTTGTGTGTCCGGGGCATGGCGCCGGGCCGGCAGCAGGAGGATCAGGCCGTTATGGCAGCACAGATGCCGTAACAGAACAGAAGAGGGCAGCAGTGGGCGTTCAGCCGGAGACAGACACCGGAACAGCAGCAACAGTATCGGCGGAGCCTGAAGAGGGCACCTACAGTTTCACCGCCATGGAGGCCAAATGGCCACAGGTGTGGGAAGACCTGAAGGTCTTCACCCCGGTGGATGACGGGTCCCGGGAACGCCGCTACGTGCTGGACATGTTCCCGTACCCGTCGGGCGATCTGCACATGGGCCACGCCGAGGCGTTCGCCATGGGTGACGTGGTGGCCCGCTACCTGCGCCAGAAGGGCTATGACGTCCTGCACCCCATCGGCTGGGACTCCTTTGGCCTGCCGGCCGAAAATGCGGCCATCAAGCGCAACGCCCACCCCAGCGAGTGGACCTACGCCAACATCGAAACCCAGGCAGCCTCCTTCAAGCGGTACGCCATTTCCGCAGACTGGTCGCGCCGGCTGCACACATCCGATCCGGAGTACTACCGCTGGACGCAGTGGCTCTTCAAGCGCTTCTACGAGCGCGGCCTGGCCTACCGGAAGGACTCCCCGGTCAACTGGTGCCCCAAGGACCAGACGGTGCTGGCCAACGAACAGGTGGTCAACGGCGCCTGTGAACGCTGCGGCACCACCGTCACCAAGAAGTCGCTGAACCAGTGGTACTTCAAGATCACCGACTACGCCGACCGGCTGCTGGACGACATGGATGAGCTCCGCGGCCACTGGCCCGAGCGCGTGCTGGCCATGCAGAAGAACTGGATCGGCCGGTCCGAGGGCGCCCACGTCAACTTCGTGATCGAGGCTGACGGCGGCAAGCCCGCCAAGGATGTCACGGTCTTCACCACCCGCCCGGACACCCTGTACGGGGCCACCTTCTTCGTGGTGGCCGCTGACGCGCCGCTCGCCGTCGAACTCGTCACGGACGAGCACGCCGCTGCCCTGGACGAATACCGCGAACGGGTCAAGGCGCTGTCCGAGATTGAACGCCAGTCCACCGAGCGCGAAAAGACCGGTGTCTTCACCGGCCGCTACGCCATCAACCCGCTGAACGGGGAGAAGCTGCCCGTCTGGGCCGCCGACTACGTCCTGGCCGACTACGGCACGGGCGCCATCATGGCAGTGCCCGCCCACGACCAGCGCGACCTCGACTTTGCCCGCGCCTTCGACCTGCCCGTCCGGGCCGTCCTGGACACCGGCGAAGAGGATCCCGCCGTGTCCGGCACGGCGACGGCGGGGGAGGGCACCCTGATCAACTCCGGTGAGCTGGACGGCCTGCCCAAGGCCGAGGCCATTCCCGCCGCCATCGCCATTTTGGAGCGGCAGGGCACCGGCGAGAAGTTCGTCAATTTCCGGCTCCGCGACTGGCTGCTGAGCCGCCAGCGGTTCTGGGGCACTCCCATCCCCATCATCCACTGCCCCTCCTGCGGCGAAGTGCCCGTTCCGGACGAGCAGCTGCCGGTGACGCTGCCGTCGGACCTCCGCGGCGAGGACCTGGCTCCCAAGGGCACATCGCCGCTGGCCGCCGCCGAAGCCTGGGTCAACGTCGAGTGCCCCTCCTGCCATGGGCCGGCCAAGCGCGACACCGACACCATGGACACCTTCGTGGACTCGTCCTGGTACTTCCTGCGCTTCGTGTCGCCGCACTTCACCGAGGGTCCCTTCGATCCGGAGAAGATCAACGACTGGATGCCCGTTGGGCAGTACGTCGGCGGCGTGGAGCATGCCATCCTCCACCTGCTGTACGCCCGCTTCTTCACCAAGGTCATCCACGACCTCGGCATGATCGACGCGGACGAACCCTTCAGTGCCCTCCTCAACCAGGGGCAGGTGCTCAACGGCGGCAAGGCCATGAGCAAGTCCCTGGGCAACGGCGTGGACCTCGGCGAACAGCTCGACAAGTATGGCGTGGACGCCGTCCGCCTGACCATGGTGTTCGCTTCCCCGCCCGAGGACGACGTGGACTGGGCCGACGTGTCGCCGTCGGGATCTGCCAAGTTCCTGGCCCGCGCCTGGCGCCTCGCCCAGGACGTCACCAGCGAACCCGGTGTGGACTCCGCAGCCGGTGACCGCGCCCTGCGCTCGGTGACGCACCGCACCATCGCCGACGCCGCCGAGCTCCTGGACGCCAACAAGTTCAACGTGGTGGTGGCCAAGCTGATGGAACTGGTCAACGCCACCCGCAAGGCCATCGATTCCGGGGCCGGCGCCGCCGACCCGGCCGTCCGCGAGGCCGCCGAAGCCGTCGCCGTGATCCTCAGCCTGTTCGCACCGTACACGGCCGAGGACATGTGGAACCTGCTGGGCCACCCGGCATCCGTCGCCAACGCAGGGTGGCCGGCACACGATCCTGCCCTCCTGGTCCAGGACACGGTCACCGCCGTTGTCCAGGTACAGGGCAAGGTCCGCGACCGGCTTGAGGTGTCCCCGGACGTCTCCGAGGATCACCTGCGCGAGCTGGCCCTGGCGTCGGAAAATGTCCGGCGCGCCCTCGACGGCCGGGGCATCCGGACTGTCATCGTCCGTGCGCCTAAGCTGGTCAACATCGTTCCGGCATAATCGCTGCACCCGCAGTACCCACCGGCCGCCGGAGATTTTCCGGCGGCCGGTGGCGCCTGGGCCGGACACCCATCCAGGAGGCACCCTTGCCCGAGAGTAACGCCGCCGCCTGGCCGTGGGTCCGTGCGCGGCTGTCGGGCCTCCGCCCCACGCCCCGGCCGGGCACCCGCCGTGCGGGGGCTCCAGTGGTGCGCACCGCCGTCGTAACCGACTCGGCGGCGGCCCTCCCGGCGGAGTACCTTCGCGGGCTTCCCCGGGACGGGCTCCTGACCGTGACACCCATGCCTGTCATGGTGGGGCCGGAAATCTACGGCGAGGGCGAAGACGATATCCTGGAGACCATCGCTGTGGCCCTGGCCGCCGGGACGCCGGTCAAGACGTCCAGGCCGTCACCGGGGCAGTTCGAGCAGGCGTACCGTGCTGCCGAGCTGCGCGGATTCGACGGTATCGTTTCGGTCCATATCTCCGGTGAGCTGTCCGGGACGGCCGACGCTGCGAGACTGGCAGCGGCCAAGGTGGGCATTCCCGTCGACGTCGTAGACACCCGCACGGTCGGCATGGCCCAGGGACTGGCAGTGCAGGCGGCGGTGCAGGCAGCGGCAGCCGGTGCGGGCCGGGAAGCGGTGGCTGCAGCAGCCGTCGAACAGGCCGAACACACCAAGGTCTTCTTCTACGTCCCCAGCCTCGAACAGCTGCGGCGGGGCGGAAGAATCGGCGCTGCCGCCTCGCTGCTGGGCACCATGCTGGCCATCAAACCTATCCTGGCGGTCGACGGCGGCAGGATCGTTCCGCTGGAAAAGGTACGTTCGGCGGCCAGGGCCGTCGCGCGCCTCGAGGAAATCGTGGTGGCCCACGCGGCACCGCAGCCGGACGGGTCCGTGACCCTCGCCGTCCACCATTTCGGAAATCCGGAGGAAGCGGAGAGCCTGGCTGCCCGGCTGGAAGCTGCGCTGCCGGAATGCCCGCCCGCCCAGATCAGCTCCCTGCCGGCCGTCCTGGCAGCCCACGCCGGTCTCGGCGTCCTCGCCGTCATTGTGGGCAGGAGCCCCGCCCTCCCCGGCGGTACACGGCTTCCCACCTAAGCCGCAGGGCATCCCGGGAACATCGATTGGCCCGCAGCCTGCACCACCGCCGGTCTGTACGCTGGGGACCGGCCAGTGGGAGGCTGGTTCCATGCGGAAACTCACCTACAGCATGAACCTGTCTGCGGACGGCTACATCGCCGCCGCCGGCGACGACATTGGCTGGAGCGCCCCAAGCGATGAATTGTTTCAGTGGTGGCTGGAACAGGAGCAGTCGAACAGTTTGTCGCTGTACGGGCGCAAGCTGTGGGAGACGATGAGCTCCTACTGGCCGACCGGAGACCAGCAGCCCGATGCGACCCCGGCCCAGATCGAGTTCGCACGGAACTGGCGGGACACCCCGAAGGTCGTGTTCTCATCGACGATCGACAAGGTCGACTGGAACACGCGGCTTGTCACCGGCGACGCGACGGACGAGATCAGCCGGCTCAAGACCGAAGACGGCGGTCCGATGAGCATCGGCGGGGCAACGCTCGCCTGGGCCGCCATGCGGGCAGGCCTGATCGATGAATATGCGCTCGTCATCCATCCGGTCCTGACGGGCGGAGGCACGCCGTTCTTCACAGCCCTGACTACATGGGTGAACCTGGACTTGGTGGAGACGCGCACGTTCCAGGGCGGCGTGGTCCTCACCCGGTACCGGGTGAGGCGCTGAGGGGTTCCTCGGGCCTGGGGTGCGATGGGTCCCAGGCACCAGGCACGGTGCTCCACATAGATCCCCGGAAGTCGGCCACATGATGACAATGTCACCAGCAGGCCGCCGGTGGACCGGCACGGTTGCATGGGTGATGCTTGTGCTCGCCTCGATGATCATTGTCAGTCATGGGATCATCCGCGCCCAGTGGCATCTCGGGGTCCCACATCCAGCCGCGCAGGAAGAGACGTGGATCGGCAGCGGCTGGATCTTTGCCGGGAGCGGGCTGTCCGTCGTGGCCGCGGTCTGGTCGCACCTGCGCGGCAACCCTGTTTGGGTGACTGTCTGCGTTGCCCTGCCAGGAGTTTTAGTGGGCTGGGCGGCGATGATGCAGCCCTACAGCCTGATGCGGCACTTGGCCGCCGCCGTGGCGTTCCCGCTGGCCTTGGGTGCCCTCGCCGAGGTCGTCTGGGCCCGCGGGTACCGGCAGCGGGGATAGGGCGCGTCGACGGGCAGCGACAGCTCTGCATTACCGGGACCTTGGTCCAATGAGAACCTGCCGCCGGACGGGCGGATGACAGGCTGCTGCCGACTATTTGTCGTGGCAAACCAGGGGTTCCAATGGTCCGCCGTCGGTAGGCAGCTTTCCACATAGGGCCTGTGGCGTCTGCCGCCTTGCCCGCATGGTTTCTAGGGTGGAGCTATGTCACGCCGGGACGCCGCAGCAACACGCCAGCAGGCGCGCCACGTGCGGGCAAGGCTCCAGGCCGCCGTAGGTGAGGCAGCGCCGGCTGATTCGGAGAACCGTCTTGGCCTGGACGGGTTTGAGTACCGGGGGCCGGTAGAAGCGAACGGGCCTCCGGCCGACGGCGATTCCGAAGGCACTCCCGGTGCCGGGCCCGTATTGCGCTGGCGGGTGGGGGTGCGGGTTGCCATGCTGCTCGCTGCCGTAGCCGCGGCCGCCTGCGCCTGGTTCTGGTGGCAGGCAGCCAACGCGGCTCCGGAGGTCCTGCCCCTGTCGGGCGTAAGCTCCGGGACAGCCGACGGTAAAGAGGGTGGCGGCAAGCCGTCGGACGAGGCCGAAGAACATCCGGCAGCTGCAAGCCCACATCCCGGAGAGTCCGCCCCTGCGGACCTGGTGGTGGTCCATGTGGCCGGGGCCGTGGCCAAACCCGGCGTCGTCCGACTGCAGCAGGGAAGCCGTGTCGAGGATGCCATTGCCGCGGCGGGCGGCGCAACGCCGGAGGCGGACCCCAACCGCCTGAACCTTGCACTCGTGGTGGACGACGGGCAGAAAATCCACGTGCCCCTGCAAGGCGAACCACTTCCCGCCGCGCCGGACGCTGCTGAATCCGCTGCCAGCGGCGGGGACGGCTCCGGGTCCCACCCGGCAGGCGCCGGTACGCCCGGCGGCAGGGTGAACCTGAACACCGCTGATGTTGCCATGCTGGACACGCTTCCGAAGGTCGGGCCGGTACTTGCCCAGCGGATAGTCGACTGGCGCAAGGAACACGGCCCTTTCAGGAGCGTCGAAGAACTGGACGCGGTGGATGGCGTTGGGCCGAAAATGCTTGAGGCCCTGCTGCCTCTGGTGACGGTGTAGGCCGCCTCAACATGGACACCGTCATCAGGAGACCCCGGATAACGGACAGGGGAGGGGCATAGGCAATGGCAGCAAAGGGCGCATGTCCCAGCCCGTGGAAACGGTTCGTGGAATCCGCAGTGCAGGGCGGCGGCCCAGGCCAGCAGTCAGGGCCGCCCGCACCAACACCTTCCGGGCCGCGGATGCCGGCGCGGCGGCGCCGGGTAACGCCGGAACTGGAAGTCCTCCGAAAGTCCTTGGCGAGTTGCGCGGCCGGTGTCCGCAACCGGGTGGCCAACAACGGCAAGGTCCAGACGGATGGGTATTCCAGTGCCGAAGGTCCGCGGCGCCGCCTGGATCTTCGGCTTGCCCTCCCCGCGGCCCTGGTGTGGGGTGCTGCCGTGGCCGGGCTGTGGCTGCCACCCACTGAACTTGCGGTCCTCTGCTGCCTGCTTGCCGGGCTGGGCGCCTTGTGTCTGATGCGGGCCGCTAAAAATTCTCCGAGACAAAAGCCCGGCCCCGACGTCAGCCGCCATCTCAGCGCACCCAGCCCGTCAAGGAGCCGGACCATGACTGCCGCTCTGGGCTTATCCCTGCTGTTGGCGGCAGCCACCGGAGCGCACTCCGCGACGGCATCAAGCCAACGCTTCAATGGCCCCCTTGCGGAGGCGGTCGCCGGCGGCAAGACAGCCGTCGCCATCGTCGAGGTGGCAGGTAACCCGAGAGCGGTTGGCGGTGCCGGAGCAACGGCGGAACGCTGGTCCGTCCCGGTGTGGACCCGTGAAGTGTCCACCGGCGGGGTCCTGCTCAGGACCCGGGCCCGGCTCACCATCATGGGCGGCCAGGGGTGGGGAGCCGTGCTGCCGGGGCAGACACTGCGCGCCACCGGCAAATTGCGGACTCCGGACCCCGGAGAGCCGGAGGCAGCGAATCTGGCAGCCTCCACGGTTCCCGGCACGGCCACGGGCGGTTCTCTCCTGGAAGAAGCGGCACGGGAACTCCGCGGCCGGTTCGTAGCTGCTGCAGCCTTCCTGCCACCGGACGCCCGCGGACTCCTGCCCGGAATGGTCACCGGCGACACGAGCGCGCTGGACGAGGGACTGAACAATGCCATGAAGGCCGTGGGCATGACCCACCTGACAGCGGTCAGCGGGGCAAACTGCAGCCTCGTTCTGGGCGCGTTGCTGCTGCTCTGCCGCCGCCTCCGGCTGCCAAGGCTTCCTGCTGCGGCAGCCGCCCTTGCCGGCCTGGCCCTGTTCGTGGTTCTGGTGGGACCCGATGCCAGTGTCCTGCGGGCAGCACTCATGGGCGCCATCGGCGTCGCGTCGCTGGCCGGCGGACGCACTGGACGTGGCCTGAGCTTCCTGTGCCTGGCGGTCATCGGTCTGCTGCTGTTCGAACCGGCCCTTGGCGCGAGCTTCGGTTTCCTGCTGTCCGTCCTGGCCACGGTGGGGATCATCCTCCTGGGCCGCCGGATTATCGGCTGGATTCCGGTGGCGGTGCCCCGATGGGCCGCTGCCGCAGTGGCCGTGCCCCTGTCCGCGCAGTTGCTGTGCGGGCCCGTCATCGTCCTCCTGCAGCCCCAGTTTGCGACGTACTCGCTGCTGGCCAATGTTGCGGCATCGCCCCTTGTTGCCCCGGTGACCCTGCTGGGGACTGCTGCCGTTCCTTTGGTGGTCATGCTGCCCTGGGCGGCCACCATATTGATCGCGGTGGCCGGAACCTGTGCCGCCGGCGTTGCCGCAACGGCCAGGTTCGCTGCCGTGCTGCCAGGTTCGGCCCTTCCCTGGCCCGAAGGAGTCGCTGGTCTGCTGTCGATGCTCCTGCTGTCCGCCCTGGCCTTCGCTGCTCTGTGGGCGCTGGCCCACCCCCTGCAGGTGGTCCGCAAAGTCCGCACAATCCACGCCCGCACGGTGGCCCTGATTGAGGTGCTGGATACGGTGATGGGCCGTATCCGCAGTCACCGCAGCTTGGAGCCGGGGCCCGGACGTGGCAGGCTGGGATACTGCAATAAAACCTCCGGAAGGAACCGTCGATGGCCGCTGCGCAAAAGCGAGCAACCCGCTCCCCCGCATCGAACACCGCCTCCTGGCGGGACGCAGCGCCGGCATCGATAGTCCTGGTGGGCGGTCCGGAAGAGTATCTGGGCATCAGGGCCATGGACCGCATCCGGTCGCAGGTCAGGGCAGCCGAGCCGGACGTCGAGCTGAGCCGCATCAACGCCGCAACGTACGAACCGGGGACCTTGACAATGCAGGTTAGCCCTTCCTTGTTCGGTGAGAGCAAACTCATCGAAGTGGAAGCCGTGGAAGGAATGAACGACGCCTTCCTCGCAGACGCCCTGGCGTATCTGCAGCACCCCGAACAGGACGCCGTCGTGGTCCTGCGGCACGCCGGCGGAAACCGCGGGAAGAAACTGCTCGACGCCGTCAAGAAAGCCGGCTGGCCTGTGGTCGACTGTCAGCCACTGAAGAAGGAAGCGGACAAGATCTCGTTCGTTGCGGCGGAATTCAAGGCAGCCGGACGCCGGATCAACCAGGACGCCGTCCAGGCCCTGGTCAACGCCGTGGGAGCAGACCTGTCCGATCTGGCCGCCGCATGCTCCCAGCTCATTGCCGACGCAGGAAGCACTGTCACGGCCGAGACGGTGGACAAGTACTACGGCGGGCGGATTGAGGCCACCGCATTCAAAGTTGCCGATGCCGCCATGGCAGGAAACGCCCCGCTGGCGCTCTCGACGCTCCGCCACGCACTCGCCACCGGAGCCGACCCGGTACCGCTGGTGGCAGCCCTCGCCGCGAAGCTCAGGACGGTGGCGCGCGTGGCAGGTGCCTCGGGTTCGTCTGCACAGATCGCAGCGGAGCTCGGCATGCAGCCCTGGCTGGTGGAGCAGGCCCAACGGGACGTCCGGCGCTGGACCCCGGAGGGCCTGGTGCGGTCCATCCAGGCCACGGCGGAGGCCGATGCCCAGGTCAAGGGCCTCTCCAGGGACCCCGTCTATGCCGTCGAGCATGCCGTGACCGTTATCGCCATGTCAGTCCAGGGCAGATAAGCACGAAACACAGGTCGCCCGGTTCCCGGCGGCAGGGTTGCCCCTCTCGGCTGCGCAGGGCCCGTGGCTTACGACGGCGGTGCTGCCGCCCGCCCGCTGGAAGGGCCGGCTTCGGGCGGCCAGGGTAGGAAGCTTAAAAGCGTGTGGCCGGCACCTTGCGGTACCGGCCACACCATCAGTTCGTGGGAACTGGAAACCTTAGAGTGCGTTGACCTTCTTGGAGATCGCCGACTT
This sequence comes from Arthrobacter sp. NQ7, assembly GCF_029581595.2. Taxonomy (NCBI): domain Bacteria; kingdom Bacillati; phylum Actinomycetota; class Actinomycetes; order Micrococcales; family Micrococcaceae; genus Arthrobacter; species Arthrobacter sp. NQ7. Next base: position 42,518 of record NZ_JARFXU020000003.1, on the reverse strand, counting down.
GCGGTTCGCTGCGTTGTTCTTGTGCAGAACACCCTTGCTGACAGCCTTGTCCAGCTTACGGCTGGCAGTAACGAGCGCAGTAGTAGCAGCTTCCTTGTCAGCGGACTCAACGGCGGTGTTGACGGCGCGGATGGCCGTCTTCAGCTCGGACTTGACTGCGTTGTTGCGCAGGCGTGCCTTCTCGTTGGTCAGGATGCGCTTCTTCTGGGACTTGATATTCGCCACGTGTGAACTCTCTTTGTAATGCGGAAATGGTCTAGAGGGCTTTCAGGCTGGCCTTGACTGAGCGGCGTGGGGATACCTATGGCGGCCAGCCATCAGTGACCGTCGACCTGCACGGACACACAGCAATAAAGAATAGCAGGTCAGCGGCGGCACTGGCCATTTGAGAGTGTCAGGTCCAGCCGTGTCGCCTGCGCAGTCCGGACGCCACTCTCCCGAAGCGTGCCTCATCCAGCACCGCTCCCTCGCGCCGGATGCTGTCCGGCCGGAGCTGCAGGATGCGGTCAAGCCGCACTTCACTGGGCCGGCCCTGCATGTCCCAGGCTCCGGATCCGAGGTCCACGTAGTCCCCGGCGCTGCCGCCGGCGGGCACTCTGTCCCGGCTGGTCATCATCAGCCCGAGGAGGAATGGGCCGTTATGCCCCACCAGCAGGACGGAACGGTCTTTCCCCTGGTTGTGGTCCTCCTCGAAGGGAACCCACGCCCACACCACTTCGCCCGGATCCGGATCGCCGTCAGGCTGGGGTGCGTAGCGGACGGCGGCCCGTCCGCGGTAGTCGCCAGGGTACGCCGCGGACCCGGAGGGAATGCCTGCGGTGGCCTCGGGACGGGCGGCGCCGGGGCGGCGGCGGCCGGCAGCGCCCGCCGGGGACGCGGGGCGGCGGTTCTGGAGCAGGCGCAGGCCCCGGCGGACGGCGTTTCCCAGCGAGCGGAGATCAAAAGGCATCCCGAAAGCCTATCGGCGCGGCTGGGCCGCAGAAAACCGCCTGCGGGCGGGCAGCGATGCGGTTGCGGAGTCCCGGACGTGGGACACTGGAGGTTGAAGATGTGCGGCTGGACCGCGGGCGGCTTTCTGCGTGCCTGGCGGATGGCTGCAGAAAAGCCAACAGTAAGGACCCTGCGTGTCTCCCATGGCCCGCACCGCACCGGTGCCCGCCGCGACAGATCCGGCAATCATTCGGAACTTTTGCATCATCGCGCATATCGACCACGGCAAGTCCACCCTGGCTGACCGTATGCTGCAGTCCACCGGGGTGGTCCAGGCGCGCGACATGAAGGCCCAGTACCTGGACCGGATGGATATCGAGCGCGAGCGCGGCATCACCATCAAGTCCCAGGCGGTCCGCATGCCGTGGGAGGTGGACGGCGTCAGCTATGCGCTGAACATGATCGACACTCCCGGACACGTGGACTTCACCTACGAGGTGTCCCGGTCCCTGGCGGCGTGCGAAGGCGCAATCCTGCTGGTGGACGCGGCACAAGGCATTGAAGCCCAGACGCTCGCGAACCTGTACCTGGCCATGGAAAACAACCTCGCGATCATCCCGGTCCTGAACAAGATCGACCTGCCGGCGGCGCAGCCCGAAAAGTATGCAGCCGAGCTGGCCAGCCTGATCGGCGGCGATCCCGAGGACGTCCTGCGGGTATCCGGCAAAACCGGCGTCGGCGTCGAGGCCCTCCTGGACAAGATTGTCCGCGACCTGCCGGCCCCGAAGGGTGACCCCGACGCGCCGGCCCGCGCCATGATTTTCGACTCGGTCTATGACACCTACCGCGGCGTGGTGACCTACGTGCGCGTGGTGGACGGCATGCTCCACCCGCGCGAACGCATCCAGATGATGTCCACCAGGGCCTCGCACGAGCTCCTGGAGATCGGGGTCAGTTCCCCGGAACCCACCCCTTCCAAGGGCCTGGGCGTGGGCGAGGTGGGCTACCTGATCACCGGTGTGAAGGACGTCCGGCAGTCCAAGGTAGGCGACACCGTCACCAACCTGGCCAAGCCGGCCGCGGAGTCGCTTCCCGGCTACGCCGATGCCAAGCCTATGGTGTTCTCCGGCCTGTACCCGCTGGACGGCGCCGACTACCCGGTACTCCGCGACGCGCTCGAAAAGCTCATGCTCAACGATGCCGCCCTGGTGTACGAACCGGAGACCTCGGCCGCGCTGGGCTTCGGCTTCCGCGTGGGCTTCCTGGGCCTGCTGCACCTTGAGATCACCCGCGAACGCCTGGAACGCGAATACAACCTCGACCTGATTTCCACGGCTCCGAACGTGGAATACGAGGTGACCCTGGAGGACAAGAAGGTGGTCCGGGTGACCAACCCCAGCGAGTACCCCACCGGCAAGATTGCCGAGGTACGCGAACCCATGGTCTCCGCCACCATCCTGGCCCCCAACGAGTTCGTCGGCGCCATCATGGAACTGTGCCAGTCCCGCCGCGGCGTGATGGGCGGCATGGACTACCTCTCGGAGGACCGGGTGGAAATCCGCTACCGCCTGCCGCTGGCGGAAATCGTGTTCGATTTCTTCGACATCCTGAAGTCGAAGACCCGGGGCTACGGCTCCCTGGACTGGAAGGCCGACGGCGAGCAGGTTGCCGACCTTGTGAAGGTCGACATCATGCTCCAGGGCGAGCAGGTGGACGCGTTCAGCGCCATCACGCACCGGGACAAGGCCTACGCCTATGGTGTGATGATGACCGGCAAGCTGCGCGAACTCATTCCGCGGCAGCAGTTCGAAGTGCCCATCCAGGCGGCCATCGGTTCCCGGATTATCGCCCGGGAAAGCATCCGCGCCATCCGCAAGGACGTGCTGGCCAAGTGCTACGGCGGTGACATTTCCCGTAAGCGAAAGCTGCTGGAGAAGCAAAAAGAAGGCAAGAAGCGCATGAAGATGGTGGGCACCGTGGAGGTGCCGCAGGAAGCGTTCATCGCCGCCCTCACCACCGACGAATCAAAGGACAAGGCCAAGAAGAAGTGACCACCGCACAGCGGGGGACCCGCTGATGCCCAGCGTGCTTCCCCTCGGCGACCCGGCGCCGTCGGACGGTCTGTTGCCTGACCAGGCAGCGGACGGTGCGGCGGTCCGGGCCTTTGGCCTGTACGTCCACATTCCGTTTTGCGCCGTCCGGTGCGGTTACTGTGACTTCAACACCTACACCGCCACCGAACTCGGCGGCGGGGCGTCGCAGGACGCCTATGCCGGAACCGCGGTATCGGAGGTGTCGCTGGCGGCGGCGGTGCTCTCGAGGTCAGGGCTGCCGGAGCGGAAGCTCAGCACCGTCTTCTTCGGGGGCGGCACGCCCACTCTGCTTCCCGCGGACGACCTCGCCATGATCCTCCGGTCGGCGATCGACCAGTGGGGAATCGAGGATGGTGCCGAGGTGACCACCGAGGCGAACCCTGATTCGGTCACGCCCGAGTCCCTGGCGGTCCTCAAGGAGGCGGGCTTCACCAGGGTCTCCTTCGGCATGCAGTCCGCCGTTCCGCATGTGCTCAAGGTCCTGGACCGCACCCATACTCCCAGCCGGGTGCCGCAGGTGGTGCAGTGGGCCCGCGAAGCGGGGCTCGCCGTGAGCCTGGACCTGATCTATGGAACTCCGGGGGAGTCGCTGGCCGATTGGCGCCACTCCCTGGACACCGCGCTCTCGTATGGGCCCGACCACATCAGCGCCTACGCGCTGATCGTTGAGGAGGGCACCAAGCTGGCCGCGCAGATGCGCCGCGGCGAAGTCCCGGGAATTGACGACGACGACCACGCTGACAAATACGAGCTTGCCGACCAGCTGATTACCGAAGCCGGGCTTGGCTGGTACGAGGTCAGCAACTGGGCGCGCACGCCTGAGCAGGCGTGCCGGCACAACCTTGCCTACTGGCGGGGCGATGACTGGTGGGGCATCGGGCCCGGCGCCCACTCACACGTTGGCGGTGTCCGCTGGTGGAACGTCAAGCATCCGGCAGCGTATGCCAACCGGCTGTCCCAGGGGCTGTCGCCTGCGGCGGGCAGGGAAACGCTGGATGCGGAGACCCGGACCATGGAACGGGTGATGCTTGAAGCGCGGTTGCAGTCGGGGCTGGACCTGTCGACGCTTACTGCCGGCGGCAGGCACCAGGTGGCCGGCCTGATCGCTGACGGCCTCGTGGAACCGGCTGACGCCTTCCGGGGACGGCTGGTCCTGACGCTGAGGGGCAGGCTCCTGGCCGACGCAGTGGTCCGCCGGATCCTCCCGGACTGACGCGGAGGGTCCTTCCGGGAATCCGGACGCCAGCGGTGGGTCCGGAACGCCGCTTACTTAATCCAGCGAAGGTTGAACTGGTACCGGTGCGGCTGGCCCCGGTTGACGTGGATTCCCGCTGCCACGGAGAAGCAGGTGAGCGCCACCCAGATCAGCGTGGCAATGACGGCGAAGATATTTCCCACGTAGGGGATGAACACCAGGATGTTGGCCAGCACGGCGGCGATGGTGGGCGGCAGGCTGAAGTTCAGTGCTTCCTTCGATTCCTGGGCGGTGAACGGTCCGCGGTCCCGGAAGATCAGGTAGATCAGCAGCGACGGGACGCATCCCAGGATTCCACCGAAATGTGCGAGCGTGGCCCACTGGCGGTCTTCGCTGGCCGTCAGCGGCAGCGCATTGGCGGGGACGCCATGGTACTCGGAACGGCCCTGGCCGTCCCTGTGATCACGTGCGTTGTCTGCCACAGTCTGTTCCTTCGGAGGTGCAAGTGGTGCTGGCTTCATGTTCTGGCGCGGTGGGGGTGTGCCGTGTATGTCTGCAAGGCACCCGCAATACCAAGAATACTGGCTGTTGGGCACCTGCCCGGCCGTCAGGGCACGGTGAGGAAGTCGATGACCTCCTCCACCCGTCCCAGGAGGGACGCTTCCAGGTCGGCGTACGTGCGGACGGCCCCCAGCAGTTTCTGCCATCCGAGCCCAATGTCTTCCTTGGTGGCGTGCGGCCAGCCGAACGCTTTCAGGATCCCGGTCTTCCAGTCCTGCCCGCGGGGAACGGCGGGCCATTTGTCGATGCCCAGGACGGCGGGCCGGATGGCCTGCCAGACGTCCACATAGGGGTGGCCGACAATCAGGACGTTGCTAGCGGCCCCCGGGGAAGCCATGACGGCGTCCGCTATGCGCGATTCCTTGGAATCGGGGACCAGGTGATCCACCAGCACACCCAGCCGCCGGCCCGGGCCGGGCTTGAACGCGGCGACAGCGCCGGCCAGGTCGTCGATACCGTGCAGGGGCTCGACGACGATGCCCTCCACGCGCAGGTCGTCTCCCCAGACCTTCTCCACCAGTTCGGCGTCGTGCTTGCCTTCCACCCAGATCCGGCTGGACTTCGCCACCTGGGCGCGCTGGCCTTCCACCCGCACGGACCCGGATGCGGTCCGCCCGGCGGCTGCTCCGGTGGCTGCAGCCTTGGGTGCCGGCGGCATCAGCCGGATGGGCTGGCCGTCGAGCAGGAAACCGAATCCCAGCCGGAAAGTCCGCGACTTGCCCCGCCGGTCCTCCAGCGCCACCACGTGCATCCCGCCGGATTTCTCCACCCGCGTCACGGCCCCCACCCAGCCGGACTGGACTTCCTCAAGCACCATGCCGCGCTGGACGGGAACCTCGGGAAGTTCCGTCCGGGCTGGAGCGGAGATTCCCCGGGGTCCCCAGTTCTGGTAATCCATGAAGTCATCCGCCTAGCACTAGGTCCCTGGCCCCGGAATTTCGCCCGGAGCGGTACCAATGCTAACAACGGGGCAAGGCATAATAGACTGTTAGCACTTAGGCATGTCGAGTGCTAACCCCTGGCTGGCACCGGGCGGGGCGCGCGCCCCGGACCATGGATGGAGGTGGAGAGTGAGCGAGCCACGCAAACTGGAAGTACTGCGGGCCATCGTTGAGGACTACGTCCACTCCCGCGAACCCGTGGGGTCGAAGGCCCTGGTGGAGCGGCATCACCTTGGCGTTTCGAGCGCCACCATCCGCAACGACATGGCAGCGCTGGAGGATGAAGGGCTTATCACGGCCCCGCACACCAGTGCCGGCAGGATTCCCACCGACAAGGGCTACCGGCTTTTCGTCGACCAGATTTCGGCCGTGAAACCCCTGTCCGCCGCCGAGCGCCGGGCCATCCAGTCCCTGCTGGAAGGTGCAGATGACCTCGATGACGTCCTGGAACGCACCGTCCGGCTGCTGTCGCAACTGACCAACCAGGTGGCCGTGGTCCAGTACCCGCACCTGAGCCGGGCACTTGTCCGCCACATCGAATTCGTCCTGCTGGCCCCGCGCAAAGTACTGGTGGTCCTGATCGCCAACAGCGGCAAAGTGGAGCAGCGCGTCATCGACGTCGGACAGGACCTTGGTGACGACGTGCTGGCCGAGCTCCGTACCCGGTTCCTTGGTGCCCTGGGCGGAACCCGGCTGAGCCAGCTTGCGCAGGCGCTTCCCGCCGTCGTGGCCGCCACGCCCCACGCGCAGCGCCAGGCAGCACACGCCCTGGCCCTGGGGCTGGAGGCACTGGCGCAAAGCAGCCGGGAGGACCGGATGGTCATGGCCGGGACCGCCAACCTGGCCAGGTCCAACGTGGATTTCCCGCTCAGCATCGGCCCGGTGCTGGAGGCGCTCGAGGAGCAGGTGGTGATGCTGCGCCTGCTGAGTGAAATGGCGCAGGACCACCGCGGTGTGGCTGTGAGCATCGGGCGGGAAAACCCCTATGACGGACTCGCCGAGGCATCCGTGGTGGCCACCGGCTATGGTCCGGACAGCGCCGCGAAAGTAGGAATCCTCGGCCCGACCCGGATGGACTATCCCACCACCATGGCCGCCGTCAGGGCAGTAGCCCGCTACCTTTCCAGGATTTTGGGGCCCTGACTCTTTGCCGCCGGAGCTGTCCGGCCGGAAGACAAGAGCTTGGCCGCCGACTGAACGCAGTACAACAAGGAAGAGATACGAACTTTGAGCAGCCACTATGACGTCCTTGGAGTCTCACCCGAAGCTACCGGGGAGGAGATCAAGAAGGCCTACCGCAAGCTGGCCCGCACCCTCCACCCGGACGTGAACCCCGGTGACGACGCTGCGGAACGCTTCAAGGCGGTAACTCACGCCTACGAGGTCCTTTCCGATCCCCAGAAGCGCCGGGTCTATGACACCACCGGGAACGAGAACGGCACGGACAATGGCTTCGGCGGTGCAAGCTACGCAGGCCAGGGCTTTGCCTTCCAGGACATTTTTGACACCTTCTTCGGTGCCGGCGGCAGCGCCGGCCCCGCGTCCAGGGTCCGGCGTGGCCAGGACGCCCTTATCAGCGTCCGGATTGACCTGCGCGACGCCGTCTTCGGCGTCAATAAGAAACTCGAAGTGGACACTGCCGTGGTCTGCCCCACGTGTGATGGATCCTGCTGCCGTCCGGGGACCCATCCCGAGCGCTGCGATATCTGTGGCGGCAGCGGCCAGGTGCAGCGGGCCGTCCGCTCCATCCTGGGCCAGGTCATGACCGCAGCCCCCTGCGGCACCTGCGAAGGCTTCGGCACGGTCATCAAGGACCCCTGCAACGAGTGCAGCGGCCAGGGCCGCATCCGCAGCCGCCGCTCGCTGACCATCAAGGTTCCCGCGGGCGTTGCCACCGGAACCCGCATCCAGCTCTCCGGCCAGGGCGAGGCCGGACCGGCAGGGGGCCCCGCCGGCGACCTGTACGTCGAAATCCGCGTCAACAACGATGCCACCTATGTGCGCGAAGGCGATGACCTGCATGCCACCCTGCACATCCCCATGACCGCGGCTGCGCTGGGTACGGATGTCAGCCTGGAGACCTTCGACGGCACCCAGGAGATCGACGTCAAGCCCGGTACCCAGTCAGGGGAAATCATCACCCTGCGCGGACTGGGTGTCACCCACCTGAGGGGCTACGGCCGGGGCGACCTGAAGGTCCACCTGCAGGTGGACACTCCGGCCAAGCTCGACTCCGCCCAGGAGGACCTGCTGCGCCAGCTGGCGAAGCTCCGCGGCGAACAGATCACCGAGGGCAAGCTCGCCGCCAGCGGCGGGATGTTCGCCAAGCTCCGGGACCGGTTCGGTAACCTGTAGCGGTGAGCAACCCCGTCTTCTTCACCTCCGCCGGTTCACTGTCAGGGATGACAGCGGGGAGCATGTTCCTCCTCGAGGGCCCAGAGGCCCGGCACGCGGTGACCGTCAAGCGGCTGTCTCCGGGCGAAGCGGTGGACATCGTGGACGGCGCCGGTACGCGGATGACCGGGAAAGTGGTCTCGGCCGCCGGTTCCGCCCTAGACGTCGAATGCGCAGAGCTCAGCATTGAAGAGAGGCCGGACATCCGGCTGGTACTGGTCCAGGCCTTGGCCAAGGGAGACCGTGACGAGCTGGCCATCGAGACCGCTACCGAACTGGGCATCGACGCCGTCATCCCGTGGCAGTCTGAGCGTTCCATCGTCCGCTGGAAGGGCGACCGGGCAGCGCGCGCACACGCAAAATGGGAGTCCACGGTAGCGGCGGCCGCCAAACAGGCGCGGCGCGCGTGGATCCCCGAGGTGCGCCCCGCCGTCGAAACAGCCGGACTCGCCGCGGCCGTGGAAGCAGCGGACTTGGCTGTCATCCTGCACGAGGACGCTGTCCGGCCGCTGCGAACCGTCCTCGAGGACTGGCAGGGAAAAACCGGTCCCGGTGCACGTGAAATCCTGCTCATCGTGGGACCGGAGGGCGGGATCAGTCCCCGCGAGGTCACCAGGCTCTGCGACAAAGGCGCCGTGACTGCCCTGTTGGGGCACCACGTCCTGCGCTCCTCCACAGCGGGGCCGGCCGCCGTCGTCCTTGCCAGCGACATCCTTGGCCGCTGGACTCCTACCGGACCTTGAAGGACCTGGTGTCCTCGTTCCGGTCCGGCTCGCCTCCGGCCCCTGCCTGCGCCACCCGCAGTTCATAGTCGCCGGCGGGCAGGTTGAGGGCCAGCGTGAAAACGCCGGCCTGCCCCTGTTCCGCGGCCGCCGTGGTTTCGCCCGTCAGGAACGGAGCCTTGGTGCTGTCGTCGGGGGACTGCAGGATCTGCCAGCGAAGCTTCGCGCCAGGAGATGTACTGCGGCCGGTGATCTTGACGCTCCCGGCGGCCACTTCGGCGTTCTCCTGCGGATCGATGATCCAGATCGGTGCCACCAGGCCGGCAGCGCGGGTCATCAGGGCACCCAGCTGCACTTTGCCGAAAGCGACATAGTCCGTGTGGCCGTCCACCAGGATCCTGACCTTGACCTGCTGGCCGGTGTCGATCAGGCCGGAACTGGCGGCGGCAGCCGTGGCCGTATAGACCAACTGCTGGATTGCGCGCGCGGCCATGTCGGCGTCCAGGTTGCTGTTGAAGGCGTCGGAAGAGACATCCACGGTGATGATGTCCTTGCCCGAAATGGAGGTGGCAAGCTTGTCTGGGTTTTGCCAGGGCGTGAAGAAGTCGGGATCCAGCGGCTTCTCCGACATCATCGCGCGCAGCGCCCGCGTCACCGGATTCTCCTGCTCCGGGACGTCCCGGAACTCGCGGTACAGGAAGGTGTTTCCGCCGCTGCGGCCGATCCAGTACACCGGAGCCTTGTTGGAGGACTGGGTCGTTTCCAGTGGCGCGCTGGTGGCCGGAGCATCCGGTATGGTTCCGCCCGTCGCCGGAACGGATGCGGTGGTGCCGGTCGGGGCCGGTCCGCCCTCCGCAGTGCAGCCCGCAAGAACGGGGACGAACACGAGGATCCCCGCAAGGACGGCCGGGCGCAGGCGCCCCATCGATCGTCCTGCCCGTTCGGGCACAGAGGAAACCGGCATTGTCCTGCCCTTGTCCTTTCCTGGCATGGCGGGCCGTTCCCCTGGCGGCCTGGCTTTCCAGCAGATGCTGGTTTCCCAGCATTGCATAGGGGGACCACTCCACAACGGCACTTTTGGCTCCTGCGGTCCAACTGCAACGGGAACGATATGAGGCCGATATGAAGTTGATACCAAACCCGGTCTGACGCTGCCCGCTGCAGCAGCAGTTGCGTATCCTGCACCGGGGAACCCTGCGGGGGCGCCGGCCCGGCAGGGCGCCGCCCACCCGGGCATGGACCCCGCCTTGGCAGGGGCTGGCGTAAGATATAGGGATCACTGGGCACGGAGCTCCGCGCAGCGGAATCCCGGCCCGGCAGAGAAAACAAGCGACGTCGATCTTCGAGGGGACCACAGGCCTGCGGGCCAGCACCATGACTGAATCAGCAAATGGTAAGCGCCGGCTAAATACGGGCGAAGGCAGTCCCGGGGAATTCCCGCACTCCCTGCCCGGAATCCGGACCGAGGTAGTCCTCTTTGAGAACTCAGACCAAATGGTTCAGTCGCTTGGCAGCCACGACGAGGCGCTGCGGTTCATCGAAGAGCAGTTTCCGGACGTCAACTTCCATGCGCGCGGCAACGAACTGTCCATCAGCGGACCGACCAGCGACGTCCCCCGTATTATGCGGCTCCTCCAGGAAGTCCGTGGACTGGTGGCGCGCGGCACGGTCATCACACCCGCCGTTCTTCAGCAGCTGGCGGCGCTCCTGCGCACCCAGTCCCTTCAGAATCCCGTGGATGTACTTACCCACGACATCCTTTCCAGCCGCGGCAGGACCATCCGGCCCAAGACGCTGAACCAGAAGAACTACGTCGATGCCATTGACGTGAACACGGTGATCTTCGGCATCGGCCCCGCCGGCACCGGCAAGACGTACCTGGCCATGGCAAAAGCCGTCCAGGCACTGCAGCAAAAAGAGGTCAGCCGGATCATCCTGACCCGGCCCGCCGTCGAAGCAGGGGAGCGGCTCGGGTTCCTGCCCGGAACGCTCAGCGACAAGATCGATCCCTATCTCCGGCCGCTCTATGACGCCCTGCACGACATGATGGACCCCGAATCCATCCCGCGCCTCATGGCAGCCGGAACCATCGAAGTGGCGCCCCTGGCGTACATGCGCGGCCGTACCCTCAATGACGCCTTCATCATCCTTGACGAAGCCCAGAACACCACGCCGGAGCAGATGAAGATGTTCCTCACCCGGCTCGGATTCGGTTCAAAGATGGTGGTCACCGGAGACATCACCCAGGTGGACCTGCCCTTCGGCACCCGCTCGGGCCTGCGGATCGTCGAGGAAATCCTGCAGGGAATCGACGGCGTCAACTTCTCCGTCCTGGACGCCGCCGACGTCGTGCGGCACCGGCTGGTCGGGGACATCGTCAACGCTTACAGCATCTGGGATGAAGCCCAGCGGAACCGGGTCAAGCACTCCGCGGGCCGGGAAAAACGGGGGGAACACGCGTGAGCATCGAGGTCAACAACGAGTCCGGCGTCCAGGTGGACGAAGCCGCACTGGTGGCCCTGGCGCGGTACATCTTTGAGCAGCTCTACATCCATCCGCAGGCCGAGCTGTCCATCCTCCTGGTGGACGAACCGGCCATGGAGAAGCTCCACATCGAGCTGATGGACGAACCGGGGGCAACGGACGTGCTCTCGGTCCCGATGGACGAGCTGACACCCGGGACCCCCGACCGCCCGACGCCGCAGGGCATGCTGGGCGACATCGCGATCTGCCCGCAGGTTGCAAAGGTCCAGGCCAGGAATGCCGGCCACCCGCTTGAGGACGAAATGCTGCTGCTGACCACGCACGGCATCCTGCACCTGCTGGGCTACGACCACGCCGAACCGGAGGAGAAGGCGGAGATGTTCGGGCTCCAGCGTGAACTCCTGTCCGGCTTCACCGGCAAAGAAGCACCCGCCGAGACAACCCAGTGACGCAACTGCTCCTGGTCGCGGTGGCACTGGTTTTCCTTGCCGTCGCCGCCCTGCTGACGGCAGCCGAGGCCGCATTCAGTTTCCTTCCCCGGCATGACGCCGAAGAGGCGCTGCACAGGAGCCGGGGGACGGCCATGCGCCGCATCCTTGCCGAGCCCGTGGCCCATACCCGGGCCCTGCGCTTCTGGCGGGTCTGGTTCGAAATGGCGTCTGCAGTGGCGGTCGCCGTACTCGTAGCGAGCCTGCTGGACAACGTCTGGCTCGCCGGGCTCGTGGCCACCGGCATCATGGCCCTGCTCGGATTCGTGATCGTGGGCGTCTCGCCGCGCCAGCTTGGCAGGCTGCATTCGACGGCGGTGGTCCGCTTCACCGCTCCGATGGTCCGGTTCCTCACCAGCGTCCTGGGGCCGATTCCGGGCTGGCTGGTGGCCCTGGGCAGTTCCGCGGCGCCGGGGGCTCCGGGCGGCGACGACGCGTTCTTCAGCGAACAGGAGTTCCGCGAACTCCTGGACCGGGCCAGCGAGTCCGACATGATCGAGGACACCGAAGCCGAGATGATCCAGTCGGTCTTCGACTTCGGCGACACGCTTGTCCGGGCTGTCATGGTTCCCAGGACGGACATCGTCAGCATCGACGCCGGCTCGAGCCTGCACCAGGCGATGTCCCTGTTCCTGCGGTCCGGCTACTCCCGGATTCCGGTGATCAAGGAAAACACGGACCACATCCTGGGCATCGTTTACCTCAAGGATGTTGCCGCCGTCATCCACCAGCTGGGCGCGCACCAGGAGCCGCCGCTGGTGGATTCCCTGGCACGCGAAGTCCGCTACGTGCCGGAGTCCAAACCAGTGAGCGACCTCCTGCGCGAACTGCAGAAGGAGTCCACGCACGTGGCCATCGTGATCGATGAATACGGCGGCACCGCCGGGCTCGTCACGCTTGAGGACCTCATTGAGGAAATTGTGGGCGAAATCGTGGACGAGTACGACACGGAAAGCGCGGAAGCCGTGGCGCTGGGGGACGGTTCGTACCGGGTCAGCGCCCGGATGGGCATCGACGACCTGGGCGAGCTGTTCGACCTGGAAATCGACGACGACGAAGTGGACACCGTGGGCGGCCTCCTGGCCAAGGCGCTCGGCCGCGTCCCCATCGTCGGCAGCAGCGTCGAGGTGCAGGGCGTCTCCCTGCGCGCGGAGCGGCTGGAAGGCCGGCGGAACAGGGTCAGCCACATCATTGCGGCGCCCGTACCAAGAGTAGAGACTGACCTTGAAGGCCTCCTGGAAGAGGCCGAAGCAACCCAGCAGGGAGTTCCACGTGAGCAAGAAAAATAAGGCTGCCGAACCGGACGACTTTGGCGGTTTCCGCGCCGGGTTTTCCGTCCTGGTCGGCAGGCCCAACGCGGGCAAGTCCACCCTGACAAACGCGCTGGTGGGCAAGAAGGTGGCCATCACCTCCGCCAAGCCGCAGACCACGCGCCACACTATCCGCGGCATCGTCCACCGCGACGACGCCCAGCTGATCCTGGTGGATACACCGGGCCTGCACCGTCCCCGCACCCTGCTCGGCAAGCGCCTCAACGACCTCGTGGCCGACACCCTCGCCGAGGTGGACGCCATCGGCTTCTGCCTGCCGGCCAACGAAAAGATCGGACCCGGCGACAAATTCATCGCCGCGCAGCTCGCCGCCGTCGGCCGCAAGCCGGTCATCGCCATCGTCACCAAGGCCGACCTGGTGGACAAGCAGGCACTGACCGAACAGCTCCTTGCCGTGGCAGCCCTCGGCCGCGAGGTCCTGGGAGAGGACGGCTGGAAGGACATCGTCCCGGTCTCCGCCGCGGACGGTTTCCAGGTTGAAACCGTCGCCGACGTCCTGATCAGCCACATGCCGCCGTCGCCTCCCTTGTATCCGGACGGCGAACTGACCGACGAACCCGAAGCAGTCATGGTGGCCGAACTGATCCGCGAAGCGGCGCTGGAGGGAGTCCGGGACGAACTTCCGCACTCCCTCGCCGTCGTGGTGGAGGAAATCGTTCCCCGGGAGGACCGCCCTGATGACAATCCCCTCCTGGACGTCCGCGTCAACCTCTATGTCGAGCGTCCGTCACAGAAAGCGATCATCATCGGCAAGGGCGGAAGCCGCCTTCGTGAAGTCGGCACCAATGCCCGCAAAGGCATCGAGGCCCTCTTGGGCACGCGCATCTACCTGGACCTGCACGTGAAGGTCGCCAAAGATTGGCAGCGTGACCCGAAACAGCTGGTCAAACTGGGTTTCTGACCCGCAAAACGGCGTTCGCTGAAGCGTGCCCCGGCAAGTTCTGCAGACTGGACCACTAAAATGGACCGGATTTCGTATTTCAGAGGAAGGGTCACCACGTGGGTCGAGGCCGCGGAGAACGCGACAACGAGGCTGACCTGTCAGCCGGACCGGGACCGGTATCCCGTCACGCGGACAGCCATGACGTGGGCGCCGCACGGCACCTCGGGCCCCTGCGTGGCATGCCGCTGTGGTTGAAAGCCCTTACGGGAGTAGTGGCGCTCGTCCTGGTGGCGGCTGCCGCGTTCGCCGGATTCTGGTTCTTCCGGCTCCAGACCAACATCACCAAGGCGCCGCTGAACGCGGGCGGCGAAAGCACTGAGTCGCCCGGGAATGACGCCACCGGCCGCCTGCAGATCCTGATTCTCGGCTCCGATACCCGTGACGGCAAGAACTCGGAGTACGGAACCTCGGACGACTCCACCGGCTACGGCAAGTCGGACGTCATGATGCTGATGGACATCTCCGAGGACAACAAGCGGGTCAACGTCATCAGCTTCCCCCGCGACCTGCTGGTGGACATCCCCGACTGCAAGGACCGGAAGACCAACAAGGACTATCCTGCCCGCACGGGGGTCATGATCAACGAGGCCATGAGCGAGGCCGGGATTGGCTGCGCCGTGGATACGGTCAATAAGCTGACCGGCATGCAGGTGGACCACTTCATGATGGCTGACTTCAACGCTGTGAAGGAACTGTCCAACGCCGTCGGCGGCGTGGAAGTCTGCATCAGCGACGCCGTCTATGACCCGGACTCACGGCTGCGGCTGCCCGCCGGGGCATCCTCGGTGCAGGGCGAACAGGCCCTCGCGTTCCTTCGCACCCGCCACGCCTTTGCCGACGGCGGCGACCTGGGCCGCATCAAGGCGCAGCAGGGCTTCCTATCCTCACTGACGCGCAAGATCAAGGATGAGGGAACCTTGTCGGACCCGGCAAAGATGCTGAAAATCGCCGACGTCGTCACCCAGAACCTGACCGTCGACGACGGCCTGGCTTCCATCCCCACCCTTCTGACCATCGGAAACCGGCTCAAGGACATCGACATCGGCAAGGTGGCGTTCGTCGCGGTGCCCACCACCCCCGCGCCGGTCGACCCCAACCGGCTGGTGATCGCCGAACCCGCCGGCGCACAGCTGTTTTCCGCGCTGCGGAAGAATGTCGACCTGACCGATCCCACAGCCCCCACCACTCCATCACCCGGCGAGTCGGCTTCGCCGTCCCCGTCACCGACTGAAACCACTCCGCCGGTGCCGCCGTACAACAAAGCCATCCAGCCCGTGACCGTGGCCAACGGAAGCGGCGTCAACGGCCGCGCCCAGGAAATTGTCCAGGCGCTTGTGGCAGGCGGCTTTACGCAGACCGGCCAGTTCCTTGCCCAGCCGGTGGCTAAAACCGCGGTCTACTACGGCAACGGCTTCGAGGATGTGGCCGTGGACGTCGCCGCGCTGCTCGGGATCCCTGCGACCCTCATGATCCCTGCTCCCGGGGTCTCGGGCGTCCAGGTCTATGTTGGCAGCGATTTCACCACAGGTACGTCCTACGGTGCAGGAGAAGGCGCTGCCGCGGCGTTGCCCCAGGACATCGTCAACCAGACGGCCGGCGACAAAGTATGCCAGCAGGCCAACCCGGAGCTCATCGTCCGGTAACTGCACGCTCCTGTTCACGCTTCCCGGGCGACTACAGGCGCAGGTGACAAAAGAGGCCCCGCCGGCAACGGCGGGGCCTCTTTTTGTCCGGCTACCAGATGCTGACCCGCTCACCGGCCGGCATCCACATTCCGTCTTCAGCCGTTACGTCGAATGCATCGTGGAAGGCATCGAGGTTCTTGGCGATGGCGTTGGTCCGGAACTCGTTGGGCGAGTGGGGATCCGTGGCGAGCCGCCGGATGGCCTCCTCCTGCCGGATTACCTGGCGCCACCCGGCGGCCCAGGAGGCGAAGAAGCGCTGCTGGCCGGTCATGCCGTCCAGCACCTCCGGTTCCTTGTCCCCGAGGCTGATGAGGTAGGCCTTGTACGCAATCGTCAGGCCCGCGAGGTCGCCAATGTTCTCACCGAGCGTGAGGCGCCCGTTGACGTGGTGGCCCGGAGCAGCGGTGGGGGAGAGCGCGTCGAACTGCGCCACAAGGCGCGCCGTCAGGGCTTCGAACGCCTGGCGGTCCTCGTCTGTCCACCAGTTGCGCAGGGCTCCGCCGCCGTCGAACTGCGAGCCCTGGTCATCAAAGCCATGGCCGATCTCGTGGCCGATCACCGCACCAATGCCGCCGTAGTTGACGGCGTCGTCGGCATCGGCCGTGAAGAACGGCGGCTGCAGGATGGCCGCCGGGAACACGATTTCGTTCATCATCGGGTGGTAGTACGCGTTCACCGTCTGCGGGGTCATCAGCCACTTGTTCCGGTCAACGGGTTTGCCCACCTCGTCCAGGTGCCTGTCGACGTCGGCGTTGTGGGCGCGTTCCACGTTGCCGAGCAGGTCGCCGGGGACGATGTGGACGGCCGAGTAGTCGATCCATTCATCCGGGTAGCCAATCTTGGCCCGGAAGGCCTCGAGCTTGCGGAGCGCCTCGGCCTTGGTGTCCTGGCCCATCCAGCTGACGTCGTTGATGCTCCGGCGGTAGGCCTCAATGAGGTTTGCCACCAGGGTCTGCATCCGCGCCTTGTGGGACTCAGGGAAGTGCCGCGCCACATAGATCTGGCCTACAGCCTCACCGAGGGCGGATTCGACGACGGCGACGCCGCGCTTCCAGCGGTCCTTGTTGCGTGGAGTGCCGCTGATGGTGGTGCCGTAGAAGGCGAAGTTGGCGTCCACAAACCGGGACGACAGGTAGGGAGCGGCGGCACTCACCACCCGCATGGCCAGCCACTCCTGCCAGGTGGCCAGCGGCACTTCGTCCAGCAGACGGGCAGCACCGGCAAAGAAGTCAGGGGTGCTCACCACGATCTCCGCACGCTTGCCGGGCTCGATGCCAGCGGCATCAAACCAGGTCTCCAACAGCGGGAAGAGCCCCGCAGCTTCGTCGGCTGTCTTGAGGTTGTACGTCTTTTGCGGGTCCCGCAGCGTCACATTGTCCCAGTGGTGGGACGCGAGCCGTGTCTCCAGCCCCACAACCCGGCCCGCGGCAGCTTCCGGATCACCAACTTCCGCCAACTCGAACATCTTCTGCACATGGGCTTTATAGGCCGACACGATGGGGGCGAACTTTTCCTCCCGGTAATAGGACTCGTCAGGCAGGCCAAGGCCGCCCTGTCCCGTGTACAGCAGGACCCTGTCGGGGTTGCCGGCGTCCGGCGCCGGGTAGATGTAGAAGAGTCCGCCCACGTCGGCCCGGAACAGCCGGCCGGCCAGGGCCATCAGCTCCGGGACCGAGGCAGTGGAAAACACCTCGGCAAGCCGTCCCCGGATGGGGTCCATGCCTTTGGCTTCTACAGCTGCTTCGTCCATGAAGCTGTTATAGAGCTCGCCGATCTTGCGCTCGATCCCGCTGGCGTCGGCACCCTTGGCTGCCGCCTCTTCGATAATGTCGCGCACAGCGATTTCGGACCCGTCACGCAGCGCCGTGAACGTGCCTTCCAGGGGCCGGTCATCGGGAATCTCGGTGGCTTTGAGCCAGGCGCCGTTGATGTGCTGGTAGAGGTCATCCTGCGGCCGGACTGTGTGATCAATGGTGGACAGATCGATCCCCGAAATGGGCACTGCAACTCCTTTGCTGTGACGCCGGGGCCCGGCCGTACACCGGAGGCGTCTGCATGCTGGACTTTACGGACGGTAGTGCCCTTTCATCTTACGCACCCGTGTTACCCTCAAAGTGTGCGTGCAGAGCTCCTTCTCCTTAGCTGCCGCGGCGAGGCCACAGACGCTATCTAGCGCACGGCCCACCCTCGCTGCGGAGTTTGTGTTGCCCGGCCACCCTTTCACTGAAGATCGATAGAAAAGGCCACGAACATCATGCGAAACGCACAGAAGCCCTCCGGAATGCCCGCCCACCGGTACACGCCCTTCCAGGACCAGATCAAGGTTGAGCTGCCCGACCGTACCTGGCCGGACAAGGTCATCACCAAAGCCCCCCGCTGGTGCGCCGTCGACCTGCGCGACGGGAACCAGGCCCTGATCGATCCCATGAGCCCGGCCCGCAAGATGAAGATGTTCGACCTGCTGGTCCGCATGGGCTACAAGGAGATCGAGGTCGGTTTCCCCTCCGCGTCCCAAACGGACTTCGATTTCGTCCGCCAGCTCATCGAGGGCAACCACATCCCGGACGACGTCACCATCCAGGTACTGACCCAGGCCCGGGAACACCTGATCGAACGTACGTATGAATCCCTGGTGGGTGCCAAGCAGGCCATCGTCCACCTGTACAACTCCACGTCGGTGCTGCAGCGCCGCGTCGTCTTCAACCAGGACGAGGACGGCATCCTGGACATTGCGCTGCAGGGGGCCCGGCTGTGCAAGAAGTACGAGGAAACCCTGGCGGACACCCATGTGACCTACGAATACTCGCCGGAGTCCTTCACCGGAACCGAGCTGGAGTACGCCGTCCGGGTCTGCAACGCCGTCGCCGACGTTTTCGAAGCCTCCGCAGACCGCCAGGTCATCATCAACCTCCCCGCCACGGTGGAAATGGCGACGCCCAATGTTTACGCCGACTCCATCGAGTGGATGAGCCGCCACCTGCACCCCCGCGAGGGCATCATCCTGTCCCTGCACCCGCACAACGACCGCGGGACCGGTGTTGCAGCCGCTGAACTGGGGTACATGGCCGGCGCAGACCGGATCGAGGGCTGCCTCTTCGGCAACGGCGAACGCACCGGCAACGTGGACCTCGTCACCCTGGGCCTGAACCTGTTCGTCCAGGGCATCGACCCCATGATCGACTTCTCCAACATTGACGACGTCCGCCGGACCGTGGAGTACTGCAACCAGCTGCCGGTCCCGGAACGCTCGCCGTACGGCGGGGACCTGGTATTCACCGCCTTCTCCGGCTCGCACCAGGACGCGATCAAGAAAGGCTTCGAGGCCCTGGAGCGGGATGCGGCGGCGGCTGGCAAAGCTGTGGACGACTTCACCTGGCAGGTCCCGTACCTGCCCGTGGACCCCAAGGACCTGGGCCGCAGCTACGAGGCCGTCATTCGCGTGAACTCCCAGTCCGGCAAGGGCGGCGTGGCGTACCTGCTCAAGAACGAGCACAGCCTGGATCTGCCCCGCCGCGCGCAGATCGAGTTCTCCGGCGTCATCCAGCGCCGCACCGACACCGTGGGCGGCGAAGTCAGCGGCGCCCAGCTCTGGCAGATCTTCCAGGACGAGTACCTGCCCTCCGGGCAGGCTGACGGGCAGTGGGGACGCTATTCCCTGGGGGCAGTCAAGACGGAGACGGATGCCGACGGCGGCATGACGCTTCACGCCTCACTCACCATTGATGGTGCCCAGGTCAACCGCACCGGAACCGGCAACGGCCCCATCGCCGCCCTGCTGAACATCCTGCACGAGGACGGCGTGGACGTCCGCGTGCTGGACTACAGCGAGCACGCGTTGTCCGAAGGCGGCAACGCCATGGCTGCGGCCTACGTCGAATGCGCGGTGGGGGAGCGGGTGCTGTGGGGTGTCGGGATCGACGCCAACACCAGCATGTCGTCCCTCAAAGCGGTCATCTCCGCGGTCAACCGCGCCATCCGGGACGCCCAGGCCTAACACCTCAGGGGGTTGCCGCCGGCCAACGCCGGCGGCATCCCCGTGCCTTGGCGGTCCGCCGCCCGGCGGGATGGGAAGATGGAGCGTGGCCCAAAATTCTTTTGCCTCCCGGGCGTACCGGGATGACGCTGTGGTGCTGCGTACCCACAAGCTGGGGGAAGCGGACAGGATTATCACCCTCCTCACGAAGCACCACGGACAGGTCAGGGCCGTCGCCAAGGGCGTGCGCCGCACCAGCAGCCGCTTCGGGGCCCGGCTTGAACCGTTCATGGTGGCTGACCTTCAGCTGGTGTCGGGCCGCACTCTGGATATCGTTACCCAGGCTGTTGCGAAGGGCGCCTACGGCGGAAGCATCGCTGCCGACTACGCCCGGTACACCGTCGCCGCCGCGATGACCGAGACAGCCGAGAAACTTACGGATGTCGACGGCGAGGCAGGGACCGCGCAGTACAACCTGCTGGTCGGGGCCCTCGCGGCACTGAGCCGGGACGAACACGCCGCAGGCCTGATCCTCGACTCCTACCTCCTTCGCGCGCTGGCCACGGGCGGCTGGGCGCCCAGCTTCACGGACTGCTCCCGCTGCGGGGCGCCTGGCCCCCACACCGCGTTCTCCGCCCCGCTGGGCGGAATGGTCTGTACCCAATGCCGGCCGCCCGGGTCACCTGCCCCCGCCCCGGAGACCGTCATCCTGCTGGCGGCGCTGCTCACCGGCGACTGGACGACGGCGGACGCTTCCCAGCAGCAGCACCGCAAGGAGGCTGCAGGGCTGGTGGCCGCCTACCTGCAGTGGCATCTCGAACGAGTACTGAAATCCCTCAAACATGTGGAGCGTAGCTGACAGTGGCCCTGGGAAAAAAGAACACCGCACCCCGCCGCCGCACCCACCCTGTGGTGGCACCGTACCCCCACCCGTCCGGTGCCGTGGCCCCGTCGATCCCGGCCGAGTTCATCCCCCGGCACGTCGCCATCGTCATGGACGGCAACGGCAGGTGGGCCAACCAGCGCGGCCTGCCGCGCATCGAGGGACACAAGGCCGGTGAGCCCGCCCTCCTCGATGTCATGGCGGGTGCCATCGAGTTGGGCATCGAGTATGTCAGCGTCTACGCGTTTTCCACGGAGAACTGGCGCAGGTCGCCGGAGGAAGTCCGCTTCCTCATGGGATTTAACAAGGATGTGCTGCGAAGGCAGCGGAACCAACTGGACGACTGGGGCGTAAGGGTCCGCTGGGCGGGCCGGCGCCCACGCCTGTGGGGCTCCGTTATCCGCGAATTGGAGGAGGCCGAGGAATTCACGGCGGCAAACTCCACCTGTACTTTGACCATGTGTGTTAATTACGGCGGCCGGGCCGAGATCACCGACGCCGTCTCTGCCATTGCCGCTGACGTGGCGGCCGGCAGGCTGAAACCGGGCGCGATCACCGAGCGGACCATCCAGAAATACCTCGACGAACCGGACCTGCCGGACGTGGACCTCTTCCTGCGCAGCTCGGGGGAGCAGCGGCTGTCCAACTTCCTGCTCTGGCAGTCCGCCTATGCCGAGTTCGTGTTCATGGACACGCTCTGGCCCGATGTCGACCGCCGGACGCTGTGGGCCGCCGTGGAGGAATATGCCAGGCGCGACCGGCGGTACGGCGGCGCGGTGGACGCGGCCGCGGTACCTCCCGCTGAACCTGCGGCGGGCCAGCGTCAGCCGTAGGCCCGCAACCAGCGCAGCAAACGCGCGTAGGCATCGTCCCTGACCGGGGCGGGCGAGAGGAAAACGTCGTGCAGTGCGCCGTCGATCCGCTCCACTGTCACCGTCCGGCCCAGGGTGAGGGCGCGGGCGCTGATGGTGTTGACGTCCAGGACCGCGTCCGTGTGCCGCATCTCCTCGGACCACAACAGGCCGTTGGCGCTGCCCATCGATAACAGCACCAGGATGGGTACCTCGATGCCCAGGCCCCTGGCCACCCGGGCATGCCCGGCGAGCACGGCCCTGAGCCAGCCGGCGCGGACGGGGAAGGCCATGCGCGGCCGGTAGCGTTCATCCAGCGGCCACTCGCCGTCGGCAGCGCTGCTGATGGTGCGCCAGTAGTGACCACGCTGCGGCAGCCGCAGAACTGCCTGCGGCCGGAGCCGCGCCACCGGACGCACCATGCCCGCCGCCGCGCGGCGAACCAACGCACTCCCATGCATCTCCAGCCATGGGCTGTTAAGGACCAGCAGGGACACCTCCGCCGGGTGCCTGCTGGCCCACAAGGCTGCCACCAGGCCGCCCGTGGAGTGGCCCATCAACGCCACCGGTCCGGGAGCGCCCCCGGAACGGATGATCCGGCATGCTTCTTCGATTTCCGCGTCATACGCGGCCAGGTCCGCCACGTAGCCGCCCGGCGACTCCGGACGCAGGCTCCGGCCATGGTTGTGCATGTCCAGCGCATAAAAGTCATAGCCTGCCGAAGACCAGAAGCGCGCCAGGTCCTCGTTGAAGAAGTAATCGCTCCAACCATGCAGGAAAAGCACCGCCCGGCGGCCATCGGCGCCGCTGCCCGGGGACGGCCGCAGCCGCACCAGCGTTGCCGTCCGCTCCACCCCGTCAGGCCCCTTGGCCAGAAAGGAGTGCGACTCGAAGTCCGCTCCCAGGATGTCCTGCTGCCAGTGCATGCCCTCATGGTAAACCGGCATGGCGGCACTTCTTCCGCGTCCACCGGCGTCCCCGTTTTGGTGTGGCGCCCCAGGTAACGGGAAACTGGAGGCATGCGCGTTTATCCCACTTTCTTCAGGCTGGCCTTTTCATGGATGGACGCCGAGCGCGCCCACAAGATCGGATTCAAGGGCATCCGGCTCGCGCACGCATCCGGCGCCGGGAAGCTCCTGCGGAAGCTGACCGCCCCGGCACCGTCGCTTCAGACCACCGCCTTCGGTGTCACCTTCCCCTCGCCTTTTGGACTGGCTGCCGGTTTCGACAAGGAGGGCCACGGCATCGAGGCCCTCACCGAACTTGGGTTCGGACACGTGGAAGTAGGCACCATCACCGGGCAGGCCCAGCCGGGCAACGACAAGCCGCGGCTCTTCCGACTTGTCCAGGACCGGGCAGTCATCAACCGGATGGGCTTCAACAACGACGGCGCAGCTGCCGTCGCGCCGCGGCTGAAGGCAGCCCGGGCTGCACTTCAGCGGCAGTACCCGGCAGTACGGCCTGTCATCGGGGTCAACATCGGCAAGACCAAGGCAGTGGAGTTGGCCGACGCCGTCGACGACTACCTGGTCAGCGCCCGCAGCCTGGCACCCGCTGCAGACTACCTGGTGGTAAACGTCAGTTCACCCAACACGCCGGGCCTGCGCCTGCTCCAGGATGTGGAGACGCTGCGCCCACTCCTGACCGCCGTAGGCCAGGAAGCGGACCGGGCCGCCGGGCGGCACGTACCCCTGCTCGTAAAGATTGCCCCCGACCTCAGCGACGAGGACATCGACGACGTGGCCCGTCTTGCCCTGGACCTGAAACTGGACGGCATCATCGCCACCAACACCACGATCGCCCGGTCCGGACTTTCCTCGCCTTCCCACGAAGTGGAGCAATGCGGGGCCGGCGGACTCTCCGGAGCTCCCCTGAAACAGCGCTCCCTCGAAGTGCTGAAACGCCTTAAGTATGCGACGGGTGATGCCCTCGCGCTGGTTGCGGTCGGCGGGGTCGAAACAGCCGAGGACGTCCAGGAACGGCTCGACGCCGGCGCCACCCTGGTGCAGGGCTACACGGCCTTCCTCTACGAGGGTCCGTTCTGGGCAGCACGGATCAACAGGCAACTGGCCAAGAACCGCCGTTCCTGACTGCTTCCCGCAGGCGGGCAGCAGCGTCCCCCTTAAAGACGGAAACCCCGGCGGGGTCCGCCGGGGTTTCTGTCGTTAAGGGACGATGGCTGTTCAGGCCGGGTACTGGCCCCGCTGGACCTGGGGCTTGGGCAGGCGCAGCTTCCGGAACTGGAGGGAGCGCATGGAGCCGTACCAAACGGTGCCCCGCTCCACGTCACCGAACTTCTCCGCCAGACGCTTGCGGAGCTTCCGGGAGAGAATGAAGACGTCCACGAAGACTGCCAGGAACATCACCCAGAACGCACCCAGGACATAGATCATCATGTCGCTGGAGGCGGGAACCACCAGGGACACCAGCACGAACACCAGCGCACCAAACATCAGGTACTCGCCAAGGTTGAAGCGGGCGTCCACGAAGTCGCGCGCAAACCGCTTCTGCGGACCTTTGTCGCGCAGGGGAAGGAACTTCTCGTCACCGGTGTCCAGGGCCCGGCGCATTTTCAGGCGCTGGTCCTGGACGGCCTGGCGTTCGGCGGCCTTGGATGCCTTGCGGTCTTCAGGCACCAACGGGCGCTTGCGGGCAGCTTCCTGGGCCTTCCGGGTGGGGGTAGGCGCACCCTTGCCCGCGGCGCTGTTCTGCCGCGCGGCCGCCTCCGCTGCCTGCTGGTCTATGGTTTCCTGCGCCGAGGGCGCTTCTTTTCTACGTCCGAACACCTGAACAGAATACCTTGCAGCCGGCGCCCGGTTGCGTGCAGTGCTCCCATTCCGGACGCTGCGGCAGGATGTGACGGGGGTAATGTTTTGGCCATGACTTCAACACCGGCGGCCACCCCGCACAGCACCAGCAGCACCTCAGGACCGGCCCTTGGGGGTTCCGGCAGGACGGATGATCTCCGTTCAGCGGTAGGCCGCTCCTTCGACCAGACCCTGGCGCGGCTCAAGGAGCTGGTTGCCATCCCCGGCATTGCATGGCCCAGCTTCGACCGCACCCCTCTTGAGCGCAGCGCGGACGCTGTCGCGGCGCTCCTGCGGAGTGCGGGGATCGGGGAAGTCCAGGTGCTTACCGTCAACAAGGCGGACGGCACACCGGGCGGTCCCGCCGTCGTGGCCCGCCGCCCGGCGGCAGAGGGCCGTCCCACCGTCCTGCTGTATGCCCACCATGATGTCCAGCCGCCCGGCGATGAATCCCTGTGGCACACCGAGCCGTTCACCGCCGTCGAGAAGGACGGCCGCCTCTACGGACGCGGCGCCGCCGACGACAAAGCCGGGATCATGGCACACGCCGCTGCCTACGCCGCGGTTTCCGAAGTACTCGGCGATTCATTGGGGCTGGGGGTGACCTTCTTCATTGAAGGCGAGGAAGAAGCTGGCTCGCCCACGTTCCGGGCCTTCCTTGAGGCGAACCGGGAGCTGCTGCGGGCGGATGTCATCGTCGTCGCAGATTCCAGCAACTGGAAGGTCGGCGTCCCGGCGCTGACCACCAGCCTTCGCGGCCTGGTGGACGGCACCATCGAAGTGCAGGTCCTTGACCACGCGGTGCATTCGGGGATGTACGGTGGTCCGGTCCTGGACGCGCCCACCCTCTTGTCCCGGCTAATCGCCACGCTGCACGACGCCGACGGGAACGTGGCCATCGAAGGACTCGTGGCAACCGATGCAACCTCGGTGGAGATGCCGGAGGCCGACTACCGTGCGGATGCCTCGGTGCTGGACGGTGTCCGCCTGGCCGGAACGGGAAGCATCGCGTCCCGGCTCTGGACCAAGCCGGCGCTGTCGATCATCGGCTTCGACGCCCCTGCCGTGGACGTGGCCTCCAACACCCTTATTCCCCGGGCCAGGGCGAAGTTCAGCCTCCGGCTGGCGCCGGGGCAGGTGCCTGCGGATGCGATGGATGCGGTCCGGCGGCACGTCGAGGGAGCGGCACCGTTTGGCGCCAAGGTCGTTTTCACGCCGGGCGAGGCCGGCAATCCGTTCCAAACCGACACCACCTCCGCTGCCGCATCCGTGGCGCTGTGGGCGTTGGGGGAGGCGTGGGGAGTACCTGCCGTGGAAACAGGCATCGGCGGCTCCATCCCCTTCATCGCCGACCTGACGGAGCTCTATCCCCAGGCGCAGATCCTGGTGACCGGCGTGGAGGATCCCGATTCACGGGCACACAGCGCCAACGAGTCCCTGCACATTGGCGATTTCCGGAACGCCATCCTCGCCGAAGCCCTGATGCTGGCCCGTCTCAACGATGAAGGGCTCTGACGGCCGGGCAGCCCGGACAGCTTCCAGGGAACAACCGGCCTGCTTTGACGGTTACGCCAGGAGTTAGAGCTACAGGACTGCCGCGCGTAGCATGTAGCTATAGCCCATACCGTATCCGTAGGGGCAGGCGCCGTTACGGCGACGCCGCCAGACCGTCCTAAGAAGGTAGGCCAATGAGCACCTCAACCAACGAAACCAGCACCGCCACCACCGTGGCCAGCGATGAACTGCCCGTTCACGAGGTCAACCTGACCGATGTCGCCGCGGGGAAGGTACGCAGCCTCCTTGAGCAGGAAGGCCGCACGGACCTGCGCCTGCGCGTGGCCGTGCAGCCCGGTGGATGCTCAGGGTTGATCTACCAGCTCTACTTCGATGAACGGCTCCTTGATGGTGACGCCGTGCGCGATTTCGACGGAGTGGAGGTCGTCGTCGACAAGATGAGCGTGCCCTACCTCAGCGGCGCCAGCATCGATTTTGAAGACACCATCTCCAAACAGGGCTTCACCATCGACAACCCGAACGCCGGAGGCTCCTGCGCCTGCGGTGATTCGTTCCACTAAGCCGGTTATTTCGCCTGATGTCCGCGCCGGGTCTCCTGCCGTCCAAAACGGCACGGTGGCTCGGCGCCGACATGTGGGCGAAACGCCCGGCGGAGCGGTAAGCTCTACACCGAGTAGTAAAACTTTTTTGTGCCCGAGCGCCGATGGCTGCCCGGACAACAGCAACAAGTAGGAAGGGCCGTCTGTGAGTTCGCAGAACCGAACCGGCAGCCGACGCAAAACGATCACCACGATCTCAAGCTTGGCGATTGCCGGCGCGTTGGTTTTGACCGGATGTTCGCCAGAGGTAGAGAAAGGGTGGATGCCCACTGAGCGTGGCACCACCAGCAACACCGACCGCATCATGGACCTCTGGGTCAACTCATGGATTGCAGCGCTTGTTGTAGGCGCCATTACCTGGGGCCTGATCATCTGGTGCCTGGTTGCCTACCGCCGCCGCAAGGGAACGGTCGGCTTCCCGCGCCAGACCAGCTTCAACCTTCCGCTGGAAGTCTTCTACCTCACCATCCCGATCTTCATGGTCCTGGTGTTCTTCTACTTCACCGACCGCGACCAGCAGGCGATCGATGACCGTTCGCAGCCGGCCGACGTCGTTGTTGACGTCCGCGGCAAGCAGTGGGCCTGGGACTTCAACTACAAGTCCGGCGACGTGATCCAGGAAGACCTCCACGAGGCCGGCGTCCAGGCGCACCTCACCGGCAACACCATCGACAAGGAACAGCTCCCCACCCTGTACTTGCCGGTGAACAAGTCTGTTGACCTCGAACTCAACGCCCGCGATGTCATCCACTCCTTCTGGGTTCCCGCCTTCCTGCAGAAGCGCGACATGATTCCCGGCAAGACCAACTACATCCGGTTCACGCCCACCAAAGAGGGCACCTACGACGGCAAGTGCGCCGAACTCTGCGGCGAGTACCACTCCGAAATGCTGTTCCGCGTGAAGGTGGTGTCGGAATCCGAATTCCAGGCCCACATGGACCAGCTCAAGGCTGAAGGCAACACCGGCCTGCTCGGCGTGGAGTACGACCGCAACCCGAACCTGAACGAAACCAAATAAGGGGAGCGACGTGGCTACGTACACCCAATCCGCACCTGCGGGAGTCCTGCCGGCTCCCGTGGTACCCAAATCCAAGGGGCGCATCGTCGTCAACTGGATCACCTCCACTGACCACAAGACCATCGGGTACATGTACCTGATCGCGTCCTTTGTGTTCTTCTGCCTCGGCGGCGTGATGGCGCTGCTGATCCGTGCCGAACTGTTCGAGCCCGGGATGCAGATCCTGCAGACCAAGGAGCAGTACAACCAGCTGTTCACGATGCACGGCACCGTGATGCTGCTGATGTTCGCCACCCCGCTGTTCGCCGGGTTCGCCAACGTGATCATGCCGCTGCAGATCGGCGCCCCGGACGTTGCGTTCCCGCGGCTGAACGCGCTGGCCTTCTGGTTCTTCCTGTTCGGCTCCACCATCGCGGTGTCCGGCTTCATCACCCCGCAGGGCGCCGCTTCGTTCGGCTGGTTCGCCTACGCGCCGCTGTCCAACACCACCTTCACCCCCGGCATCGGCGGTGACCTGTGGGTCTTCGGCCTGGCGCTGTCCGGCTTCGGCACCATCCTCGGCGCCGTCAACTTCATCACCACCATCATCTGCATGCGTGCCCCGGGCATGACCATGTGGCGGATGCCCATCTTTACCTGGAACACCCTGATCACCGCCATCCTGGTGCTAATGGCCTTCCCGCCGCTGGCCGCGGCCCTGTTCGCGCTGGGCGCCGACCGGAAGTTCGGCGCGCACATCTTCGACCCCGAAAACGGCGGTGCCGTCCTGTGGCAGCACCTGTTCTGGTTCTTCGGCCACCCCGAGGTGTACATCATCGCGCTGCCGTTCTTCGGCATCGTCTCGGAGATCTTCCCGGTCTTCAGCCGCAAGCCGATCTTCGGCTACAAGGGCCTGGTGTACGCCACGATCGCCATTGCGGCCCTGTCGGTGACGGTGTGGGCGCACCACATGTACGTCACCGGCGCTGTCCTGCTGCCGTTCTTCTCGTTCATGACCATGCTGATCGCAGTGCCCACCGGCGTGAAGTTCTTCAACTGGATCGGCACCATGTGGCGGGGCTCCCTCACCTTTGAGACCCCCATGCTCTGGAGCATCGGCTTCATGATCACGTTCCTCTTCGGTGGTCTTACCGGCATCATCCTGGCCTCGCCGCCCCTGGACTTCCACGTGTCGGACTCCTACTTCGTGGTCGCGCACTTCCACTACGTGGTCTTCGGCACCGTGGTGTTCGCCATGTTCGCCGGCTTCTACTTCTGGTGGCCCAAGTGGACCGGCAAGATGCTGAACGAGCGCCTGGGCAAGATCCACTTCTGGCTCCTCTTCCTCGGCTTCCACGGCACCTTCCTGATCCAGCACTGGCTCGGCGTCGAGGGCATGCCCCGCCGCTACGCCGACTACCTGGTTGAGGACAACTTCACCTGGATGAACCAGTTCTCCACCGTGGCATCATTCGTGCTGGGTGCATCGCTGATCCCGTTCTTCTGGAACGTCTACATCACCTGGCGCAGCGCCGAAAAGGTCCAGGTTGATGATCCGTGGGGCTTTGGTGCTTCGCTCGAGTGGGCCACGTCCTGCCCGCCGCCGCGCCACAACTTCACGTCCCTGCCCCGGATCCGTTCGGAGCGTCCCGCCCTGGACCTGCACCACCCGGAACTCCGCCAGGTCCACACCGCTGAGTCGCCGGCTCCCGCAGCAGCGGTTCTCGGCAACGCCGACCAGAAGGACACCGCACAGTGAAAATCGAATCCTGGATCTTTGGCTCTGGAGTTTTCTTCTTCGTTCCCGTCGCCCTGGTCTACGGTTTCCTGACCAGCTGGAGTGAATGGGTCGGTATCCTCGGCATCCTCCTCGTTGGTGGACTCGCCGGCATGATCGGCGCGTACCTGGGCTTCACCGGGAAGCGCGTCGGGCTGCGGCCTGAAGACCGCAGTGATGCCGAAATCCACGAAGGCGCCGGCGAGCAGGGCCACTTCAGCCCCTGGAGCTGGTGGCCCCTCGTTCTGGGCATCGCCTGCGCCACCGGATTCCTCGGCCTGGCCGTAGGTACCTGGATCATCTTTATCGCCGGTGGCATCGCCGTCGTGGCACTCGTTGGCTGGGTGTACGAGTACAGCCGTGGAGACCACGCGCACTAGGCAAACAGGAATAACGACGTCGGGCCCCACCATGAATGGTGGGGCCCGACGTCGTTATGGTGCTTTAAAGCGTCCTGAATGTACTAACCCGATTGGTTGGTGCTGCGCCTTGCGGGTGAGCCGCCTTTGAGTGCGGCGTGGGTCCTGACGGTTGGAGATTCGCAGTCCACCGACCCGGAGTTCTGTCCGTACTGCACTGCGTTGTGGGCAGCTCATCGGCGAGCTCGGCCGGTCCTGCATGCCGGCAGCTCCGTGCTCGACGTAACGCTTGGCCCAGGGGCAGCGGTGATCACCACGCGTTGAGCCAGCTTCAGGCGCCCGGCAGGGGCAAGGACCGCGTTGGAGAGGAACACGAGGACCTCCTGCTATCTATGGTGCTCTCGACAGGCACCACACAACACCCGGAGGCCTCTTTATTGCCTCCATTCCATCCCCGTGTCACCAACGTGCCCTGTCAGTAGTCCTGGGCGTCCGCCTGGGCTTCCAAAAGGCGTCCTAGACGCTGGAGTGCTTCCTCTGCGTTTTGGCGCCCCAGAGCGCCGTCGACGGCGGCGTCGCTGATGGCAAGCTCCACTTCGCAGCCCTGGGGAAAATCGGCGGTCATCACCTGCAGCAGGGACCGTGCGTCCACTTTGCCGGCGCGGGCCTTGCTGATGGTGACCGGGAGCCCTGTGTCAGTGACGGCGCGGACGAACGCGGCAGCCGGGCGCGCATGCAGGCCCACGGGGGCCGCCACCACGGCCTTGTGAATTGGCAAAAGGACTCCTTCTTCGGGCGACGGCCCCCATCCGCCTGTTCGCAAAAATTCCAGAGATAAATATAGCTGGACCTTCTGTCGGACCACGAAAGAAGAAGTGGTCAGCCTGTGGTCTAGACCGTCCTAAAATTGAGTCTGGAACCGACGGAGGAGACAAGACCATGGCAGGTGGCGCCAGTGCGATCGCGGGCGAAATTGACCGCACCAGCGGGACCGCAATCTACGTCCAACTTCGCGAGATCCTTCGCGCCTACATCGCCCAGTCATGTCCGCCGGGATCGGCTCTGCCGTCGGAACGGGACCTGGCCGAGCGGTTCGGCCTTGCCCGGATGACCGTCCGCCAGGCTATCGACGCCTTGGTGGGGGAGGAGGTCATCGAACGGGTGGTCGGACTGGGCACCTTCGTCCGCCGGCCGAAGCTCGATCTGCAGGTGAAACTGACGTCCTACAGCGAAGAGATGCAGCGCCGCGGCATGGTGCCCGCGGCAAAGGTCCTCAGTTTCGAGCAGATCGGCGCCAGCGCTTTCCTGGCCCGGGAACTCCAACTCGATGAAGGTACCCCTTTGGTACGGTTCCGGCGGCTCCTGCTTGCGGACGGCGAGCCCATGAGTGTGGATGAAAACTTTATCCCTGCCCACCGGGTTCCGGGCTTGCTTGATGGGGAGCCGCCGACATCCCTCTACAACGTCCTCAGCGAGCAGTTCGGCCTGGTGATGGAGTGGGGGGAGGACATGATTGAGGCCACGGCAGCGTCCCCGTCGACAGCAAGGCTGCTGAACGTAGAGGTTGGCGCGCCGCTCCTGAAGATCCAGCGGCACGCATTCGTGGCGCGGGCCATGGTGGACTACTCGGTCTCCTACTACCGGGCCGACCGGTACAAGCTCTGGGTGCCCCTGCAGCGGCCGGGAGCAAGGCGGTCGCGCAGCCACTGACCATCGTCCCAGGCTGCGCTGCAGGGGCGCGGCTGTACGGGCGGCAGTGGGCCTGGAACACCTGGAAACGCAGAAAGGCCCGATCCATACTGAATCGGGCCTTTCTGGTTTGTGCAGGCTGTGCCTAGTGCGTCAGGCTCTTGCTGCCTTCTGCCGCTTCCACAGCCTCGTGGCCGTGGCCGTGCGCGGCTGCGAGTTCAGCAGGCGTTGCCGGGGCGACGCGGTCCTCGAAGAACCAGCGGGAGAGGAAGGCGCGGCGCTTTTCCTTCCGGGTCACCACACCGTGCTCGTTGGGTACAGCGGGGAGAACCTGGGGCGACTCGAAGCCGACCAGCTTGTAGCGCTTGTACTCGTCCAGCGGTGCGTGGACCTCGATGAATTCACCATGGGGGAGCCGGACGATGCGGCCGGTTTCACGGCCGTGCAGGGCGATCTCCCGGTCCTTGCGCTGCAGCGCCAGGGCAACACGCTTGGTCACAATGAAGGCAATGACCGGTCCGACGAAGAACAGTGCGCGCAACCAGTAGGTGACGTCGTTCAGCGACACGTGGAAGTGCGTTGCGATGAGGTCGGAACCTGCCGCGGCCCACATGACGCAGTACCAGACGAAGCCTGCCATGCCAATGGCCGTACGGGTGGGGGCGTTGCGGGGACGGTCCAGGACGTGGTGCTCACGGTCGTCCTTGGTTACCCAGCGCTCGATCCACGGGTAGGTGAACATCACGGTGAACAGGATTCCGGCAGGTACCAGTGCCGGCAGCAGGACGTTGAACGTGAAGACGTGTCCAAAGAAGATCTGCTCGACGTGCCAGTTGCCCAGTGTGCCCGGCATGAGGCGCAGGGCGCCGTCAACGAAGCCGATGTACCAGTCAGGCTGGGTGCCGGCGGAGACGGGGGAGGGGTCATACGGGCCGTAGTTCCAGATCGGGTTGATCGTGAAGAACGCTGCCATCAGGGCCAGCACGCCGAAGACGATGAAGAAGAACCCACCGGCCTTCGCGGCGTAGACCGGACCCAGGGGGTAGCCCACAACGTTGTTGTCGTTGCGGCCCGGGCCGGGGTACTGCGTGTGCTTGTGGATGACAACCATGAACAGGTGCAGGACGATCATCAGCAGGATCAGGGCCGGCACCAGCAGGATGTGCAGCATGTAGAGGCGGCTGATGATGGCCGTACCCGGGAACTCCCCGCCAAACAGGAAGAACGAGATGTACGTACCGATCACCGGGATCGACTTGATGACGCCGTCGATGATCCGCAGGCCGTTGCCGGAGAGGAGGTCATCGGGGAGCGAGTAGCCCGTGAAGCCGGCAGCCATGGCCAGGATCAGCAGGACACCGCCGACAACCCAGTTCATTTCACGCGGGCGGCGGAAGGCTCCGGTGAAGAAGACCCTGAGCATGTGAACGGCAATGGACGCCACGAACAGCAGTGCTGCCCAGTGGTGGACCTGGCGCATGAACAGGCCGCCACGAATGTCGAAGGAGATGTTCAGCGACGAGCTGTAGGCCACCGACATTTCAACACCCTTGAGCGGCACGTAGCCGCCGTCGTAGTGCGTCTCGGCCATGGACGGGTCAAAGAAGAACGTCAGGAAGGTACCCGACAGCAGCAGGATGACGAACGAGTACAGCGCGACTTCACCGAACATGAATGACCAGTGGTCGGGGAAGACCTTGCGGCCGAACTCGCGGAGGATCCCGGAACCGCCAACGCGAGAGTCGACGAAGTCGGTGATCCGTCCTGTCTTGGTTTTGGCGACGAAAGCCGGCTCAGCTGTTGATGCTGCGCTCATGCGAATCACGCTCCCAGTAACTTGGTCCTACGGGTTCATGGAAGTCGCTGGTAGCGACGAGGTAGCCCTCGTCATCAACTGCGATGGGCAGCTGGGGGAGAGGACGGCTGGCGGGGCCGAAGATCACCTTGCACTCCTGCGTGAGGTCAAAGGTGGACTGGTGGCACGGGCACAGCAGGTGGTGCGTCTGTTGCTCGTACAGAGCAACCGGGCAGCCAACGTGGGTGCAGATCTTGGAGTAGGCAACGATGCCGTTGTAGCCCCACTCTTCACGTCCCTTGGAAGGGTTCAGTGCTGCGGGATCGAGGCGCATGAGCAGCACAACGGACTTTGCCTTTTCGTTGAGCTTGCCTTCCTCAAGTTCGTTCAGCCCCTCGGGGATGACGTGGAAGGCGGATCCGATGGTGACATCCGCGGCCTTGATGGGAGTTCCGTCGGGGTCGCGGGTGAGGCGCTTGAGCTTTCCGTCCTGGGGAGCCCACATGGTGTGCGCGAGCTTGTCGTCCGGGCGGGGTCCCAGGTCACCGAAGATGGCGACGGCGGGGAGCGGCGCCAGGGCGACGGCACCGAGGAGGGTGTTACGGATCAGCGGCCGGCGCTTGATACCCGTTTCTTCCACGATGTCATCGACGATGCGGACAGCAGCCTGGCGGTCCTCTTCGTAGCGGATAGCGTGGCGTTCCTCGGAGACCTCGTGGTCGGGCATCAGGGCCTTGGCCCAATGCACGATGCCGGTACCGATACCCAGCATGGCGAAGGCGGTGCCTACGCCGAGCAGGGCGTTCTGGAGCCGGATGGTGGCAATGCTGGAATCATCACCCAGGTCGATGGCGAAGTACGCCACCAGGAAGATCAGGGTTCCAACAACAGAAATGCCAAATAGTAAGGCGACCTGCCGTTCTGCCCGCTTTGCGGCCTTCGGGTCCGTGTCAGCCAGGCGCAAACGATGCGGGGGAATTCCAGGATCCTGGAACTTCTCCACCTCATTCTGACCAGCCGTAGCTACGGTGCCCGAGTGGTTCGGACTGCCGTCACTATGGTTGCCCATAATTCGCCTCATCCTTCTCTCGTCCCGGCTGAAGCCGGGTTAGTTTCTAATATCAAGCTGCTGACTGGGCAGCAGAAGTTTTGTGTGTCCTGCGGAGGGTCAGGAGGTCCTGGAGGTGAGCCAGATGGTGAAGGCGATGATGACGCCAAGACCGGCAACCCAGACGAACAGGCCTTCGGCGACCGGGCCAAGCGATCCCAGGTCGGCACCGCCCGGCGAACCGGTGGTCTCAATCTGCTTCAGGAAGGTGATGATGTCCTTCTTGCCTTCCGGCGTGATGTTCGCATCGTTGAAGACCGGCATGTTCTGCGGGCCCGTAACCATGGCTTCGTAGATGTGCTTGCCCGATACGTCTGCGAGGGCAGGTGCGAACTTGCCCCGGGTCAGGGCGCCGCCGGCTGCTGCAGCGTTGTGGCACATGGCGCAGTTGGTACGGAAGAGCTCGCCACCGGCTGCGGCATCGCCACCGCCTTCTGTCAGCTCATTCGAAGGAATTGCCGGGCCGGCTCCCAGCGAAGCTACGTAAGCTGCAAGCTGGGAGGTCTGCTCCTCATTGAACTGGACCGGCTTCTTCATCGCCTGCGGTCCGTTCATCTGCATGGGCATGCGGCCGGTACCCACCTGGAAGTCAACAGCAGCGGCGCCGACGCCTACCAGTGAGGGCCCATCCTTGGAACCGCTGGCGCCCATGCCGTGGCAGGTGGCGCAGTTGGCGGCGAACAGCTTGCCGCCTTCTTCGACGTCGCTTGCGCTTGCGGTGGTGGTGCTCGCCTTGGCCTCATTCATGGAGGTTGCCACGGCGTACAGCCCACCCGTGATGAGGAGCCCCATCAGAAGCAGCGCTATTGCTGCAAGTGGGTGACGCCGCTTTTGTGAGAGTGCCTTCACGTGGTGGTTCCTTTATTCGATCCTGCGCCGGCTCCGGGAGCCGCTACCTGAAATTCTGCCTCTTGTAGAAAAAGAATCAAAGCTGGCTACTTGAGTACGTAGATGACCAGGAAGAGGCCGATCCACACAACGTCCACGAAGTGCCAGTAGTAAGAGGTGACGATCGCGGATGTTGCTTCGAAATGTCCGAACTTCTTCGCCGCAAAGGACCGGCCCATGATGAGCAGGAAGGCAATCAGGCCGCCGATGACGTGCAGGCCGTGGAAGCCGGTGGTCATGTAGAAGGCCGAGCCGTAGGCGTTGGAGGAAAGGGAGACGTGCTCGGAGACCAGCATGGCGTACTCGGTGGTCTGGCCGGCTACGAAGAACGCGCCCATCAGGAACGTCAGGGTGAACCATTCGTTCATTCCCCAGCGGGCGAACTGCAGGGCACCTCCGGTGCGGCGGGGCTGCAGTCGCTCTGCAGCGAACACGCCCATCTGGCAAGTGAAGGAACTTGCCACGAGGACGATCGTGTTGACGAGCGCAAAGGGGAAGTTGAGCTTGGCTGTCTCTTCGGCCCACATCTGACCACTCGTGGAGCGGAGCGTGAAGTACATGGCAAAGAGACCGGCGAAGAACATCAACTCGCTGGACAGCCACACAACGGTTCCGACGGAAACCATGTTGGGGCGGTTCAGCGTGGGGTGCGCCGGGGTACTGGGGGCATGGGTCGCAGATGTCACATAGACATTATGTCTGTAAAAGTCCGTGCTGCCCAACGCAAACCGCCTTTTCGGAGGACTTTTTCTACAAAGACGCGAAATTGCCGGGAAAAGTTCCCGGCACCGTTCACATTGGTCACCGCCCGCCTTCCCTCGATAGCATCAGCAAGTGACTTCACAGGCATCCGCAGCTCCCGGCAACACCTGGCCCCGCCTGATCTCCGCTCTGATCAAAGGCACTGACCTCACGGCGGAGAACACCTCCTGGGCCATGGACACCATCATGTCCGGCGAGGCAACGCCGGCGCAGATTGCCGGTTTCCTGGTGGCGCTGAGCGCCAAGGGAGAGACTGTGGATGAACTGTCCGGCCTGGTTGAAGCGATGCTTGCCCATGCCAACCCGGTGGCGATTTCCGGCGAAAAACTCGACATCGTCGGCACCGGAGGTGACCAACTTAACACCGTTAATATTTCCACCATGGCTGCCCTTGTCGCGGCCGGCGCCGGCGCAAAGGTGGTTAAGCACGGCAACCGCGCCGCGTCGTCGTCGTCCGGTTCCGCGGACGTGCTCGAAGCGCTCGGGGTGCGCCTGGACCTGTCCATTGCGCAGGTGGCCCGCAATGCAGAGGAAGCTGGAATCACGTTCTGCTTCGCCCAGGTTTTCCACCCCTCCTTCCGGCATACGGCTGTTCCCCGCCGTGAACTCGCCATTCCGACGGCCTTCAACTTCCTGGGACCGCTCACCAACCCCGCCAACGTGCAGGCATCTGCAGTGGGCGTCGCCAACGCGCGGATGGCACCCCTCGTGGCGGGCGTGCTTGCCCGCCGGGGGAGCAGGGGCCTGGTCTTCCGCGGCAACGACGGTCTGGATGAGCTCACCACAACCGGGCCTTCCACGGTGTGGGAAATCCGCGGCGGAACCGTCGAGGAACTACGGTTCTCTCCCCAGGACCTGGGCATCAGCCTGGCCACCGTCGAGCAGCTCCGCGGCGGTGACGCGGCTGCCAACGCCGGAGTTGTCCGGGACGTGCTCGCGGGGAAGGAAGGACCGGCACGCGATGCAGTCCTGCTGAACGCTGCGGCCGGCCTGGTTGCCTTTGACCGCGAAGCGGAGGGCCCGTTCCTGGCCCGCATGCAAAAGGCCTTCGCGCGCGCAGCGGAGTCCATTGACTCCGGTGCCGCCGCCGCGGTCCTGGACCGCTGGGTGTCCCTGTCCCGGGCCTGAACCGGTTTCCTTGGGCCGCAGGCCTGGTGGTTCAGGCCTTGTTGGCTACTGCTCGAAGCCGAGCGAGAATGCGGCGTCGAGGTCGTGCTGTGAATAGGCGCGGAACGCGATGTGGGTGGTGGTGTGAACCACGGCGGGAACCTTGGAGAGCCGGTCCGCAATAACGTCCGCCAGGTCCTCGTGCCGGTGGACCCGCGCCACCGCAATCAGGTCCCATTCCCCGGTGACCGAGTAGACCTCGCTGATGCCCTCGATGGCGGAGATCTCTTCGGCCGTCTCGGGAATGCGGGCGGCGTCAGTCTTGATCAGAACAAATGCGGTGACCACGTTCGAACCCCTTCGATCAGTTCCGGCGCAGCAAGGCCCGGCAGGTTTTTCCTCTGCTGCCAACCCTATTACACGGCACCCATTTCCCTGGCTGCCGCCCGTCCTGCCGCGGGCCTTACTTGCGGCGCAGCCGTGCAGCGCCGGCGAACAGGAGGCGGTAACCGATCAGGAAGACCGCCAGTGCCAGCGTTGCCACAATGACAAACGGCAGGACCACTGTCTGGTTGGTCAGTGCCCGCAGGAGCATGCCTCCCGCAAGCGTGCCAAGCCAGACGGGGATGCCCGCACGGATGACGGACAGGGGGCTGCGCCATACCCTGGCAACCAGCCATCCCGCAACGGCGCCGGTGAGGAACGGCCATGCAGTCAGCAGCACACCCAGGACGGGTTCCTCCCGGTGGTGCGCATCGCGCCCTATCGCGGCAAAGGCAAGGATCAGCACGGCGTCGGCTACGGCCGCCGCCAGGACAAGTCGTGCGGATGCTGTTGGCGCCGGCTTCGTTTTCAGGGAACTCATGTTTCGAGCTTAGCCGCGGTGCCTTGGTGTTTCCCGGCAGCAGTTCCGGGATCACTGCGGGGCCACGCCGTTCCCATAGCCGGCGTCGCAGCTTCCGCCATGGATGACCCCATGGCCCGATGCGACGGGGTAGTCGTCCCGTGGGTTGAACATCACCGTGCGGACACCGGTGACCTTGCGTGCGCAGTTCCGGACAAACGACTTGGCTTCATCCTTGCCGCCGATCCACATGTCGATCCACAGGGTTGCGCCGCCGTATTTTTCGGCGCCGGTGTGGCACGGCCCTTCCTCCGGCACCGGCCCGTCCCCGCAGGTGTCTTCCACGATGAAGTAGCGGCGGACGTCAGGAAGGTAGATCCTGGTGCCGGCAGGTACGTCCAGGACGTCCTGGCCGGTGCTGCGGGAATGGCCGACGGCGATCGTCACCGGATCAGCGTAGGTCCCCGCCCCGCCGGCTTCTTGGTGCACGACGGGATGGCTGATCTTCGCGGAACCGGGCGGCGTGTTGTCGAACCAGGTGTAGGCGGTGACGTACACGTCCTTCCGGATGGATTCAGGTTCGGTTTGGGGTGCGGCAGGGGTGCAGGCGTTGACGGCGAGCGCCAGGCAACAGGACACTGCCGCTGACAGTGCGCATCTGCCTGTCCGCAGCAGCCGGCCCAGGTCCTGCTTCCGACCACGGGACCAGGCCTTCCCCTGCCGCATCACGGTCAGCTCCGAGTGATCGCATGGCCGAGGACGGCAGCGAATTTGCCCGCTTCGTGGTCTATGCCGCTGCAGTGACTGGAGGGCCTTTTCCGGTCTTCCGCGGCTGGTGCTGCGGCGCAGCCGGTGTGCCGGTTGGCTGACCAGAGGGAAATGCGTCTTACTCCCTGCCCAGCGGCCAAGCTGCCGAGGCCTGCGGCATCCTGCCCGGAGGCGCTGGGCATGCTCTCACCGTCAGCGAGGGGCCCGAATTTCATGGTCATGATGTTCGCTCCTGCCAGCTCGACTCCCGCAGCGGGCATGGACTCCACGCTGTACCTGCCGCCTTCGTCCAGTCCACTCCTGGCGCCCGGCAACGTCAACCAGATTCTGAGCGGACGATCCGGCGTCCGAGCGGCCTGAAGCCGGGGCAGTGCTGCCGCGCGGGCCAGGGCCGGTTCCGGTTCTGCGGCCCGGCCCCGAATCCAGGTCAAAGGTGTCCAGCCCGTAACGGTCCACGGCCCCGTAAGCCTGTAAGGGCGGTGACGTCAGGCGGCCAGGATGACTGCTGCGCCGGGAAGGACGGGACGCAGCCGGCGGATGGAGGGAGGTTTTCCATACGGCACGTCAGGCAGAGCCGGGGGAGAGGGGGAGGGCCTCCGGGGTGGACGACGGCAGCGTGGCGCTGTTGGTCCGTTGCGGCTTGTACCATCCGACAGCGGAGCCTCTCAGTGCCATGATCGCGGATCCGAAGACTACGTAGGCGCGGAGGGGCTCGTAAATGAGCCGGTAGATGGGCACGATGAGCAGGTGCAGCGGACTCTCGTGGACCATGAGGACTGCCACGATGGAGACCAGCAGGTGGGTTGTGGCGACAAACGCGGAAAACATTGCGATCGCCTGCCATTCGCCGCGGGCAAGGCTGAGGACGGCGACGCCCACCGCCAGGGGCATGAAGACCAGGGGGACCAGGACGGAGACCAGCGCGTAAGGCATCGTCAGCATTCCGAGGGCCCCGAACTTTGGATTGAAGAGCATGGACCGGTGCTTGTAGAGGGTCTGGATGTTGCCGTAGGTCCACCTCAGGCGCTGCTTGAACAATCCCCGCAATGTCAGCGGCGCTTCGGTCCAGGCAACCGCACGGTTCTCCTGCGTGATGCTGTAACCCATTTGTTGGAGGGAGAGTGTCAGGTCTGCATCCTCGGCGAGGGTCGCGTCAGAATATCCCCCCGCCTTGACCAAGGCATCCTTCCGCCACGCCGCGCACGCTCCGGGAACGATCGAGATGGCGCCCATCAAGCCTTCCGCCATCCGGGTCACGCAAATACCCGACAGGTATTCCAGGCTTTGCCAGCCGGCAACCAGGTTGCGCCGGTTGCCCACCTTTACATGGCCGGCGACGGCCCCTACCTCCTTGGCCCCCGATGGGACGGTGAAGTGCCGGGCAAGCATTCTGATGGTCTGCGGCTCGAACAAGGTGTCACCGTCCAACGTCACGATGACCTCGCCCCGCGACTCCATGATGCCGTGGTTGCTGGCGGCGGGTTTACCGGTGTTGGCCTGGGTGTACACGCGCAGCTGCGGCCAGGCGCCGGCGTAGCTGTTGAGGACGTCGAGGGTTCCGTCCGAGGATCCGTCATCGACGGCCACCACCTCAAAATTGGGGTAGTCGCTGGCCTTCAGTGCCTCGAGTGTTTTGAATACCACGGGTTCCTCGTTGAAAACCGGCAGGACCACGCTGACGAGGGGCCAGGCCTCCGGGTCCGGTGGCGGCCATTTCCGCTTCCCCTGCCGGACGTTGTTGACCAGTGCCAGGCCAACAAACAGGAAGGTCAGGATGGTCAAGGATCCAACTCCAAACCAGAACAGCCAGTTCATCACCAGGTTGGGGGTTACCAGGTACGCGGTGAGTGCCCCGAACGTCAGGTTGTCCTGCAAACCGGCATCCACGTTGTGGCTGGGAACGAAATCGGCTGGAAGCATGGGCTCCAGCGTCGTGAAACGGTAGCCCGCGGCCTTGGCTTTGGGGATGAACTCCTTGAGCATCTCGACCGTGGCTGTCCTGTCACCGCCTCCATCGTGGACCAGCATGACATGGCCCAGCCCGTCCAGCTCCGGCAGAGGGACGGGGGTCCCGGGTTTGTATTCCCAGTCCCGGGTATCCAAGTCCATGTTGACGTGCAGGTACCCGAGCTGCTGGGCCTGCAACAGGGCAAGGGTGTTATTTTCCGGATTGCCCGTTGGGATCCTGAAGAGCCTGGAAGCGTAGTTGCCCGAGGCGCGAAGCACCCGGTCTTCTCCGATGATTTCCTGCCGGTTGTAGGCATCGTCGTGCGCCCAGAAGTCTATGTGGGTCATGGTGTGGTTGCCCACCATGTGGCCTTCCCGGATGATGCGGCGAAGGATGTCCGGGTTCTCGACGACGTTTTCCCCCCACCACGAAGAAGGTTGCAGGAACACTCTCATGGGAAAGCAGGTCCAGGATTTCCGGAGTGTAGCGGGGGTCCGGCCCATCGTCGAACGTCAGCATGAGGGTGTGGTCGGGAGGCAGGCCGTACGCCTCGATGGCATAGGGCCTGTTTCCTATCGCCGCGGCTTCCTCTGCTGTTGCCTCCCTCCAGACATCGTTGCTGAAGGGATCCTTCAGCAGGTCGACACCGTCCTTGTGCTCCACCAGTGCAATCCTGTGGAAAATTTCGTTGCCCTGCTCATAGCCGACCTTCGGGATGTTCTTCAGGTACTGCTCGGCAAGCAGGCGGCGGGGATAGTCGGGGGACTGGTTGAGGGGGCCCTGCTGGAGCGGGGCCGTGGCAGCGGGCAGCACCGCTCCCAACGCAAGGACAATGGACAAGACAGCGGCCAGGAGCGCGTTGAGCAATCGGCGCCAGCGGTCGCCGCTGGCGTCGAAAAACACTGGCGGCTGGACAGCATGGAGGGATGCGAAGAGGTTTGTCATCAGGGCCCCTGCGTGGAAACCGGGTGAAGCAATGGAGGCGTTTCAAGGAGGGGTGCCCAGTTCCTCGGGCTGCTGCAAGGACCAGGGCAGTTCCGGCCACCGGAAGGATCTGTCTTTCGGCTGGCTCCGGCGGCGATGATGCGCCGCCCCATGTGTCCACGACGTTAGTTTTCGCGCTGCGGCCCAACACCCGTAAGGGGTACTTGAATATGGTTCTTGGTGCTACTTACCTAAGGCCAAAGGGGCAGGGTGCCCGGAGTAGTTGCGGGGCCACCTGAAGGCTAGGTAGCGTACGGGGTCCTCATTGGTCCGGACACCTGTGAACAAGCCAGCTTGCCTCCCAGCGGAGGTGGTAGGACCCGTTGTCGTCCCACTCGACGAGCACATCAGTCACGGTGTAGGCCACTGCCGCTGCGCGGAGCGAGCGGACTTTCACGGGCGCCGGCCGCAGCAGCACGACGGCCCTGCCGGGGGCCTGATGCAGCGCCTCCTGCCGCATTCCGTCGCGGCACCCCGGGCAGACGGATTCGCAGTGGGTGCAGGAATGGGGGAGCGGAAGTTCACGCATGGGTGTCCTAGGCGGGATCAGGTGGGCCGGCACGCCGCTGTCTGCTCAACCCGGTCTGGAGCTGCTGGTACAGCCTCCATCGCGTGCCCCTGCAGGCCTGGACGGCCTGCTGCTGTACCCGGAAGGTTAGGCCCGCCGGCGTCCGCAGCGCATGGGGTTGGGCTACCCAACTTGCTGCAATGCCGCCCCTACAAATCCGGCTTGGGGCCTGGGGGTATGCAGTATTGTCAGCAGGACCTGATGCCATTGCCATTCTTAGCGGAGACAGCGTGAACAAAGCCTTGTGGATTTGCTGCCTGGTCGGTGCTGCCTTGGGAATCAGTTTGGGCCTGGCGCTGTTCCACGACCCGTTCTGGGGCGCTTTCCTGGG
This sequence comes from Arthrobacter sp. NQ7, assembly GCF_029581595.2. Taxonomy (NCBI): domain Bacteria; kingdom Bacillati; phylum Actinomycetota; class Actinomycetes; order Micrococcales; family Micrococcaceae; genus Arthrobacter; species Arthrobacter sp. NQ7. Next base: position 198 of record NZ_JARFXU020000003.1, on the reverse strand, counting down.
ACTGGGAGCGGGCGCGGTGGTGGGGGCGTCGATACAACGGCGTCATTAGGACCGGGTCCCGTCGCAGTTTCTACTGGCAACGGTGATTATTCGATCTGGAACTATTCGGCAGCACCACTCGAGGGGAAGCGGTCCGGATGCTTAGGGTCTCGTCCCTTTTCCCGCCAGTACTCATCCCGCTGCCATAGGGAAAACCTG